>REEG01000302.1 GCA_007695195.1 Gemmatimonadales bacterium | reverse complement strand
CACTTCGTGCTGGACCGGGGCGGGAAGGTCTTCAAGCAGTCCGCCCCCGTCATCAAGCTCCCCGAGGAGGCCACCGAAGAGGACCACCTCCGCCTCCTGGGCCTCCTGAACAGCTCTACGGCCTGTTTCTGGATGAAGCAGGTGTTCCATGGGAAGGGCCAGGGAGGCGTGGGGCAGGAGAGCCGAGCCGAGTGGGAGGAGTTCATCGAACACGACGGCACCAAACTCCAGCAGTTCCCCATCCCCGCCACCACCCCCCTGGAGCGACCCCAAACCCTGGACACCCTGGCCCAGGAGCTCTCCGCCACCCTCCCGGCGGCGGTGGTAGACGCCGCTCCCCCCACCCGGGAACGCCTCCAGGCCGCCCGGGAGCAGGTCCGTTCCCTCCGGGCCCGTATGGTGGCCCTCCAGGAAGAGCTGGACTGGGAGTGCTACCATCACTACGGGCTCCTGGAGCACCCCATGGCCCTCCCCACCGACGCCCTCCCCGAACTCCATCGCGGGGAGCGGGCCTTCGAGATCGCCCTGGCTCGGGACATGGCCGCAGGGAAGGTCCGCTCCACCTGGTTCGAGCGCCACGGCTCGACCCCCGTCACCGAGCTCCCGGCCCACTGGCCGGACCGGTACCGGGAGGCGGTGGAGGCCCGCATCGCCCTCATCCGGAGCGACCGGAAGATCCGGCTCCTGGAGCGCCCGGAATACAAGCGGCGGTGGAACTGGGACGACTGGGACACGCTGGAGCAGGACGCCCTCCGCACCTGGCTCCTGGACCGCTTGGAGGCCCTCCCGTGCTGGCAGGAACCTGAGCTCCAGACCGTGGGGCGGCTCGCCGACCACCTCCGCACCGATGCCGAGGCCATGGAGGCGGCGCGCCTCTACGTGGGCCGCCTGGATGTGGACCTCCCGGACCTGGTGGGCACCCTGGTGAAGGACGAGACCGTCCCCTTCGCCGCCCCCTACCGGTTCAAGGCGTCGGGGATGCGGAAGCGCCGGGCGTGGGAGCGGACCTGGGAGCTTCAGCGCCTGGAAGACGAGGTGGAGGCCCGGACCGCCCTTCCTCCCGAAGACCCGCAGCACCTCTCGCCGGCCCAGGCCGAAGCGCTCCGGAAGGAGCACAAGCTGGACCGGATCCCGGTGCCGCCCAAGTATGTGAAGGGAGACTTCCGGAGCGGGGCCGCGTACAGCCTCCGGGGGAAGCTGGATGTGCCCAAGGAGCGGTTCATCGGCTACCCCGACACCCGCATCGGCGCCGACGGGACGGCGGTGGTGGGATGGGCGGGGTGGGACCACCTCATGCGGGCCCGGGCGCTGGCCGGGCATCTGCAGCGCCGGAAGGACGAGGGCGCCGACGCCCGGGAGCTGACCCCCCTCCTGGTGGGACTCGCCGAACTGGTCCCGTGGCTCCAGCAGTGGCACAATGAGATGGACCCGGTGTGGGGCGAGCGCATGGGCGACTTCTTCCGTGCCTACGTGGACACCGAGACCCAGGCGCTGGGCCTCACCCGGGACGACCTCCATCGCTGGACCCCCTGACCTCGACCCCCTCACCCCACCCAGCCGTGCTTCTTCGCGATCTCATCCACATCCCCGAGGCCGTCCACCACTCGGACTTCGTCATCTCCCTGGCCGACGGCATCGATCGGCCCCAGGAGACGGTGGACCGGTACGTGGTCACCGAGCAGCTCCTGGACTGCTTCCAGCGGGCCCTCTCCCTCGTCGATTCGGCGGTGAGCGGCGGGGTGAGCCGGGGGGCCTACCTCCACGGCTCGTTCGGGTCCGGGAAGAGCCACTTCATGGCCATCCTCCACCTTCTCCTGAGTGGAGACCCCCACGCCCGGGGGCGCGCCGAGTTCCAGCCGCTCCTGGAGCGCTACGACCGGCGCCTGGAAGGGAAGAAGATCCTCCTGGTCCCCTACCACATGATCGGGGCCCACTCCATGGAGGCCGGGGTGCTGGGGGGCTACGTCCGCCACATCCGCCGGCTCCACCCGGAGGCGGCCCTCCCTGCCGTGTATCTGGACGACGCCCTCCTGGCCGAGGCGCGGGATCTGCGGGAGAAGATGGGCGA
Source organism: Gemmatimonadales bacterium (assembly GCA_007695195.1). Classification (GTDB taxonomy): domain Bacteria; phylum Gemmatimonadota; class Gemmatimonadetes; order Longimicrobiales; family Gaopeijiaceae; genus PWLA01. Next base: position 7,297 of record REEG01000302.1, on the reverse strand, counting down.
CGAGCTCTTCTTCCAGAACCTGGGCGGCGCCGCCGAGGACGACGGGTTCGGCGCCCTGGCGGGGGGGTGGACGGCGGAGCGCTTCGAGGCGGCGCTCCAGGCCGGGCCCGACGATGCGGAGCGGGCCACCCTGGTGAGCGACTACATCGACGCCTTCGCCCGGCGCACGGTGGGGCAGGCCGAGGGGACGGGGCGGGGGTTCGTGCCCTTCGACCAGGGGCTCGACGCCATCAGCCGCCACGCCCGGGGGCTCGGCTACCACGGCGTCCTCCTCTTCCTGGACGAGCTCATCCTCTGGTTTGCCAGCCGCATGGGCGACCCCCAGTTCGTGAACCGGGAGGGGCCCAAGGTGGCCAAGCTGGTGGAGGCGCCGTCGGCCCAGCGTCCGGCTCCCATCATCAGCTTCATCGCCCGGCAGCGGGATCTCCGGGACTTCATCGGGAGCGGGGTGCCCGGGGCCCAGGCGCTGAACTTCGGCGACATCCTCCAGTGGTGGGAGGGGCGCTTCGACACCATCGAGCTGTCGGACACGAACCTCCGGGCCATCGTGGAGCAGCGCCTCCTCCGGACCCGGGGCGACGATGCCCGGACCGAGCTGGATCTGGCGTTCCAGCGAACCTTCATCGGGGGGAGCCGGGCCATGGACACCCTCATGACGTCGGAGGCCGACCAGGAGGCGTTCCGGCGGGTCTACCCCTTCTCTCCGGCTCTCATCGACACCCTGGTGGCGGTGTCCAGCTACCTGCAGCGGGAGCGCACGGCGCTGCGGCTGCTCCTTCAGCTCCTGGTGCAGCGGCGGGACGAACTGGAGGTGGGCGACCTGGTCCCCATCGGTGATCTCTACGATGTGATCCGGAGCGGCGAGGAGCCCTTCTCCGCCGAACTGAAGCGCCACTTCGTCCGGACCCGGGACCTGTACGAGCACCGGCTCCGGCCCCTCCTCCTCCGGGAGCACGGGCTGGACGAGGAGGGGGTCCGGGCGCTCCCGGCCAAGCACCCCTTCCGCACCGACGACCGCCTCATCAAGACCCTTCTCCTGGCGGCGTTGGTGGCGGATGCAGGCCCGCTCCGGAGCCTCACCGTGCGGCGGCTGGCGAACCTGAACCACGGGACCATCCGGAGCCCCATCCCCGGGGCCGAGCGGGCGGCGGTGCTCCAGCGGCTCCGGCGCTGGCAGCCCGATGTGCCTGAGTTGCGGCTGGACGGCGATGAGCAGGACCCCACCGTGGCGCTCCGCATCGCCGGGGTCGATGTGCAGGGGATCCTGGACCAGGCCAGCGCCGTGGACAATCCCGGAGCCCGGCGGGCCAAGGTGCGCCGGCTCGTGGCCGAGGCGCTGGATGTGGAGCTGAACAGCGGGCTCTTCACCGCCCGCTACAAGTGGGTCTGGCGGGGGAGCCGCCGGGAGGTGGAGCTCCAGTTCGCCAACATTCGCGATACCCAGGACATCCCCGATCCCGGGTTCCGGGCCGGGGAGGTGCCCAAGGTCCTCCTGGACTTCCCCTTCGACGAGGAGCCCGGACGAGGGCCCAACGACGACCTGGCCCGGGTGCGGGAGATCCGGGGGGTGGAAGAGCCCCAGCCCACCCTGGTCTGGCTCCCCAACTTCTTCACCGAGGAGGGGCTGTCGCGGCTGGGGCAGCTCGTGATCCTGGACCACATCCTCACCGGCGACCGGTTGGAGACGTACACCGGGCACCTCTCGCCCCAGGACCGGATGGAGGCCCGGCACTCCCTGGCCAGCATGCGGGATGCCCACCGGACCCAGGTGCAGGAGGCCCTCCGCCAGGCCTACGGGATCCACACGCCGCCCGATGAGCGGTGGGTCACGGCGGAGCTGGATCTGGGCGATCAATTCCAGAGCATGGACCCCACCCTCACCCTTCAGCCGCCCGCCGCCGCCGGCCTCAAGGCCGGGCTCGAGGGGCTACTGGATCAGCTCTTCCGGCACCGGTACCCGGCCCACCCCGAGTTCGAGAGCGAGGTGACGCTGGGTGAGCTTCGTACCTGCCTCACCCATGTGGAGCGGGCCGTGGCCCACCGGGACCAGCGGGTGGACATCCCCCGGGAAGATCGGAAGGCGGTCCGGAAGATCCTGGGGCCGCTGGACATCGCCGACACCGGCGAGAGCCACATCACCCTGAAGCGGAACTGGGCCGACCATGTGCACCGCATGCAGGCCCAGGAGCCCGGTGGGCCCCTCACGGTGGAGCGCCTCAAGGAGTGGCTCGACGAGCCCCGGCCCCGGGGGCTGAGCGACCGGGTGGCGAACCTGGTGGTGTGCGCCTTCGCCCTGGCCGACAACCGGGTCCTGGTGAATGCCGGGGTCCAGGTGGCCATGGATGTGGCGCGTCTGGATCCCCAGGTCGAGCTCCAGAGCCAGCGGCTGCCGGCCCCGGAGGATTGGGAGCGGGCGCGGCCCCTGGCGGAGGCGGTCTTCGGTCTCGGCACGAGCCCCATCCGGAACGCCTCCAACGTCTCCACCCTGGTGGGGCAGTTGAAGGAGCAGGCCGGGGCATACCTGGAGGCGGTGACGGGGCTGGTCCGGGAGCTGGACGCCGTGCCCCAGGCGTTCCGCCCCCACGGCGAGGCGCCGCGGCGGGTGGCGGCCGAGACGGCCCGGGATCTCCTGATCCGCCTGGATGCGGCGGACGACGTGGACACCATCGGCGTGCTGGCCCGGGTGTCCAGTCCGCCCACCGCCCCGGTGCTGGGCCGGACCATCAAGTCGGCCCGGGAGGTGGCAGGGGCCCTGAACGGGGTGAACTGGCAGCTTCTCCAGTCGGCGGCGGGGCTCGGTGGCGAGTGGGCCGGGCGGGCCCAGGCGCTCAGCGAGCGGGTGCGGGAGGCTGTGGCTGCGGACCCCCTGGCGGTGGAGCTTCCCGCCGCGCTCCGGCGGGAGGTGGGCCACGCCACCGGACTCCTGGCCCAGGCCGCCACGGTGAAGCCGGTGGCGCCCCGTCCTCCCGCCCCGGACCCGACCCCCGGCCCGACCCCGACGCCGGATGGGGCTACGACCCCGGCTCCGGATCCGACTCCGGCTCCGGGCCCCACCCCGACCCCGGGGCCAACCCCGCTTCCCCCCGTGGCGCCCCGGGTCCAGACCGAGCGCCTCGCCGGCCCCGACGACCTGGACCGGCTCGTGCACAAGCTCCGGGCCTCGGGGCGGCGGGTGGAGGGAATCGAGGTCACCATCACCTGGCGGGACGACTGATGCCGGCCCCGTCCGAGTCGACCCTCCGCGCGCTGGTTGAGCGAGTCCACAGGGGCGGAGAAGATGAGGCCCCCCGGGTCATCGCCGTGGAGTCGCCCCCGGAGTGGGACGGTCCGTCCCGGTGGGAGGTGGGGGGGAGCCCGGTGGAGGTGCGCCCCGGCATCTCGGTGCTGGGGATCCGGGATCTCCTGGCCGAGCGGGACGGAGACGGTGACGGGACGCTCCTCATCCTCACCTCCCTTCCCGAGACGGAGCTGGGAACCGAGCTCCTCACCCGGTTCTGGAAGCACCGGGTGCTCCGGATCTCCGGGTGGGATGCGGTGAAGGAGCTCTTCCGGGTGGAGGCGGTGGATCCGGCGCTGGCCCGGCACCGGTGGATGGTGGATCTCCTGGTGGCTGTGGCGCCCCGGCGCGGCTACCCGCCGGCCCCGGGCGGGCTGCTGGATCTGGATACGGCGTGGCGAAATCTCCTGCGCTTCGGGCTCGGGCTCGAGTCGGAGCAGCCCGACCTCCGGGACCTCCTCAGTTGGGGTGAGACCGACGAGGCCCGGGCCGCCCTGGAGCACCATGTGGGTGGGGCGCTGGAGCCCATCACGGACCGGCTGGCCCGGACGGCGGGGCCGGCGGTGAGCCACGTCCTTCGCCTGGTTCAGGCGGGGCGCGGCGGCGACCTGGTCCCCCTGGGGCTCGTAGCCGACGTGCTCTGGGCCCAGGACGACGGAGAGGACGGGGCCGGGCTGCTGGCGGCCCGGGTGCGGTTCGAGCAGCCGGTGGGGGCCAAGGGGATCACCGGCGAGGTGGGGCGGGCCTGGGCCGCGGCGGCGCGGAAGCTGGTCCGTCGCGCCAGCGAGCTCTCCGAGGAGGTGCGGGTGCAGGGGTGGTTGAACCGGGCCGAGGCGCTCCTGGGCGGGGTGCTGGGGGCCCCGGAGCTGGCCCACCGGTCCGACCTTCTTCCCAGCGCCTTCGAGCAGCGGCTGGATGCGGCGGGGCGGGCGCTGGAGGTGGCGGTGGCCCATCCAGGCGACCCCGGGGCCGTGGCGGCGGTGCGGGATGCGGTGGCCCGGGTGGGGGCCCATCTCCGGGCCCGGGACGGCGACGACCGGGAGCGGACCCGGCGTCTGCGGATGGCGGCGCGGCTGGTGCGGCGACTGGCCCCGGGCGACGGCGAGGGCGATGAAGGGAAGGGCTCAGGGGATCTGGCTGCCGCCGCCCGGGCGTTCGTGGCCCATGGGGCGTGGGTCGACCGGGCCCGGGAGGCGGTGAGCCATGGAGAGGTGCGCGAAGAGGCGGCGGCGGCGTACGGCGCCATCCTCGGGCGCATCGATGGGGAGCGGATGCGCCGGGACGAGACCTTCGCCCGGCACCTGGCCGCCTGGGCCTCGGTGGAGCCCGGGGAGCGCCCGCCCCTCCTCCCGGTGGAGCGGGTCCTGGACCAGGTGGTGGTCCCCTTCGCCCGGGAGGTCCCCGTCCTCTTCCTGGTTCTGGATGGATGGTCGCACCCGGAGGCCACCCGCCTGGCCGAGGACCTGAGCCGGCGGGGGCTCGACCGGCTTCGCCCCATCGGGCGGGAGCACCCCCTGGTGGTGTCGGGGCTCCCCTCGGTGACCTCGGTGAGCCGGACGAGTCTGCTCACCGGCCAACGGGCCCACGGGACCCAGGCCGACGAGCGCCGGGGGTGGGCCGAGCACCCGGGGCTCCGCTCCGTTTCCCGGCGGCGGGCGGCGAAGCTCTTCCACCGACGGGATCTGGCCATTCAGGAGGGTCGCATCGCCCCGGAGGTCCGCGACGCCATCACCAGCGCCGACATCCAGGTGGTGGGGGTGGTGGTGAACGCCCTGGACGAGCATCTGGACAAGGGCGGCCAGCTCCGCCTCGCCGACGGTCTCCAGGGGATCCGGCCCTTGCGGCCCCTGGTGGAGGCGGCGCTGGAGGCGAACCGGCTGGTGGTGCTGGCGAGCGACCATGGCCATGTCCTGGAGGCGGGCTCGCAGGTGCGCCTCCACGGCGGCTCCGGCGAGCGGTGGCGGCCGAACCACCCCCCGGCGGAGGCGGGCGAGGTGGAGTTGGCCGGTCCCCGGGTGCTTCTGGACAACGGGAGCATCGTGGTGCCCGCCACCGAGCGGCTCCGCTACATGTCGGCCGAGAAGCGGGGGTACCACGGCGGGGCCACCCCCCAGGAGGTCCTGTGTCCCCTTCTGGTCATGGCGCCGCCGACGCTGGAGGTGTCGGGGTGGGAACCGGCCGAGACCCTGCCCCCCGCCTGGTGGGAGGTGGATCCGGAGCGCTGGAGGCTCCCCGGCGAGGGTGGGGAGGAAGAGTGGGCCGGCCCTGGGGCCGGGGCAGGGCAGGGGGGCGGATCCCGGGCCGGGGCGTCGGGTGCGGGCAGCGCCGGGGCCAGGGCGGCTCGGCGTCGAGGCGGTGCGCCGGCGGCGGACCCCACCGGGCAGGGGATGCTCTTCCCCGAACCGGTGGAGGAGGGGGCCGGGGTCGGGGACGGTGGGGAGGGGGTGGAGGCCGACGGTCCCTGGTGGATTTCCGAGCTCCTGGCCGGCTCCGTCCTCGAGGCGCAGCGGCACCTCTCGGCCCGGATGGTGCTCGCCGATGAGGATCTGGCGGCCTTCCTCCGGATCCTGGACCGGGCCAACGGGCGGCTCCCGGTGCAGGCGCTGGCCGACGAATTGGGGATCCCCCAGAGCCGGGTGCGCACCAAGCTCCAGGCGCTCCAGCGGATGCTCAATGTGGACGGCGTGGGGGTGGTGCGGGTCGAGGCCCAGCGCACCGTCCATCTGGACCGCAGACTCCTCTTCCAGCAATTCGGGCTGGACCGATGATCTCGCCGGCGCGCCGACAGGAGATCGTGGACGCCCTCCGCCGGGGGACGGTGCCCCAGCGCGGGCTGGACGTGCTGGCGGTGGGGCTCGACGCCCTGGCCCCGGCTCTGGACGAGGAGCTGGAGACGGTGGCCCGGGGGCGGGCCGGGTTCAAGGCCATCCGGGGGGAGTACGGCTCCGGAAAGACGTTCACCTCGCGCTGGCTCGCCGAGCGGGCCCGGGGGCGGGGGTTTGCCACCAGCGAGGTGCAGGTCTCGGAGGGCGAGACGCCCCTCCACCACCTGGAGACGGTGTACCGGCGGCTGGTGGAGCGGCTGGCCACCCCCGGGACCCCCACCGGTGCGCTCCGGTCCGTCATCGATGGGTGGTTCTTCACCCTGGAAGAGGAGGTGCTGGCGGCGGGAGAGGTGGAAGAGACGGACGAAGCGGGGCTGGTGGCGGCCACCGAGGCGCTGGCCGAGCGGCGGCTGGCCCGGATCACCCGCACCGCCCCGGCCTTCAGTACCGTGCTCCGGGGGTACCGGCGGGCCATGGCCCACGGAAGGCTGGACGAGGCCGAGGGGCTATTGGCGTGGCTCGGGGGGCAGCCCCATGTGGCGGCGTCGGTGAAGCGGGCAGCCGGGATCAAGGGCGATGTGGATCACGATGCCGCGCTGGGGTTCCTGGCGGGGCTTCTCACGGTGCTCCGGGACGCGGGCCAGCCCGGCCTGGTGCTGATCCTGGACGAGGTGGAGACGCTCCAGCGGGTGCGAAGCGATGTGCGGGACCGAGCGCTGAACGCCCTCCGCCAGCTCATCGACGAGGTGGACGGCGGACGCTTCCCCGGCCTCTACCTGGTGATTACCGGCACGGGGCCCTTCTTCGACGGCCCCCAGGGGGTGCAGCGGCTGGCGCCCCTGGCCCAGCGCCTCCACACCGACTTCACCACCGATCCCCGCTTCGACAACCCCCGGGCGGCGCAGGTGCGGCTGCGGGGGTTCGATCTCTCGTCGCTGGAGGCGGTGGGGCGGCGGGTGCGGGACCTCTACGCCGCCGGGATCGCGAATGAGGAGCGGGTGCGCGCCGCCGTGGACGACGCGTACGTGGCCACCCTGGCCCGGGCCGTTTCCGGCGAGCTGGGGGCCCAGGTGGGAGTGGCGCCCCGGGTGTTCCTGAAGAAGCTGGTGGGCGACGTGCTGGACCGGGTCGACCAGTTCCCCGACTTCGATCCCCGGCGCGACTATCGGCTGACCGTCACCGAGACCGAACTCAC
>REEG01000120.1 GCA_007695195.1 Gemmatimonadales bacterium | reverse complement strand
CCCGACAGGGGTCCGAGGCACGAGGTGCCGCCCACATTCTCGTCGATGAAGCTGGACCACGCGGCGGGAAGCTCCAGGAGACGCAGGGTGTGCCCTGTGGGAGCCGTATCGAAGACCACGTGGTGGAAGGTGCGGGTGGTCTCAGGGTCACCCAGCAATTTGGAGAACTCGTCGAAGGCGGCGATCTCCACCGTGCACGCCCCTGACAGCTGCTCTTCCATGCTCACCAGCGCCGCGTCGGGGAGTACGCCCCGGTACGGTCCCACCACCCGCTCCCGGTAGGCGGCGGCCGCCTCTTCCGGATTGATGTTCAGCGCCGAGAGTCCCGGAACAGCCGGAATCTCCGACGGCTCGGCCGAGAGTCGCACCCCCAGGACCTCGTCCAGATTGGAGGCCGGATCGGTGCTCACCAGAAGCACCTGGCGGCCCAGATCGGCAAGCTGGATAGCGGTGGCGCAGGCAAGGGAAGTCTTCCCCACCCCTCCCTTACCGGTGAAGAAGAGGATGCGGGTGGGCTCGGGAATCAGGTCGGACATGGGTCCCTCCGTGGGGGGGACTGGGAAAACGGGTGGCTCGGGCAATGGCGGGCTCAGAGATGGGACGGGGCCGTGCGTGCGGACGCTCCGCCTTCCACGGCGGCCCAGGCGGCTAGTTCCTTCCGACTGGGATACCGCCCGCTGCTCTTCACCTTGCCGTCCACCTTGACCAGGGGAAGGCCCCCTTCTCCCTGCGTCTGGAGGGTGGAGCGGGCATCCGCATCGGAAACGAAGGCGGCGGGCTCCTGGGAGAGGTTGAAGCGCTCCACCGATACACCCTGCTCCTTCAGCCAGTCGAGATCGGCGGCGAATCGCACCAGTTGGGCATCCACGGACGGACCGCAGACACCGGTGGAGCAGCACATGGCGGGGTCGAAGACTCGGACCTGGGGCATTTCTGGACTTCCTTGGGCGGAGGGGGTGAGAGAGTACCAAACCGGTGGGAGGGCAACCAGGACGGAATGGCATGGGGAGCAAATCGATCGCCCGGAGAAACGGGCAGCCCCATTTATCGTCTTTTTACGATAAAGCCTCCGGCGCTCTCGGTCAACGAAAATCCTGGACCGGATGCCTGGACCGGATTCCTGGAGATGATGAGGAGGGCGTGGTGGGAAGGGAGGCGGGGTGGCCACGACGCCGTTACTTGACATGTGACTAATTCGGCCGTACTACCTTCTCAGCATCCTGACAGGAAGAAGTCTTCGGTCAGTTCGTGATTCCGACCATACGTCGGCTCCTAAGGGAGTCTCCGTAAGGAGGAGGAGACGGACCCAGCGGGGACATAGGTCGGCGGGCGCCAGCGGGCGCCCTACCCGAAGCTGTAGGCTTTTCGTCTCGTCCGGATGCCTGGGCGTCGAGTCGCGTCGGTCTCCGGGGGCCGCCTTCAGGCGGTCCCTGCCGACCCCCTCCCCGCCACCTGGAAATCCAATGTCTTTATCTGAGAGGTGAGTCGATGGGCGCGAGAAATGTCTTCAGAACACTCCTCGCCGCAGCACTGGTGGTACCCACCAGCCTTGCCGCGATGGAGACCACGACTGTGGGGCCGGATCCCGGTGCCGCCGCGGTCGATGCGCAGATACAGGGCGAAATCGTCGTCCGGGTCACCGATTCCCGCACCCAGCAGGGGCTGGCGGCGGCCCAGGTATCGGTGGCCGGCGTGGGGATCGGCGGCCTCGCCGACAGCAATGGTCGCGTTACCCTGGGCAACGTTCCCGCCGGGACCCAGACGGTGGAGGTGCAGCGCCTCGGATACCGGCCCGCTTCCCAGGAAGTCGAGGTGGTTTCCGGTCAGACCGTGGAGTTGACCATCGCCCTGGTGGAGCAGGCATTGGCGCTGGACGCGGTGGTGGTGACGGGAACGGCGGGCGGGACGCAGCGTCGGGCCATCGGAAACGTGGTGGACCGGCTGTCGGCGTCGGAGATCAACACCGTGGCCCCGGTCACCAACGTCTCCCAGCTCATCGGCGGCCGGAGCCCCGGCGTCACCATGCTGGCCGGCGCCGGTCAGGTGGGGTCGGGTCAGCGGATCCGGATCCGCGGGACGGGGAGCATCGGGCTCAGCAACGACCCCATCGTCTATATCGATGGCGTCCGCATGGACTCCAGGCCCAACCGGGGCTTCGGCCAGCGGGGCGGCTCCAGCGTCAGCCGTCTCAACGACCTGGACCCCGAGTCCATCGAGTCCATCGAGATCATCAAGGGGCCGGCCGCCGCCACCCTCTACGGGACGGAAGCCTCCAACGGTGTGATCCAGATCATCACCAAGCGGGGGAACACCGGCGACGCCAACTTCGACGTGTCGGTGCAGCACGGGTACAACTGGCTGTGGGATCCCGCCGGGCGCCACGGCCTCCGCTGGGGCATCAATCCCAATACCAATGAGCTCGAGGGCTTCAACCTCTACGAGTACGAGAGGGACTTCGGGAACGGGCCCATCTTTACCTATGGGGCCATCCAGAACTACAGCGTCAGCATGAACGGTGGGACGGACGCGGTGCGGTACTTCCTCTCCGCCACCCGCCACGACGAGACCGGCGTCATCTCGTGGAACTGGGACAAGCGCACGAACCTCCGGGCCAACCTGGACGTCCTGCCCTTCGAGTCGCTGAGCATCCGCACCAGCGTCGGGTACGTGGACGGCGAACGTCGTCTGGCCCAGTCGGGCCTCACCACCGACCCCTTCGGGAATCTGTACTGGTCCACGCCGGCAAACCTGAACAGGACCCGGGGTTGGCGGCAGGCGCCTCCCGAGGAGTTCGAGAAGGTGGAGGACAAGGCCGCCATCGACCGGTTCACCGGGAGCATCGAGTTCCAGCACACCCCCACGAGCTGGTTCGTTCACCGGCTGGTGACGGGGATCGACTCGAATCAGGAGCTCTTCACCCGCCTCTATCCCCGGATGCCTGAGGGGAATGCCCACTTCTTCGGTGCCCTGGGCCTGGGCGACAAGTCCGTCTCCCGGGTTCAGACCCGCTTCGTGACCCTGGACTACGGCGGCTCAGCCACGCGGAACCTGCGGGACGAGCTGGTGGGTGTCACCTCGTTCGGCTTCCAGTACTATCGGTCCCGGACCCTGGCGCTGGGGGCCACCGCCTCCAACTTCCCCGCCATCCCCATCACCACCATCACCGGTGGGTCCACACGGAACGGGACCGAGTCCTTCGTGGAGAACGCCACGGTGGGTGTGTACCTGCAGCAGCAGTTTGAATGGCGGAACCGGGTCTTCCTCACCGGTGCCGTGCGCATGGACGACAACAGCGCCTTCGGCACCGAGTTCGACGCCGCCGTCTACCCCAAGGTGAGCGCTACCTGGGTCATGCATGAAGAGGACTTCTGGAATCTGGACTGGGTGAGCCAGTTCCGTCTCCGGAGTGCCTGGGGCGCCGCCGGACAGCAGCCCGGTACCTTTGACGCCTCCCGCCTCTTCTCGCCCCAGATCGGGTACCAGGATCAGCCGGGTCTGGTCCCGTCGGCCTTCGGGAACCCGGCGCTGGAGCCGGAGCGGGGTGAGGAGATCGAGGTAGGCTTCGACGCCGAATTCCTGGACGGTCGCCTGAGCGTCGTCTACACCCGCTTCGACCGCTGGACCCGGAACGCCATCGTGAGCCGGGGCATCCCCCGCTCCCTGGGCTTCCCCGGTGGCCAGATCGTGAACATCGGTCTGGTGCGCGGGTGGGGGAACGAGTTCTCCGTGGACGCCAATGTGCTGAACCGTGGCAACTTCAACTGGGACCTGGGTGTCCAGATCGGAAACTTCCAGAACCGCATCGACGACCTGGGGGATGAGGATGTCATCGGAACCGGTGAGGTGCAGCAGCGGGTGGGCTACTCCATCGCCGACGTCTTCATGAAGAAGGTGATCTCCGCCGAGATCGACGCGGCGGGGAACATCACCTCCGCTCTCTGCGACGGCGGCACCGGCGCCTCCGGTCTGGACCAGGGTGGAGCCCCCATGCCATGTGCCGACGCTCCCCTGGTCTGGTGGGGCCACAGCCAGCCCACCTGGGACCTGGGCATCAACAACAACTTCACCTTCGGGCCCTTCCGCCTGTACGCCAGCATCCAGGGCGCCGGCGGCAACATCCAGCGCGACTCCTCGGGCCCCGCCGCCATCACCAGCGTGGGTGTGATGGAGTCGGCGGTGCGCCGGGACGACCCCATCGTGGCGGCGTACCGGACCTTCGGGCGCAACCCGCTTGGGACCTACGACGCCAGCTTCGTCCGGCTCCGGGAGGTCTCCCTTACCTACACGCTGTCGCCGGACCTGGCGAGCCGTATCGGGGCGAACCGGGGGTCCGTATCCCTGGCGGCCCGGAACCTGGCCATGCTCTGGACCGGCCAGGAGGGCTTCAACACTCCCCGGAGCGGTCAGATCTTCCCCGACGTGGGCGACGCGGTCATCTGGGACGTTGAGACCCGGGGCATCGCGGATCAGAGCACCATCTTCCAGACGGTGATGCCGCCCATGGCCAACGCGGTCCTCACGTTCCGCCTGAACTTCTGAGGCCCACCATGACTATTCGACATCGCCTGGAAGGGAATGAACCCATGACGGATCCTATTACACGGAAGGGCAGGGCTGGCTTTGGAGGGCGGGCGGGACGCGCACTTCTGGCGGCCCTGGCCGTACCCCTGGCCCTTGCGGCCTGCGACAGTCTGCTGGAGGTGGACGTGCCCGGCTCCGCCACCGAGTCGGAGTTCGAGAATCCGGCGCTGGCCCGCACCATCCTGGTCTCGGCGCTGGGAGAGTTCGAGTGCTCCTTCGCCCAGTTCGTCACCACCGCAGGCATCCTGGCGGCGGAGGTGGAGAGCACCACGGGCCTTCGCAACACCAACATCTGGAACAGCCGGCTCGACGAACTGGACAACGTCATGGGTAGCTGCACCACCAGCCGGGCCGCCGACGGCTTCGGCTACTGGGCACCCATGCAGACGGCCCGGTTCCTGAACGACGACGGGTATCGCCGGATCAGCGCCTTCCCGGACGGCTCGGTTCCGAACCGGGAGCGGAAGCTGGCTGAACTCTCGGCGTACGGTGGCTACGGATACCTGCTCCTGGGTGAGGGGCACTGCGAGGTGGCGGTGGACGGTGGTCCCCTCCTCACCCGGAACCAGACCTTCCAGATCGCCGAGGAGCGCTTCACTCGGGCGCTTCCCCACGCCGACGCCGCCGGGGACCAGAGCCTCCGGAATATGGCGCTCATCGGCCGGGCTCGGGCCCGGTTGAACATGGGCGACCAGCAGGGGGCACTGGCCGACGCCCGGAACATCCCCGACGGGTTCGTTCGGGAGGTGGGCTTCTCGTCGACGCAGGTTCGTCGGGAGAACCGGTGGCCTTCCATCACCATCACCTCTCGCCGTCTGGCGGTGAAGCCCGATCTGCGGGATCTCACAGTGGACGGAGTGCCGGATACCCGGGTCCAGTCCGTCATCAACGGGGTGGGCGAGGACGGCTCCACCGTCTTCCACCAGCAGCAGAAGTACACCTCCCACAGTGAGAACATGCCGCTGGCCTCGTGGATCGAGGCCCAGTTCATCATCGCCGAGGTGGAAGGTGGATCCGCCGCGGTGGAGGCGCTGAACAAGATCCGGGAGCACTTCGAGCTTCCGGCCTACACCGGAAACGGCAGCCTCGAGGACATCATCGAAGAGCGCCGCCGGACCTTCTGGCTCGACGGGCACCGCCTCGGCGACATGCTCCGCTACGGGATCGAGTTCGAGCAGGGGCTGAGCAGCCGGGGTGACGCGTACGGTGGCACCACCTGCATCCCGCTTCCCCGCAATGAGCGCCTGAGCAACCCCAACATCGCCTCGTGATGGGCGGGGTCCTTCGGGGCCCGGATGCTCAAGGACAACGGAGGGGGCCGGCCCATGTGGCCGGCCCCCTCATTTATGTAGGGACCCTATCCAGATCGATCCCGGATCAGAGATTCGTCCCGGGTCAGCCATCGGCTCCGGATCAGAGATCCACCGGCGGTGGCGGAGCGTCCGGGGGAAGTCCGCCGCTCTGTCCGTCCCCTTCCTTCCCGATGGAGCGAAACAGGACCACCGCCGTGGCCGCCAGTGCGACTCCGAGGACGGCGGTGCGGGAGCGCGACACCTCCTTGCGCTCAATGGTCAGGATCCCGGATCGGGGAAGCGACACCTCTTCCCGTCGTCCTTCCAGCGGTGTACCGGCCCAGGCCGGGCCCCAGGTCACCATCATGCGGAGGGAGTCGGCCACAGGTGCCCCGGCCTGGATCCGACCGTCCAGCGTGTCTACACGGCGCCCGGTCCGGCGGGCCAGCCGTTCCCCTTCTTCCGGCGCCAGACGAACCCTGACTTCGTCCCCGGGGGTCGGGGAAAGGGGGCCAGGGGAGTCCAGTTCCACCTGGGTGTAGGTCACACAGGCTGCGGGACCCAGAGTGAGGAGCAGGGCCAGAAGGGGGAGAACGGTTCGGCGCATGGTGGGATCGGGGGGACGGGGGGGCGGAGCTTGGCTCGAGCCGCCGCAGGTGTGTGCGAAGGTTGGAATCCTAAGGGGGAAGGGTCGCTCCGGCGAGGGTCGGGCCTGCTCCCAAGCCAGGGGGGCCAAGCGAGAGAGGGTGCTCAGCGCGTCCCCTTCACCTCCACGGTTCGTGCTGCACTGCCGATACTGGGAAACAGGACCGGAAATGCGAATCCGGATTCGCATTTTGGCTGGTGCTCTCTACCCGACGCATCTCCCGTCCAGGGGGCTCCCGGGTCGGGCGACGCTGCCACCTCTAGCTGCCACCCCCCAGCCTATCCCCATGGATCGCCGGCCACTCTCCCACCATATGCTCCGGGCCCTCACCGTCTTGGCCGTCGGGACCGGCGTGGGCTTCCTGTGGGTGCGGCTCCTCCTGGTTGAGGCGTTCTTTGGTGACCTTCTTCCTACCGTCACGCCGGCGCTGGGAGCGCTCATCTTCCTGGCCGCCGATCTGGAATTCAATAGAGCGACGGAGCGGCTCGAACGGGCGGCCATTACCTATCTGGCAGTGGCGCTGCCCGGGCACCTCCTCTTTCCGGCGGTGGTGTTCACGCCCTCCGGCCTGGGCTTGACGACGCCGCGCTGGGCAGTCCCGGCGTGTCTGGCCGTGGTGGCGATGGGCGCGGTACTCCACGTCCGATGGAATCGCGGCCTCCGTGGACGCCCACGCCGGACCCCCTGGAGCCCATGCTCGATTCGCTCCCCTGCGTCCCGGGTCATCTGGCTGGGCGTGGCCATCGGGAGTCTTGGCCCCCTGGCGCTCCTGGCCGATCTGGGCCCTGATCTCATGTCGCCCCACCTCCTCTTTCTGATCCCGGCGGCGGCGGCCGGATGGGCCACAGGTCGATGGGGTGGAATCATCATGGCCTGGGTGGCCGTGGCCACCTACGCCTGGGCTCGTCGGGATCTGGCCGGCCCCATGCCGGAGGGCCTCTGGCTCTTCACCGATGCCCTTCTCCTGGGGCTGGGCCTCACCGTGGCCGGGTGGGTAGTGGCTGAGATCCGGGAGCGGCGAATGGGCAGCGGATGGTGCCGCACCGATCCCCTTACCGGTCTCATGGACCGGGAGAGCTTCCTGGCCGACACCAGCGCCGAGTTGGGCCGCGCGCGGCGCTACGGTCGTCCGGTGGCTCTGGCGCTCCTGGATCTGAACCGGTTCAGGGAGTTGAACGAGACGCTGGGTCCCCTGGCCGGTGACCGGATTCTGAGGGACGTGGGCCGGGTGCTCCACAGACGGTTCCGGCGCCTCGATCGCCTGGCTCGGGTGGGGCCGGACCAGTTCGCCGTCCTTCTTCCCGAGACCGACCTGGCACAGGCCCGGATCGTCCTGGTCTCCCTACGAAAACATATACGGGACCGGGTCAACGTAGGAGGCGAAAACCTGTCGCTGACGGTGGGGGCCGTGGCCGGTCGTCCCACCTCCAACGACGCACGGGCCCTCCTTGCCCAGGCCGAATCGGCCATGCGACGCGCTCGTGAGCAGGAAGACGGTCGGGCCCTGCACCTGGAGGCCGTCTCGGGGTCGCCTTCCGACCCCGGGACGCCTTCCCTCCCGAAACCCACCTCCACCCGTTCCAGCGCCGTTCCGTTTCCTTCCGCCGATCCCGGTGGGTAGCAGCGCCTGCAGCCAAATGCCCGGGGCCTCCTTGATCCGCCTCCCACGCGGATCTACCCTTCGGAATGATTGTCCTATCGGCTCAGTCGCCGGAAGCCTCCGGTGCCCGTCGGCTGGTGTACCGGCACCCTTTGCGGCCCGACCGGCTCATCAAGGTGGTGAAGCCGTCGAACCGGCCCCCGTGGCGAGTCCGTCTCTCCAGTCGATACGGCAGCTACAAGTCCCACGGCATCGAACTCACCGAATATCTGGTCCTCCGGAGTCGCATCTCCAATGACCCGCCCATCGTCGCACCCTTCCACGGGCTCGTGGAGACGGACCTTGGAATGGGGGTCGAAGTGGAGCGGATGGTGGATCGGGCCGGAGAGCTGGCACCGACCCTCCACCACCTGGTGGAGCGAATGGGACCTGCATCCCACCTGGTGCCGCAGGTGGACGCCATGATCCGTCTCCTGGCGCGACATCACATCGTGGTAAGCGATCTCAAGCCATTGAACCTGGTTCTGGCGTGGTGGGGTGGGGAAGAGCGTCTCGTGCTCATCGATGGCCTGGGCGAGAAGAACCTGCTCTCGCTCCGCCCCATGAGCCGACTGGCGAACCGGCTGAGCCTGGCCAGGGCGGGCCGCCGGCTGCACTCATGGCTCAAGGGGGGTCGCTGACATGTCCGGAGGAGTGGGTGGGGTCCTGAAGTGGGCGGGGAAGTCGGTGGAGCACGCCATCCGCGCCGTGAAGATGCACGTCCTGTTGCGCCGCCGGTACGGCACGCTGCGACCGGAGTGGGTCCCGTACCCGGACTTCGAGGCCTCCCTCTCCATCGATCCCCATGACCAACGGGCGCTTCACAAGATTGCTCTGGACTTCGCTCGCCGCCGAACGGCGCGCCACATCCGGTTCTGGCGTGACTTCACCGTGCACCTGGAACCGGCGGTTTGCCTGGATGTGGGCGCCAATTACGGGGAGTGCCTCTTCTCGCTCCGCTATCCCCCGGCGACCCGCGTCCTCGGAGTGGAGGCGAATCCCCGCATCCTTCCCCACCTGGAGCGGTCGAGGGACGCGCATCCCGACACATCGCTTATCCACCTCCACCACGCCATCGCCGGCGATGATGATCGGGAGCTGGCCTCGCTCTGGCTCGAGCCCCGATGGAGTGGCCGGACCCGGGCATTCGCGGGCCATGAGGACGGGGGAGAGAGGGAGCGCGTGGAGGTCCCTGCCACCCGCATCGATACCCTGGTGGGAGGGCTGACCGGGCCGGGGCCGCTGGACGGTCCCCTGGTCTTCAAGATCGATGTGGAGGGGTTCGAGTCCTTCGTCCTTCGCGGGATGGCCCGGACTGTGGCGGCGGCACCGCTGGCGGTGGGGTATGTGGAGGTGGACCGCGAGCTGATGGAGGCGGCGGGAGCCTCCATATCGGAGGTGGATGACATGCTGGAGGGGTTCCGGCTCTTCGTCCCGGAGCGGCGACGGGGAAGGGATCAGCTCCGGCCGTTACCGTCGCTGGGAGAGTTGGTGGCCGGGCGCTCCGGGCGATTCCACACCGATGTGGTGATGGTCCGGGGAGAGGGGACGGGCTTCGGCTCCGCCCAGCGTCCGCCCTGGCTTCCTCCCACATGGGATCTCCTCCCCGGGGCCGGAGCCGGACGAGCCGGACACGGGCCCCGCGGGAGCGAGGCGGGAGGGGGGCGCACATGACCGGGAGGGATGGCGATACGGTCCGAGCGGCGCGCGGCGTGACCAGGACCGAGGCACATGGGCCCGGTGAGGGAGGCGACAGCGCCGACGGCGTCGGAACCGGCCGGCACCTCCGCATCTGTGCCGTCACCACCTGCCGGAACGACGACTTCTTCCTGAAGCGGTGGATTGCCCATTACGGCCGAATCTGCGGGCCGGACAACCTGGTCCCCATCCTGGATGGGCACGACCAGAACCTGCCCGAGAGCCATGCCGGGCGCAGCGTCCTGCGCCTTCCCCACACCCCCCTGGGGCGGGTGGCGGCCATGCGCCGTCGCGCCCGGGTCATGTCGCGCATTGCCGACGGCCTCTTCCACTACTACGACGTGCTCATCGTCTGCGACGTGGACGAGTTCCTGGTGGTGGACCCGCGCCTCGGGATGGATCTGGGCACGTACCTCGCCTCCCGCCCGCGCCTTCCCCGCACCCTGTCGGGGCTCGGGCTGGATGTGGGACAACACCTGGACCAGGAAGACCCCCTGGATCCGGAGCGCCCCATCCTGGAGCAGCGGGCCTATGCCCACGTCTCGTCTCGCTACACCAAGCCGGTGGTGGCTACGGCGCCGGTCACCTGGGGCTCGGGGATGCACCGCATCAAGGGTCGGAATTTCCGCATCGACCCCAACCTCTTCGTCTTCCATCTGGGCATGGCCGACGAGGCGCTGGCCCATGGGAAGGTGGGCGACAGCGATCGCCAGAAGACCGGGTGGGGAGGGCACCTGAACAGGCGCCGGCGCCTCTTCGAGATCATCACCGGGTCCGAGCCC
Source organism: Gemmatimonadales bacterium (assembly GCA_007695195.1). GTDB lineage: Bacteria > Gemmatimonadota > Gemmatimonadetes > Longimicrobiales > Gaopeijiaceae > PWLA01. The sequence goes on along the minus strand of REEG01000120.1, from coordinate 27,868 downwards.
CGGGACGGGGACGCCTACTTTGACCGAGCCCGGCGGTGGCAGAGCTGGGTCCGGCCCCCCTACGCCCTGAACAAGCCTGGGATGATTCCCGGCGACCCGGTGATCCGGATCCCGGAGCGCTTCCGGGGGCTCATCTGACCATGGCCGAGCCCGCAAGCCCGTCCGGTCCCTCCATCCGGCGCGCCCACATGGCCACCTTTCCGGCCCGGTCCGAGTCCCTCCCTCGGGCCGTAGCCTCGCTGGCGCCGCAGGTGGACCAACTCCACCTGGTCCTGAACGAATACGACGGGGTGCCCCCATGGCTCAGTCGGTACGACAATGTGATTCCCGTGCTGCCGGAGCGGGACGTGAAGGCGCTGGGCAAGTTCTACCCCCGCCCCGGCCCCGACGACCGGGTCTTTCTCGTGGACGACGATCTCATCTACGCCCCGGACTACTGTGCTTCGCTGGAAGCCGAAGCCGGTCGATTGGGTTGGGAGGGGCGGGTCTTCGGCGTTCACGGAAGCATCCTGGCCCAGCGTCGGATCCTCTTCTGGACCCGTCGCAGACGGCTCTTCCACTATGCCAGGTCCCTGCGCCACAGCCGCTACGTGGATCAACTGGGGACGGGCACCATGCTGGTGCGGGGCCGGAATCTCCCCTCCCACCACGAGCTTACCGGAGGGGAGACCATGGCCGACGCCAGGTACGCCCGCTGGTGTCACGAGAAGGGGTTGGACCGGGTGGCGGTGGCGCGCCGACGCGGTCTCATCCGAACCATCCGGGTAGAAGGGCCGTCCATCTACTCCCGCCATAACGCCCACCTCCCGCAGCGCCTGCTGGACGAGCAGGCCCGCTTCGCCGGCAAGTCGCCCCGGATCGGGAAGAGGGTGGAGCCCGGGGGCGGGGCGCACCCACCCGGGTTGGCTCCATCCTGAGGTGACTTGAGATTCGTCCGAAACCGAAACCGAAACCGAAACCGAAAACGAAAACGAAGTCGGAGGCGACGCCCACACGCACGCCACCTCCGACTCCGTCCTTCCCCCTCAGCCCATCCCCCTCCGACCCCATGGCCAAGACCCTATGCGACTGGTCCCGAAAGAAGCGGCTCAAGAAGTGGGACAAGTACCTTCGCCGCGTCCTTCCTGCTCACTTCGTGTGCCGCAAGTGCGGGCGGGCCGGATCGGACCGAAAGTACCTCTGCCGTCCGGAGTCGGTGACGCCTCCGTCATCGTCCTGATCCACCCGCTCCCCACCGCCCCTGCCTGCCCCATCAGAAGCTCACACTGACCCGGGCGAAGGCCACCCGCCCGGGCTCGGGAACGGGGGTTCGGGAGAAGGGATCCACAGCGTTCAGGTGGTTGTGGTACTCCCGGTCGAAGAGGTTCTCCACGCCGACCCGGACCATGAAGCCACCGGGGAAGGGATGTCCCGCCTGCAGGTCCACCCGGGTGTGGCCCGGTGTCTCCATCTCACCCCGGGTCCCGGCGATCCGGTCCTGCCGGGCCACCATTCGGGTGGAGATCTGCGCAAATCGACGATCCCCTGGCGGGTCCCAGCGGAGCGCCAGATCCGCTCGTCGGGGCGAGACGCCCAGGGCCGGTTCATCCAGGGAAACCTCCTGCCCATGGAGGTACGCCGCCGCGCCGCTGAGAACCACCGAGGGCGTGACCCGCACCGACGCGCCGGCCTCGGCGCCGCGGTACGATGCTTCGCCGTTGACGTAGCGGAAGACCCGGGGCGCGGCACGAGGCGTCAGATCGGTGGCTTCGATGCTGATGTGGTCGTCGATTCGCTGCACGAAGAGGTTGAACTCACCGGACCAGCGTGGATACCTCGCCTCAACCCACAGATCGAGCTGGTTGCTCCGCTCCGCCCGGAGGGATGGGTCGCCCATGAATTCGGCCCCCACCTGAGACCGCTTGGAGGCGTGCCGGTCCGAATACCGTTCGTTGGCGTCTCCGGGGCGAACCACCGACCCGGCGCCCACGGAAATGGACCAGGCGTCGTCCAGCGGCAGGCTCAGGGTGGCGGCGGCACTGAGGCGTTCCTCGGATGAGGAAAGCTCGTCCGTCACATTGGCCAGGAAGAAGGGGCTCGCCGACTCGGCTTCCGAGCGGAACACGTCCAGACGCACGGTACCGGCGGCCTGGAACGGCCCCAGGGGGCGTTCGGCCCGGGTAAAGAGGCCCAGCGAGGTGAGCCGCACGTCACCCCAGATGAGGCGACGGGGCATATCCGGGTTCCTCGGCCGGGCTTCGGCGAAGTGAAGGGCTGTGAACCCGTCGCCCCCCACCTCCCAGGTCCAGTCCCGCCCGGGCTCCACCAGAGCGCTGAGGCGTCCGCCCACCATCTCCACATCAGAGACGGTGGCCACCCGCATGGGGGCGGGCTTGGCGTCGTTGTTCATCCCATGGTCCACGGAATACACGTAGGCCATGGCGTCCAGCCCCCGGAGCACGCCGCCGGCAGGGGCATACTCCCAGCGCACCGAGCCATTGAAGGTATCGAACCACTCCGCGTCCATGGGGCGCCCCGGGTAATCGATATCCCTCTGGGCCTGATGCCACCCCGCCACGGTGAAGGTGGAGGCGGGGGTGGGGCGGTAGGCGAACCTCCCGCGTACCTCCCCACTCCGGAAGGATCCCGGGACCTCGACCCCGCCGCCCGAATCGTAGTCCCCGGATTCCCGCCACGCCCCCGAGAGGGCATATCCGCTGCGGCTGCCGGCGCCGGTGATCTCGAGCCCGGTCTCGGTGGCCCCGAGATTGGCGTTGTACCCCAGGAAGGTGCGTCCTCCGAAGGGCCGGGATCCGGAAGGGGGAACCTGCTGGGTCTCGATCCGGACGGCACTCAGGTTGCCGGCGCCCCACGTGAGGGCGTATGGACCCTTCACCACCTCCACGCTTCGGACGGCGCTGGGGTCCACGTGGGACAGGGAGGTGTCCATCCCCCCGGGGCCGCCCGGCAGCGTCCGCATACCGTCCACATAGGCGCCCACCTGGGTGTCCCGAAGCCCGCGGACCACCGGATCCATCCCCAGCCCGCCCCGCCGGATGGCGTCCAGTCCGGGGAGTGACCGGAAGATGTCCCCCACATCCTGGGGGTTTGCCTCCTGAATCTCCCGTTCATCGAGGCGCAGGTCCGGGCGCAGGTCCGGCCGAAGCACCTGCACCTGGATTCCCTCGAGTTGGAACGGAGCCTCTCCCAGGACCACCCGGACCTCTATGGTCCTTCCGTCTTCCACACGGACCGGGATCCGCCGGGTCTCGTGCCCGGGGCGACGGACGAGGATCTCCCGGTCCCCGGCGGGAACGCCTGAGAGTCTGGCCACGCCGTCGGCACCGGTGAAGACGCCCAGGGTGGTTCCCTCCACCTGGACGGTGGCGGATCCCAGGGGACGGTCGGTGTCGTCCACGACCCGGACCTCGAGAGACCCGGATTGGGCCAGCAGATGGGTGGGGAGGGTCGCCAGGATCGACAGGAGAAGAATGCCCAGCGCCAGGAACAGACGAGGCGTCCCGGCGAAGGGTGGGTATGACGCGGACCGATTGGACATGGATGTGCTCCCGTGCAGACACTTCAAGGGGTGAACAGCCGTCACACCACGAACCCATGCATTGGGACGGTGGCGGCGGATGGACCTGGCCCTTGCGGGTACCTGAAGAGGCACCCGGGCCAGGGACTGTCAGGCTTGGAAGGTCTGGTGCCCGGGAGGGGCGAGGGGGGGCGGGAGGAAGTGGTGACGGAGGGTGAGGCGCACCACTTCCACGGATCCCGCAGGACGGGGAGCCGACTCCACCGAAGCGGTGGGGAGGGGAAGCGGCGCGGCTTCGGCTATCTGGGGCGGGTCGGAGGCCCCCACCAGGGGACAGAGGAGGCGACAATCTTCGAAGCCGGTGGGTCCGTCGTCCGGCTCGCCCCCGTGGTGACCATGGGAATCGTGACTCCCATGGGCCATCTGCCCATGTTGCTGAATCCCGTCATGCCCCTCGCACGGGCAGACTCCCGTCCCCTCCGCCAACATGGAGAAGGCCAGGATCACGGCGGCGAGGGTCGCCGTGAATTTCCTCAGGAGGAGGGAGTGTCGCAGCATTCCAGGGTGGCCGAAGAAGCGCTTGAGGTTCTACAGACGCTACAGGCTGGACCGTCAACGGACAAGGAGACACCCGAGATCGGAGACGGGTTTCGGCAACGGCGGGGGGCGCGCGCCTCGGGGGGGGGCGAAGGAAGGCGGCAGAGGAGGAGGGCGTTCCCGAACCGACTCAGGCGGCCCTGCTCGCTGGAATGATCCCGTCCACCGCGTCTTCCCACTGGCGACCGATGACGCTCAGCAGGGCCGGGATCTGATCATCCTTGACCCCCAGGAGCTTCCAGGCCCGCGGCGAGACGGGCGCTGCCACCGGCGCTCCCGAGTGACCCCACCGCAGCAGGTTGGCGATCACGTCGGCGGCGTGGACGGTGGCGGTTTCCAGGGGGAAGCGCTCGGATTGCAGTGGAGCGTGGTGGTACGCCGCCACCTCACCGAAGAGCTCTTCCAGATTCCACCGCTCCATGAGCGCCTGGCCCACGTCCCCATGGTGGAAGCCGAAGACCTCGGCTTCGGCCTGGTGCAGGGCCACACCTCGGTCCCGGGCTTCCCGGATGGACCGACTCATCATTTGCCCGGCTCGAAGGAAGAGGACCAGGCGTCCCAGATCGTGAAGGAGACCGGCGAGGAAGAGGGACTCGACATTGAATTCCTGGCGCATGGAAGCGAGCACCCGGCTTCCAACTGCCGTGGCCAGGGAATGCTTCCAGAAATCCTCCATGCTCACTTCTTCGGCGGGTACGTCCCGGAAGAGGGAGATGACGGAGGTGGCCAGAGCCAGGTCCCGGATCTGGCTCACACCCACCGCCATGACGGCCGTCCCCAGGTCGTCGATGCGTCGGGAGAAGGCGAAGAACGACGAGTTCACCAGACGCAGAAGCGAAGCGGAAAGTGCCGGGTCCCGGCCGATGACGTCGGCAATGTCTGAAGCGCTACTGGTGGGACGGGCGATGACCCGCATCAGCTCCTGATGGATGGCCGGCGGCGAAGCCAGCGATCCCAGGCCGTCGATGAGGGAGTGGGGAGAGCCCTTCATGGTTTCGGTCCTCCCCCGGTCGAGGAGTGAGAGCGTACGCTCCGTGACTCCTTCGTGGCCCACTGGAGCACAGCCAACGCTCGGGTCTCCCGGACGAGCCGGTGCTCCATGGGCTGGAGGGCGAAGCGGGGTGCTACCACCTCTTCCGCCCTCGCCAGAAGCTCCGGATCCAGCACCAGCTCCTCTTCTTCCGCTTCGGGTTCCGCAACATCCACCTCGTGAACACCCCATCCGGAGAGACGCTGGATCTGCCGCTCGGTGAGGGGGCGCCCCTCCGGGATGAGCAGGCGGCCGGCGTCGTCATACACAGGAGCAGCCAGCACGACTCCCGGTTCCAGAGCGTCAATGGGTCTGAGCGGCATGAGCCGATGCTCCTTGCGGGGCTCGTGGCAGGATGGCAGGGCGGTTGTTCCGGTTACTGCTGGAGTATCGACCAGTTGGGCTGAAGGCTTGAGTGAAAAGTTGCTGGAACGCATTCAATTGCGCCACCCCTTTTGCACAACTGCTTGGCCGAGTGTTGACGGCGAAGCGGTGGGGTCAACTCCTCGGTCCACATGCCGATACCCCCGGGACAGTGTCAGTGGTCGTTACCCCTGAGCCGCTTTCGCCCGTCAGAGTGCGCCGAGGTGCAGATGAACCGGATGAATGGATCGAGCCAGAACAGGGAGGTGGGTTCCCACTCAACCGATACGGTCATCAACGGCTGGACCGGGGTTCAAGAAAACGGCGATCTGGTCCAGCGTCGGTGGCGGCCCGACGCCGACGCCGGCGCCGGCCTTGCCGCTCTGGACGGGGTCCTGGACCGGCTGGGAGAGGGCATCATCCTGTGGGATAGTGCAAGCCGCATCGTTCTCACGAACCAGCGGATCCGAGAATTCCTGCCCGAAGTGAAGGACCTTCTCCGTCCTGGAACGACCCTCAGGAACCTTCTCACCCAGACTCTGGCCCGTGGCGGCCTGGAGATCCCTGCCGACCAGACGGAGGAGCGCTTCCTCCGATTGCTGGTTCGGCTGCACGGCCGCTCCGATGGCCGGGAATTCATTCTCCGATCGAAGGACGGGCGCATCGCGTCGGTGAAGACCCATCGGTCCGGTCCCGGTGGACGGGTCACGGTTCTGTCGGAGATCACCCGTCGCGTCCAGACCGAGGAGCATGTGCGCCGGACCCAGAAGATGGAGGCCCTGGGGAAGCTGACCGGCGGACTGGCCCACGACTTCAACAACTACCTGAGCGTCATCTACGGGTACCTGGAGCTCCTGAAGCTCGAACCCGACCTCACCGATGATGCCCACGAGTTCATCGAAGCCGCGCTGGAGGGGGCATCGCGCGGGGCCGCTCTGACCCGCAGTCTCCTCTCATTCGCCCGGCGGCAGCCTCTCGCCCCCCGTCCCACCGATGCGGGCGACGCGGTGCAGGAGACCCTTGCACTCATCCGCCGCACCCTGGGCGAGGACGTGGAGATCCGCCTCCACCTGGAAACCGACCTTCCGCGAATCAACGTCGATCCGGAACAGCTTGCATCGAGTCTTGTGAATCTGGCCAATAATGCCAGGGATGCCATGCCCCACGGGGGCTTGCTGAACATCAGCGTGCGCGAAGTGGTGCTTGATCGGAACCAGGCCCTGCTCCACCCCCGGGCGAACCCGGGGCGCTTCGTACTCATCCAGGTCACCGACTCCGGATGCGGAATGACGCCGGAACACCGGGCTCGGGTCCTCGAACCGTTCTTCACCACCAAGGGACCCGGACATGGTACGGGGCTGGGACTGAGCATGGTGTACGGTTTCGTGACCCAGTCCGGGGGGCATTTGACCCTTCACAGTCGCCCCGGGGAGGGCACCAGCGTTCGCCTGTATCTTCCCCTGGCCGTAGACGAGGCCGAAACGCCGGATGAGTTTTGCGAGTCCGGGGATGCCCGAGGCGGGAGTGAGACCGTGCTCCTGGTGGAAGACAACGATGAGGTTCTCCGAAGCGTTGCACTTCAGCTTCGAAGCCTCGGGTACACCGTTGTCCAGGCCTCCCGCGCAGACGAAGCCCTGGACATCCTCGAGCAGGAGGAAGCCCACATCGACCTTCTCTTTACCGATATCGTCATGCCGGGAACCATGGACGGTGTGGCCATGTCCCGGCTGGCCGTGGAGCGTTTCCCTCGACTCCGGGTCCTCTTCACCTCCGGGTTCGCAGGAGATCTGTTGGGGCGAGCTCCGGAGGGGGTCCGGATCCGGACCCTTCTGAACAAGCCATACCGGATCCATGAGCTGGCACGGGCCGTTCGCGGGGCGCTGACCTCCTGAGATCTCCCCGTCAGGTGTGCCCCAGCAGGAAGATCAGCGTGGCTGCTGCCAGAAGGGCCCCGAGATAGCGGGAAACAGGGTCCATGGCGGGAAAGCTTTCACCAGGCGTACAGCCCCGCAAGTAAGTTGCAGGTTCGCATCCCATCCCTTAGCCTGACCTGAGCCCCGGCGCATGGGAGCGCTGTGGCCCCCTGCCGGTACCGGAGGGGTTCGAGCCATCTCCTGAACTCCCGTCCATGCAGCACACGTCCAGCGCGCACGACCGCCAGGGCTCGTCGCAGTCCTTCGCCGCAATACACGAACGTCTCTCGGCGACGGCGAACGAACGCCTGAAGGCCCGGTCGCCCCTGCTCCTGAACCGATCCCTGATCCTGGCGGCAACGCTGCACGGTGCGCTCCTGCTTTTCTCTCCCGACTGGATCCGGTCCGCCGCTGCTCCCGGAGGTTCCGGAGTTGGGCCTGGGATCCAGGTGGTGGCCTTCGGGTCGGATCCCGAGGGGTGGGACAGCGGATGGGAGAGTGGAGGCGAACGGGTTGATCCTGACGGAGGAGCATCTCCCCTTCTCACCTCCGTCGACCCCGCCGCTTCAGTGGAAGGCGCTGCGGCACCGCAGGCCGACAGCCACCGGGCTGATGTCGCCGGAGAAACGGGTGACGCGGTCTCCGTCGGCCCGTCCGGGGGTCCCGGCAGCGGGTGGGGCCGGACGACCGGACGGCCGGAAGCGGATCTCCACCGACTGGCCGACCTGCGGCCGGAACTCAGCCTCCCGGCAGGGGGGTGGAGGGACCCCGCTTCTCCCGGATCCGAGTCCGAACTCTCCGACTCCGCGCTCCCTGGGCGGGAGGGGGACGGAGACGTGGGCAACGGGGGAGACGGTCATGCCCGGAGTCTCCGAAGCGAGCTCACGGAGCAGCTTGACGATCGCCTGACCAGGGAAGAGATCCTGGACCTGGAACGACTCTCGGCTCTCCGGCCCGAGTTGGCCATTACCTCGCCCTCGAACTGGATCCTGGTTCGCAATCCCGTTGAGGTGGGTGAGTTTCTCGAACGGCGATTCGGTTCGCCCCACGCCGGGGAGGGCCCGCGGGGAACCATGAGCGTCGCCATCTGGATCGACGAACGGGGCTCCGTGGAGTGGGCCGAGATCAACCGGTCCAGTGGTGAAGCCGAGCTGGACCGCTCGGCCCTGGAGCTCTTCGAACGGGTGGTCTCGTTCAGTCCGGCCCGGGAGGACGGCTTCCGGGTCCCTACGGCCGTCATCTTCTGGCTCTCGTTCTGGTAGCGCATCATGCCCCTTCTCCGGAGAATTTCCGTTGTGTTGCGGTCAACGGGGGAGGCGGACGGATCGGCCGGTCCAGGCAACGTCCCCACCTTCCTGGTTCTCCTCGCCATTGGCGGACTCGTGGGTGGACTCGTGGGCTGCGGAGCGGGGGCTGCCGGCACGCCGGTGGGCCCGGTGGTCTCGCCCACGGGGGTTGTCTTTCCACCGGGCACACCGCCGGTGGAGACGCGCTTCTCCCAGACCGCCACCCTCTATCTCCGGGCCGACGAACCCGAGCGGGCCCTGGAGCAGGCCCTGGCGGGGATCGAGGCGGATCCCGCCAACCCCATCCACCACTTCCTGGCCGGCGTGGCCGGTGCCCGGGTCGGGGATTACGCACGTGCCGACCGCCACTTCCTGGAAGCCGAGGCCCGGTATCCGGCGTATGCCCTGCAGGTAGAGCCGGAGCGGGAGGCCGCCTGGGCGCAGGCCTTCAATCGAGGCGCCGAAGCCTATGCCGAGGGAAGGGTCGAGGAGGCGCGAGAGGCCTGGGCAGGGAGCGTCATCCTCCACGACCTCCGCCCCGAAGCCCACCGGAATCTGGCTCTGCTCCTCACCGGCGAGGGAGAATCAGCGGAGGCCGCAGCTCTGTACCGCAGGGCGCTGGACGGCCTCAATCGGGTCCCGGTGACCCGCACCCTCTCCCTCGACGAGGAAGCCCACCGGGAACAGCAGCGCGACGAGTTGGAGGATTCCCTGGTCGAACTCCTCCTTCTCACCGGCTCCTATGCGGAGGCGGAAGAACTCCTCCGGGGGCGCATGGCCCGGCGGGGGGACAGCCATGATCCGGCGCTCCGGCAGAATCTGGCCATGGCTCTCGAGGGACAGGGCCGGGATGGGGAGGCGGGCGAGATCTACGAGTCCCTTCTGGGGCGGGACGGGCTGGAAGAGGCGCAGCGATTCAACCTGGGGGTCCGTCTCTTTCGTACCGGAAACCCCACCAGGGCGGCGGAGGCCTTCCGGGCACTGGTGGAGGCTCGGCCGCACTCCCGGGATCTCTGGTTCAACTATCTCAACGCCCTCTTCGCCGCCGAGGAATGGGAACGGCTGGTGGAGGTGGGCGAGGAAGGGAAATCGGTGGATCCCCTCAACGAAACTGTTCGCCTGATCCTGGCTAGGGCACACCTGGAACTGGGCGACGAGGCGGCGGCCCTGGCCGGGCTGGAGGGGGTGGATGCACTTCCCGTGCTCCTGGAAGGGCTGACGCTTCGATCGGTCGGCGGTGGAGTGCGGGTGGAAGGACGGATGGTGGGGAATGCCGCGGCGCCGGGAGACCCGGTGGAGCTGCAATTCGAGTTCTTCGGGCCTGAAGGAGAGGGGACGACCCGTGAGATCCGGCTCGAAGCTCCGGCTCCCCATGAGGCGCAAGGGTTCGAGGTTGAGGTGGAGGGAGCCGCCGATGCCTTCCGTTACCGCCTCCTCATGCCCCGAACACCGCCCGCGCCCGCTCCGCCGCCGAGGCGTAGAGCTCCTGGATGGGGGCATCCCGGAGACCGGCGGCCATGGCGATCCCCTCGGCCTCGTCCCAGCGACCCTGCTCGAAGGCACGGACATAGAGGAGGAGGTCCGTGACGGGTCCTGCCCGGTTCCGGAGCGCCGCTTCCACCTCTCGAGGCAGGGTCACCGACCGCACGGCCTCGTCCATGGGGAGTCCGGTGAGAGCGTCCAGGCTGGAGAGGAGTCCACCCAGGAAGGCGTCGTAGGCGCGGATGGGTGGTGCGGATTCGGCAGCCAGTCCTTCCATGAAGTGGGCACGGAGGAGGGAATTCCGCACGAGCTCGGCCGGTTGCCGTCGACCGAGTTGGACCATGGTGGCCATGATGGCCCAGCGGCGGACAGTGGTCTCGCCCAGGATCTGCAGGGCATGGCCGATGGTTTCGACCCGGTGGCGCCAGCCGAAGGCGGCGGAGTTCAGGTACCGCAGGAGGGTGGTGGAGAGGGCGGCGTCCTGCTCGATGATGCCTTCCATGCGCCGGAAGTCCAGATCCTCGTTCGCGATGGCGTTCAGGAGTTGGAGGCGGCTGGTGGCGTGCCCTTCCAGGCGACGACCGGCGACGATCTGGGGCTTGCAGAAGTAGAACCCCTGAAACCATCGGAAGCCCAACTCCAACATCCGCTTCCAACCGTCGCGCTCCTCGACCCGTTCCGCCAGGAAGGGACGTCCACTGGCCCGGCCCAGGTCGGCCACCGCATCGAGCTTGGAGAGGTCGACTCCGAGCACATCCAGCTTCACAAGGTCGACAAGGGGGAGGAGGGGGCGGCGATCTTCCATCCCCTCCCAGTCGTCCATGGCCAGGCGGTAACCCAGGGCACGGAGCTCCCGGCACCCTTCCACCACCTCCGGGTCCGGTTCCACCGTTTCCAGGATCTCAAGCACCACCCGGTCGGGGGGGAGCAGGCGAACCGTCTCGCCCAGGAGAACTTCCCGGGTGACGTTGATGAAGGCCAGGCTGTCGCCAACCAAGGAGTCCAGTCCAAAGCCGATGAGGCCGGCGCCGATGGTCTCCTCGGCCGCCCGGTCCGGATCGTCGGACGAGAAGACGTTTTCGAAGCCCGACCGGAAGAGGAGTTCATAGCCGTAGAGGCGACCGGCCCGGTCCAGGATGGGTTGCCGGGCCACGAAGAGGTTCGGGGACTCCGTTTCCGGGGGATGGCTCACAGAACGGCACCTTGTTCGGACAGTGACGCAGACTCGGATTCCGGACGAAGCCGGGTAACATACCTGAGTTGAAGTTTCGGCAGGTGGGCCGCCGTACCCCAGCCCCGGCCCCGGCCGGAAGCTGAGCTCGCCGCCGGGTCCTGACCACGCCGGTGCCTGTTCACCCCACCCTGGGCGGGCCCACCTCCGGATACGGAGTGCGGAACCGCCAGATGACGGCGAAGGCAACGCCCAGGGCCACCAGTCCACTGACGCTCCACCCCCAGCCCACACCCTCCGCCAACCACTCCGAGTCGATTCCAGGGAGCATGTCCCGACTGGCCAGGACCGCTGCGGCGTTGTTCAGGGTGTGCCAGACCATGGCCGGAAGGATGGACCCGGTGAGGAGCGTGACGGCCGTAAGGATCACCCCCAGCGTGGCCGTGGTGGGGATCCGGAAGAGGGAGAAGTGGAAGATGCCGAAGATGAGGCCCACCACCAGCGCCAGCGCGACGGGCCCGAAGCGTCGCCGGAGGCCGTAGAGCACCACCCCACGGAAGGTTAATTCTTCGGTGATTCCCGGGACCAACGCCACGAAGATGAGGAGCTGCCAGACCGGGATGGCCTCGGGCGTCAACGCCTGCCCCAGGCTCTCCATCATCTCCGTGGGGACCGGCACCACCGTGTCCACCAGTTGGAAGACGCCCAGGACGGTGAGGATCCCCGCCGGCACGCCCAGAAGCACCCCGGCCCACACCCCGGGATGGGGCATTCTGAGAGCCAACGCCCGCCGCGGCTCCAGACGGAAGCGGCGGATCACCACGAGCGGGAAGAGCCCGAAGACGAGCCCAACGCCCAGAAGGGACGCCCACCGCAGGTCCTGGACCGGGATGTTGAAGTCCCAGAGGATCTTCACCCCCCAGAGAACCAGGACCCACACCAGGACCTGTTTCCGGAAGAGCCCCTCCCCGCCAGTATGCTCCTCCTGGGATCGGTCGCCCAGAAGGAGGTTTTCATCCTGGATGGCCAGGACGCAGCGACGGGTGACCCACGTCGCGGCCAGTGCCGTCACCGCCCAGGCCGTCATGACTGAGGGGATATGGATGTCCCCCATGAGGAGGTCCCGGACCGCCACCCCCAGGTTGGCGATGGGGACCAGGAGGATGGCCGACTGAAGGGAGATCCCCGGCAGCATGGGCACTGCGGCCGGAAGGACCAGGGCCAGGAGGACCGGGGTCAGGTAGAGTTGAGCCTCCTTGTAGCTCCGGGCGTACGCCGAGGTCAGGAGCAACACTCCCGATACCAGCGCCACCGCCGGGAGATAGAGCACCAGAAGAAGGAGCGCCGCCTCCGGCGGGATCCGGACGGCCAGCGCACCTCCCACATCCACGATCCCCAGACCCAGGAAGAGCCAGAGATTCAGGATCTGGATCAGGGCGATGGCGAAGGCCACCGCCATGATGGCCAGGAGCTTCCCTGTGATGATCTCCTGCCGACGGGCCGCCGAGGTGAGCAGGGTGTTCAGCGTCCCGCGTTCCTTCTCCCCCGCCAGGGTATCGGTGGCGATGGCGGACCCCCCCAGCGTCATGAGGCCCAGGAGGATCAGGGTGAGAAACCGCCCCAACTGCGCTCCTTCCATGGCCTCGGGGGGCGCCACATTGACGCTCTCCACAACCAGCACTTCGTCGGTGGGGACCGGGAATCCCGCCGCCAGGAGGATGGAGTCACGACGGACCTCCCGGATGTCCAGAAGGTGGCGGCGAAGGGCCTGCGCCCCCTCCCGGGAGCTGGTCCGGTCCGAGTGGAAGAGGATCTGTAGCCGAGGCGCTCCATCGAATTCCCCCGGCGGTCCACCGGGACCGGGGTCCACCGACCCGTCCTCGACCCCACGCATCCACGTACCGTAGTCCATGGCGTGGAGGACCACGTCGATGCGGGCGTCGGCCAGCGCCTCACCGGGCTCCTCCAGATCCACGAACTGGAACCGCGAGGTGGGGTCCCTGCCCGCTCCCGGTGGGGTTTCGTCGCCCACCCGAAGGAGGAGGGCCCGGGCGAGATCGACCCGGTCACCTTCCACCGCCACCCGGAAGCTCAGCGCCTCGGTGGCCCGGGCCTCCCGGGACTCGATCCAGTCGCCGGCGATGAGGATGGCCGGAATCAGAACGATGGGGAGGACCACCGAGATGAGGAGGGTCCGCGGGTCCCGAAGCAGGGTGCGGATCTCCAGGCCGAAGACCGCGCGGATGGGAACGGTGAGCCTCATGGGCGATCCCGACGGAGGCTCTCCACCTCGGCTTCGCTGGGATCCCGTACCCGGGCGAAGTGGACGAAGATCTCTTCCAGGTAGTGATGGCCGGTGGATTTCCTCAATTCATCCAGGGTACCTACGGCCAGGATCCGTCCCTGGTGGATGATGGCGATCCGATCGCAGAGCTGTTCGGCCTCGCTCATGATGTGGGTCGAGAAGAGGATGGCCTTTCCCTCGTCCCGAAGCCGGCCGATGATCTGACGGAGTTCGATGGCATTCAGGACGTCCAGTGCCACCGTGGGCTCGTCGAAGATCAGCACCGGAGGGTCATGGGCCACGGTGCGGGCGATGGAGACCTTCTGCTTCATCCCACTGGAGAGCTTTTCGACCCGGCTGTTGGCGAAGTCCCCGATTCCAAACCGGTCGATGAGTTCCTCGATCCGGGCCTCGATGCGCTCGCGGGGGAAGCGGTTCACCTGGGCGAAGAAGCGCAGGGTCTCCCGGGCCGTGATCTTGGGATACAGCGCCGTGCTGGCCGAATAGAAGCCCAGATTCTCACGGACCCGCTCCGGATCCTTTCTGACCTCGTGTCCCATGACCCAGGCCTCACCGGAGGTGGGACGCAGAACGGTGGAGAGCATTCGGAGCGTGGTGGTCTTTCCGGCTCCATTGGCCCCCAGGAGCCCAAGGATCTCGCCACTCCGGCAGGTCAGGTCGACGCTGTCCACGGCCCGGACCTCGCCCCGGCTCTCCTCGTAGAAGGTCTTGGTCAGGTTTCGGGTCTCAACGAACGGATCGGTCACGAGCCATTCCTCCCTTGACGGAGGGTGCGGGTCAGGAAGTTCCAGAGTCCGCCCTGGCCGCTCCCGAGGAGGACTTCCTCCCGGCGCATGACGAACTGGGCCAGCGCCACGGCGGCGATCACCGCCATCCCCATGGAGATGAGGGTCACCAGTCCCGACAGGAAGGGGATATCGCCCAGGATGGCGCCCCGCAGCAGAAGGGCCACGTTGACGATGGGGACGGCGGCCAGACCGGTGGTGAACTCCAGGTTGGGAGACTGGAGAAAGAGGGCCGGCATGAGGATGACGATGTAGAAGGGGGTGATCATGGACTGCCCCTCCTTGAAGTCCCGGGCGAAGACGGCGAAGACCAGCATCCCGGCGGCGACGAAGAGGCCCAGAAGGGCCGTTCCCGCCAGGATCACCGGGATGGCCGAGAGGGGAACTCCACCCTGGCTGAGTTCCTCGCCCACCCCGTTGGTCATGGGCGATAGGATCCATCGGATGGAGAGCGCCAGGGCCGCCAGGTTCAGGAGTCCGCCTACGGCGCCGAAGGTGGCCACGTAGAGATACTTGGCCGTGGCCACGGTACTTCGCGGGGCGGCCACCGTCATGAGCGTCTCCCAGGTTCCCCGCTCCCGCTCGCCCGCCGTGGCATCGATGGCAGGATAGAAGGCGGCCAGCGCCACCATGATGAGGGTGAGGAGGGGGACGATCATGGCCAGGAGGAAGCGGGTGACGTCTTCGGCGCTGGCCTGATCGGACATGACCACGGCGTAGTCGGCCCAGACCGTGTCCGATACGCCCAGATCCCTCCGGATCTCCGTGATCCAGTCGGCGCCGTGTGCGTTGGTCACATCCTCGATCCGGGCCCGGGCCGATCGGCTACCCTCCCGCACCTCGGTGTAGAGGATCCGGATGGTCCGATTCCCGTCCAGTGCTTCGCCTGCGTCCCGGGGTGGCATGGGCTCCAGAAGGGCTTCCATCCGACCGCGTACGATCTCCGCCGCCGCGGCCCGTTCATCGTCGGTCCACTCCAGGATCTCGATGCGGGGGTTGGCGGCCAGAGAGTCCACCAGCGGTTCATGCACCTCGGGAACGGAGGTCACCCCGATCCGGGTGCTCATGGCTTCGGCCTGGCCCTCGAGGAAGTAGAATCCCGTGAACCCCACCCAGAGGAGGGTGGGGTACATGACCACGGGGAGGATGATGCTGGTGAGGAGGATGCTCCGTTCCCGGAGCGCCGAACGGATCTCGTGGCGGTACAGGGTCCAGATCTGTCGGAGATCCATGGCATTTCCCGGAGGAGGGCCCGAGGGCAGCGGAATTCACTTCGGAGAGGGTGCGGCTTACCCCCCGCCGGGCCCGGCGAGACCTGCCGGCCGGGCCCTGTCGGCGAGGCAAGGTGCGGTGCCGGGGTGCTTCCGTCCACCCCACGTCTCCTCCCCTACGGACCGAATCCGGCAGATGTTCAATGGGCCCGCAGAGTTCGGGAGCTGGTCCTAAGTCTCCGTTCGTCTCCGTCCCTCGGCATCCGCCGCCCGGAGCGCCGCATGCACGGCTCGGGGGACGATGGGCATGGGCTCGTTGTGGATGGTCTCGCCCTCGGCGCAGGCCCGCTCCGCCACCCGCATGAGTTCCTCGTCGGTGACCTCGCCCAGACCGATCTCCGCCAGGGTTGTGGGGAGGCCCACTTCCTCACAGAAATCGTAGACCTCGTCCAGGATCTCCCGGGGCTTGTCCGTGAGGAAGAGCGAGGCCAGCACCCCGATGGCCACCTTCTCTCCGTGCCAGGACCCGTGGGTGGCCTCCAGAACGGTGAGTCCGTTGTGGATGGCGTGGGCCGCGCCCAGCCCGCCACTCTCGAAGCCCAACCCGCTCAGGAGGGTGTTGGCCTCCACCACCCGCTCCAGCGCCGGCGTGACGACCTGTTCCCGGCACGAGACCACGGCGGCCTGGCCGTATTCGAGGATGGTGTCGTAGCAGAGCCGGGCCAGTGCGAAGGCGGTGACCGATCCCCGGTCTCCGGAGAGGTTCGCCGCCCAACTCTGTTCGCAGGCGTCGGCTTCGAACCAGGTGGCCAGCGCATCGCCGATTCCCGCCACCAGGAATCGGGCCGGGGCCTGGGCGATGATTCCCGTATCCACCAGGACCAGGTCCGGGTTGCGGGGCAGGATGAGGTAGCGCTCCATCTCACCCTCGGGTGTGTAGATCACCGAGAGGGCCGAGCAGGGGGCATCGGTGGACGCGATGGTGGGGACCACCGCAACCGGGACCTCCAGTTCGTGGGCTACGGCCTTGGCGGTATCCAGGGTTTTGCCGCCACCGAATCCCACCACCACCTGCGTCCCCTGGTTCCGAGCGACTCCCACCAGACGTCGGATCTCAGGATCCGAACACTCCCCTTCGAAGCCCTCCACGTGGAATTCCACGCCGTGGTCGCCGGTGAGATCCATGCGATCCAGGAGGTTGTCGCGGGCGAAGGGGTCGGCGAGGAGGAGGGCCCGCCGGCCCAGGCGCGAGAGTTCGCTTCCAAGGCGGGACACGGCGCCGTCTCCCTGCACGTACCGGCCGGGAAAGAGGGTTGTTTGCATCATGATGTTGGACATTCTCCTCGGTCTGGGGTCAGGATCACAAGCCCTGAAACGGGTCATATTCAACGTCCTGCATCCGGTCATATCCACCGGACGGGGCCGGAGATCCATGGTCGTCGAATCGGGTCCTGGAGGCAGGGTGGCCCCGGGCACGGCCTTTGCGCCATCTTCAGGGAGGCGCCCACGTCCTGGGCGACGCTGGCCGCCCCCCACAGGGCCTCCGGGGTGAGGAGGCCCTCTGAAGCTCCAACCAAGAGGACGCCATGACAATGGTCAGAGATCTGATGAAGACGGAGGTGGCGACTGTATCGCCTGAATCCTCGGTGGCCGATCTGGTTGAGTTCCTGGATCGGAAGGGGATCACAGGTGCTCCGGTGGTGGATGCCGATGAGGCGCTGGTGGGGATCGTCACTGTCCGCGACGTGCTGCATCTGGCGCGGGAGATGGGAGAGGTGCCCGAGGCCATGCGCTGGGGCATGGCGCGGGGAGCGCCGGCGGAGGAGACCGGGTTTCTCGATCCGCCGGTGGAGGGGGAGTTCTTTGCCTATTACGTCACACCCGGCGGTGGCTTCGTGGACGTCCGCTCACGGATCCAGGAGGTGCCCGACAAGCTCTTCGACGGGTACAAGGTCGCCGACATCATGAGCACCAATCCAGTCATGATTCCCCCCGAGGCCACCCTCCAGGATCTCGCTCGAATCCTGCGGGACCGGAAGATCCACCGGGTCCTGGTGGTGGACAACGGCCAACTGGTGGGGATCGTCACCAACAGTGATATCCTGGACCATCTGGCCGATTCTGAATGAAGGCGTGGTGGGGTCTCCTTCGCTCCCTCTTCATCTACTGGCGTCCGGGACGCCAGGGGGCGCTCCGTGAACTCTATCGGCCCTTCGTGGGCCCGGATGACCTGGTATTCGATGTGGGAGCGCACCTGGGAGACCGAACGGCGGCCTTTTCGGCGCTGGGGGCCCGGGTCGTGGCGCTGGAGCCCAACCCCCGCCTTCTTCCCTGGCTCCGGCGCCTGGTGGGGCGACGGCCCGGGGTGGTGATCGTGCCCCGGGCCGCCGGTCCCTCCACCGGTTCGGCGTCGCTGGCCGTGAGCCCCGGCAACCCCACCGTGTCCACCCTGGACCGGGGGTGGACGGAGCAGATCCGGCGCACGAATCCGGGCTTTCGCCGGGTTCGCTGGAACCGGGAGGTGGAGGTGCCCGTCACCACCCTGGACGAGCTCATTCGGGAGCACGGCGAGCCGCGCTTCTGCAAGGTGGACGTGGAGGGGTTTGAAGACCGGGTCCTGGCCGGGCTGACGCGGCCCCTGCAGGCGCTGTCCTTTGAGTTCGTGGCCGGGTCGCTGGAGGTGGCGGTGGCGTGCGTGGAGCGACTGACCGAATTGGGAGAGTACGAGTTCAACGCCGTGTCCGGGGAGGGGCGACGTTTTCTCTTCTCCCGGTGGTGTTCGGCGGATGGAGCGGTTGCCTGGCTCCGGGAAGGGGCCGGCGCCGCACCGTCGGGAGACCTCTATGCCCGCCGGGTGCGAGGGGAGTCATGAGCCGGGTCTGGGGAGAGCTGACCTGGCCCGAGGCGGCACGCCTCGCCGCCTCGGACCCGGTGGTCCTGTGGACCGTCTCGGCCACGGAGCAGCACGGCCCCCATCTGCCCCTCTCCACCGACGCCGTCATCGCCGCCGGCCTGGTCTCGGAGGCCGAGCGGCACCTCCCGTCCCAGTTCCCCCTGGTCCATCTGCCGGCGCTGGAGGTGGGGGCCAGTCTGGAGCACGAGGGCTTCCCCGGCACCCTGAGCGTTCCCGCCCATCTCCTGACGGACTGGGTGGTCCGGATGGGACGACGCCTTGCCGCGTCGGGCGGACGGCGGTTGGTGATCCTGAATACCCACGGTGGCAACCGGCATGCCCTGGAAGGTGCTGCCCTCCGCCTCCGCGCCGAGGCGGGACTCCTGGTCATCCCGGTCCACTACCCCCGGTTCGGCCGCCCGCCCTCGGTGGAGCTTCCCGATGGGGAGTGGCGACACGGACTCCACGGCGGGGCCGTGGAAACCGCCATGATGCTTCACCTCCGACCCGACCTGGTCCGAACGGACGAGCTTCGTCCGGGGCCTTCCCTGGCCCAGGAACTCGAGGCCTCTCTGGAGATCGTTTCGGCGGAAGGGGCGGCGGGATTCGCCTGGCTGGCCGGAGATCTGAATCCGCTGGGCTTCACCGGCGACGCCACCCTGGCCGACGCCGCCATGGGTCGGACGATGGTGGAATTCTGGGGGGCTCGGCTGGCCGCCGTCCTGCGCGACGCCAGGGCCTTCCCCCTGGATCGTCTGGAAGGGAGGCGGGCCCCGCTGGACGGGTCCCGGTCCAGTGACGCCGGGCCCGGCGTCGCCCTCGGGACCGGTCCTGCGAGGGGGGCTCCCGCAGATGATCCCCTCTCCGAACTCTTCCTGCCCCTCATGGCCGACGCCCGTTTCGTGGTGGGCCAGTTGGGGCAGGGGCTGGACGGACGGATCGCCACCGAGGAGGGCCATTCCCACTACGTCACCGGCGAAGAGGATCTGGTGCGCCTCCACCGCCTGCGTGCCCTGGTGGACGCCGTGGTGGTGGGAGCCGGTACCGCCCTCTCCGACGACCCCCGACTGACCGTACGGCGGGTGCCGGGCTCGAATCCGGTCCGGGTGGTGCTGGACCCCAGGTGCCGGCTTCCGGAAACGCTCCGGATCTTCCGGGACGGCGCTGCGCCCACCCTCCACCTTGTGGCCGCAGAAGATGATGGCGGCGAAGGCGCATCGCCCGGCCGCCACCGCGCTCCCGCCGCTTCGGTGGAGACCTCCGGTGGTTCCCGGGAGCCGGGCGTGGAGCGGGTATCCCTTCCCACCGACGCCGACGGACGATTCGATCCTGGGGAGGTGATCCGGGTCCTCCGTGCCCGGGGTCTCTCACGGATCCTGGTGGAAGGTGGCGGAACGACCGTCTCCCACTTCCTGGAGGCGGGGGCGCTTGACCGCCTCCACGTCACCGTGGCGCCCCTCCTCATGGGCTCCGGACGCCCCGCCCTGACCCTTCCTCCCATCCGCCGGATGGAGGGGGCGCTCAGGCCTCGGACCCGGATCTTTCGCCTGGGCTCCGACGTGCTCTTCGATCTGGATCTCCGGTCCGGGGCTTCCAACCACCAGGGCTGACGGGGCCCCACAGGAGGACCAGCCCACCCGGCAGCGTCGAGACCAGGACCAGGAGCCCGTAGGCCACCGAGATGGCCACCCCTTCGGCGGCGCCGAGACCCACCGCGGCCCACACCAGCGCCGCCGCACCCTCCCTGACTCCCCAGCCCGCCACCGTGAGGGGGATGAGCATGGCCACCAGGACCGGCGCCACCAGGGGGAGGAGAACGCTCACCGGCGTCTCCACGCCCACGGCGCGAGCGGAGGCCAGGTAGACGGCCAGATAACTTGCTACCACCAGGGCCGATGTCACCATCTGCACCGGAAGGGCACGGCGGCCCAGGAGTGCGCGGCGGATCTCCGCGCGCAGACGTCGGTGCAGGAAGCGGTATGCCGCCGCCCCCACGACCCCCAGCGATGCTACCGCCACCGCTCCGGTGACCAGCCATCCCCGAAGGATCTCACCGTCCGCTGCGCTCCCGCCGCCCACCATGGTGGACACCATGAGGACCAGGGAGGCCAGCGCCACGCCGGTCATGATGACCTGTCCCGATGCCCGCTCCAGGATCACCGCCCGGAAGGCCCGGCCTGCACGCACATCCCGGCCGGCATGGCGCCATGCACGGGTCACGTCTCCCACCACGCCGCCCGGGAGCACCTGGTTCAGGAAGCCCGCCAGGTAGTACTCCGCCAGGGCCCGGCGAAAGGGGAGGCGCATTCCCAGTCGGGCCGCCGTGAATCGCCACCGCCAGGCCGAGATCACCACCTGCAGGACCGAGAGGAGGAGGGCCACCAGCACCCACCCCGGCGAGAGATTCCGGAGACGATCTCCCAGTCCGGCGCCGCCGAGCCAGTAGAGGATCCCCACCAGCACCAGCAGGCCCGGGAGCCACCGAAGGCCCGCTCGTCCCCACCGGCTCTTCACCGGTGGTCTTCCGGTAGACCCGTCAGGCCCTTCACCCGGCCTCCGGCGGGAGAGCCAGCAGATCCAGATGGCCCACCGAGACCTGAACCTCTCCGGCGGCGACCTGTTTCGTGCGGAGGCGTGCCCAGCGTCGGATGGCATCGGCCCGTCCGGGGGCCACCTCGGTGGCCGCTCGGGCCCAACCGTCAACGAGTTCACCGACCAGCGATGCATCTGCGGAGCCCAGAACCCAGGGAGTCGGCAGGAGGCGACATCGATACCCCGCCCCACGGAAGAGCCGGGCCGCCTCTTCCGCGGCCCGGGGACCCAGCGCTCCCCCCGTCCCCTTGTCCCGGTGCTGGTGCCGGTTGACGGCGTCCAGGATCCATCTGTCGCTGACCCTCGTTCCGCCCTCCACATCGCCGCCATCCGTGTCCAGCGTTCCGGCGGCCCGGGACCACCGGACGGTTCCGTCGTAGGAGAGGGCGAAGAGGGCCGCCGCTCCCGCCTCGAGACACGCCTGCACCAATCGCCCGAGCCACTCCCTCGACACCAGGTCCAGGAGTGCGGAGGCGGTGACCAGGTCGGCTCGGGCCACCGACTCAAGGCCCCGACCGGCCAGGTCCGCCACCACGGGATCCAGCGAGCGGATGTGGAAGGTCCCGGATGGAGTGGGCCGACGGACCCGGGCCAGGAGGTCCGGGTCGTGATCCACCAGGGTCCATCGCTGGGACCCCGGGAGTCGAGGAGCCAGATACCGCAGGTTCGATCCGGTCCCGGAGCCCAGATCCACGATGCGATGGGCCATCCGGGTGCGCCACCAATCCACCAGGTCGGGGAGCAATCCCTCGGCTCGGGACCGGTGGTCCACAGGCTCGCGAAGGCTGAGCCAGTCGGCGTCGAAGGTGGCGTCTGCCGGGTCTGGTGACGCCTGTGCCCGGGACGGGTCGGGACTGTGGGCGGACCCGGACGCATGGGGGGGCTCCGGAGCGAAGGGCATGGCCGACGTGCGGGCCCCCTCCATGGAGTCCAGCGATGCCAGGGCTTCCGCCAGAACCGAGGCGGCCTCGGGCCAGTCGAGGAGCCGGTCGGAACAGTGACGGGCCTCCTCCACCAGGGCCCGCCAGCGAGCCGCCCCGGGATGGTCCGAACGGGCGCCATGGGCTTCCAGAAGCTGGTCCAGCGCGCGACCCAGTGCGGCGGCGTCTCCGGCGGGGACCACCACTCCGGAGCCCGCGGGAAGGGTATGGGGAAGGGCTCCCCCATCGGTGGCCAGCACCGGAATCCCCCGCGCCACCGCCTCGGTCACCACCATTCCATAGCCTTCGTAGAGCGACGGGACCACCAGGAGGGTGGTCTGCCGGTAGAGGCGTTCCAGCGCCTCATGGTCGAGCTCGCCGGAGACCCGGATCCGATCTTCCATGCCGAGTTCCCGGATTCGCCGCACCACCTCCCGGGCGAAGGCCGGGTTCCGCTCCAGGCTTCCCACAAGGGTCAGGGTCCACCCTGAAGCCTCCATCCGGGCGGCGGCCTCCACCAGGATGTCCTGCCCCTTCCGGGGCGCCAGCGACCCCACGCACACCAGGTGCATGGGCCCCTGCGCCTCGTTTCCGAAGGCAGGAGCCCGGAGCGGAGCCGAGGCCAGGGGCGCCGGCTCCGTCCCCGGGGGGGCGACCCTGATCCGCTCCGGTGGGACGCCCAGCGCCTGGACCCGCTCCGCCGTGAACGGGCTGGTGACCACCACTCCCATGCAGTGGCGCACGGCCTCCCGCTCGGTCAGACCGAACCGGAGGCGCAGGTGCGCCGGGAGCCCCGCCTCATGGGCCAGCGGGTGGTGCACCAGGGCCACGAGCCGGAGGCGGCGGGCCTGTACGGCCGCCTCGCAGGGCAGTCCACCCAAGGCCAGGCCGTCCAGCAGCACCCGGCTTCCGGTGGGAAGCGCCGACAGCGTGCGCGCCATGGACTGTCTGGCTGCGGGATCGGCGGCGGGGAACCGGCCCGGGAGCTCATGGACAGGCATCTCCCAACCCCGACGGAGAAACTCGTCCCGCATGCGGGCGTCGTAGAGGTAGCCACCGGTGCGCTGACCCACGGGCCCCGGCACCACCAGGTGCCAGGGGCCCGTGGGTGGGGGCGGATCCGGGCTTTGCCGGTGGCGGTGGCCTGCGCTCAAAGCTCCGCTTCGTACGAGGCCCAGGCCACGTGGGACTCGTTCAGGCGCACGGAGATGGAGTGGAGGCCCCGAGCACCCTCTCCCAGCGCGCCGGCCTTCACCCGGGCCCGGAGTCGCCGGAAGATCTCCTGGGCCAGGAACTCGGTGGTGGTGTTCCGACCCTCGAACTCCGGCACCATGTCCAGGTTACGGTAATTCAGCTCCGTCAAGATGCCCTTGAGTTCCTCGGCCGCCAGCCCGATGTCCACCACGAGCCCGTCCTCATCGAGTTCGGCTCTCCGGAAGGTAGCGTCCACCACATAGGTGGCGCCGTGAAGGTTCTGCGCCGGGCCGAAGATCTCGCCCTGGAAGCTGTGGGCGATCATGAAGTGGTCCCGGACATTGAGACTGAACACGTATGGTGACTCCTGAGAGGGGTGTTGGGGGTTCACGGGGTGGCCGGCTCTACGGCGCCACCACCCCCTCGTTGGCTTCGTAGCGGATCCGGTGGCAGAGCACGCCCGGGTCCTCCCCACCGGCAATGCGGGACATGACGGTGGGGAGGTCCCGGAAGGGCGACTCCCCACTGATGAGGCCGTCCAGATCCGGGTCTCCAGCCAGGAGGCGAAGGGCCAACTCCATGCGTCGGCCATGGTCCCAGCGCGGTGTGCGGTCGGGAGACAATCGACCCACCTGGCTGCTGCGGATCGTCAGGCGGCGGGAGTGGAAGTTCCCTCCCAGGGGAAGGGAGACGGGGCGATCGCCGAACCAGCTCACCTCTACCAGCGTGCCCTCGGGACCCAGGAGGTCCAGCGCGCCCTCAAGTCCGGACGGATTACCGCTGGCGTGGATGACCAGATCCGCATCCCGCACCGAGCCGGGAAGGCGCTTGGTCGACGTGACCAGCGGAAGGCCCAACCGCTCCGCCACCTCCCGGCGCTCCGGCGCAGGGTCCACCAGATGCACCCGGGTGCCGGGAATCCGGCGGCAGAGTCGGGCGATGAGGAGGCCCACGACGCCGGCTCCGATGACCACGATCCGGTCACCCACCGAGGGACCTGCGTCCCAGACGGCGTTCACCGCCGTCTCCATGTTGGCGGCGAGCACGGCCCGGGACGGCGGGAGCCCCTGGGGGAGGGGGATCACCGCCCCGGCTGGAACCACATAGGCCTCCTGGTGCGGGAAGAGGCAGAAAACGGCGCGGCCCCAGAGCCGGGGTTCGACCCCTTCTCCCACCGCATCCACCCGGCCCACGTTCTGGTAGCCGTAGCGAACGGGGCCCGGGAACTCCCCGGCCTGGAAGGGAGCCCGCATCTGATCCCACTGACTCTCAGGCACCCGCCCCTGGAAGACCAGCGATTCCGTCCCCCGACTGATCCCCGAGAAGAGAGTCCGCACCCGGAGTTCGCCTGGGCCGGGATCCCTGACGGTGGCGGGGCGGAGTTCCCCGGTGCCCGGGGCGGTGACCCAGAAGGCTCGAGTCTGATTCATGGCGTGTGGGCCGGGATGGGAGAACGCTCCGCATGGATACGCAGTTCGGTCCGGAGCGAGGAGGGAGAGCTGTCGGAGGGCGGTGGGAAGGTCCGAAGACGGTGTTCCGGAGGCGGCGTCCGCTCCGCGGGTGTGTGGAGAAGGCCCATTCTCCTCAATCTATCGCCCCAGGAGGCAATCCCGCTCAGGCGAACCAGAGCGGGCGCTGCCACCAGGCCCACCAGGATGGGGGACATCCAGAGAAGGAAGAGGGGCGCCAGGACCCCAATGGCCGCCGCCCAGGCCATGCCCACGGCGCTCATCCATCCGGATCGCCGGAGGGCCTCGCGCCACCCCACGGCCCGACCTTCACGGATCTGCGGCCCCCAGGTCACGTTCTGTCCGGCCAGGACGCCGCCCACGAAGGCGGTGTGCCAGAGCATCATGACAGGCGCCATGACGATGCTGTGGACCGTCTCCAACAGAGCTCCGGCGGCGAGACGCACTGCGCCCCCGAACTCCCGGCGTCGGCGGAGGACAGCCAGGACGACTCCCAGCGCCTTGGGGAGGAAGAGGATCACCGCCGTGACGCCGAGAAGGGATAGCCACCCTGCCCCGAGTCGATCCAGGATCCCTTCTCCCAACCCCGATCCGGGGAGCGACTCCATGACCATGGGACCGTGCCCTCCCGGCGCCAGCACGTAGACGGTCCCGAGAAGGAGAAGGAGGAGCCACAGGGTCGAGGCCAGGTAGTTCACGGCACCCAGAAGAAGGTGGAGACGACTCACCGGGTGGAACCCGCCGACGCCCAGAAGCCGAAGGTGCTGCAGGCTTCCCTGGGCCCAACGCCGTTCCCGGACGGCGAAGTCCACCAGGTTTCCCGGCACCTCTTCCCAACTACCGGTGAGATCCGCCGCCAGCACCACCTGCCACCCGGCCCGGCGCAGGAGCGCAGCCTCCACGAAGTCATGGCTCAGCACCTCGCCGCCCAGAGGCGGCGCCCCCGAGAGGACGGGGAGGCGGGCGTGGCGGGAGAAGGGCTCCACCCTCAGGATGGCGTTGTGGCCCCAGTAATTTCCCGCGTCTCCCTGCCAGAAGGCCTGGCCCGCCGCCAGCATGGGGCTGTAGAGGGCCGAGGCGAACTGGACGAACCTGCCCAGGGGCGTCTCCTGGCGCGCCGGGATCGGAACGGTCTGGATGAGGCCGACTCCGGGGTTCGCCTCCATCCGGCGCACCAGCTCCACCACGGTGTCACCGCCCATGAGGCTGTCGGCATCCAGGATGACCATGAGATCGTACTCGGCTCCCCACCGGTCGCAGAACTCGGCGATGTTCCCGGCCTTGCGCCCGGTGTTGGCGGGGCGGCGCCGGTACCGGATGGGGAGGCCTGCTACCAACTCCTCCTCCCGCCGGCCGATGGCAGGGTCCGAGGTGTCGCTCAGGAGAATGGCCTCGAATGCCTCTCCGTGCCCGGTGGAGGCGGCAGCGTCCAGCGAGGCCAGGAGTCCGGCCACCACCCGCTCCGGGTCCTCGTTGTAGGTGGGCATGACCAGGGCCACCCGGGACCGGAGCGGAGCACTCCCTTCCCCGACCTTCCCCGGTGCGGGTCGCCGTTCCAGGGTCAGGGGGTCCAGCCGGAGGAGCTGCAATGAGAAGCCCGCGACGCCGTTCCAGAAGGCCAGGGAGATCCAGGCGAAACTCGGGGCGAAGAGCGCCAGGATCCCTGCCTCGAGAAGGGTCAGTCCGTCTCCGGCCATGATGCCCAGCATGAGAAGGGCCCCGGCCACCGTGGTGCCCGACACCGCCAGCACCATTCCGGCACGGCGAAGGGCCATGGCCGGAAGAGCCCGGGGAAGGGTCCGCCGGGGGCAAGGCTGCGGAGGGGACCGATCAGTCATGATCCGGGATCCAGAGGTAGCTCCACGTCTCGGTGATGGGCAGGCCGTCCCGGGTGAGGAACAGGCGCATGTCCGCCGGCGACTCTCCCGGGTCCAGAGCGAAGGTTACCCGCCAGCCGCCACTTCGCTCCGGAAGGGGCTCGACCCGGGCGCCCTCCACCTGCCCGGCGGAGGCCTGAAGCCGGATCTCCGGAAGGGTGCCGGCCGGCGTCGTCGCGGCCGGAGGGGTCACAGAAGTGGATCCGGTGGCACCCCCCTGGCCGCCCGGTCCCTGAGGCGCCTCGAAGTCCACCACGAATCGTCGCCGGCTGCGGGGAGGCGGGTCCGCCTCGCCTGGCAGGGTGTCCCAGCCGTGCCGGTAGCGAATCACGCGCCCCGGACGGACCTCCGCCTCCAGCTCTTCCACGAGCGGACCCAGAATCGGCTCAGGGAGCCGGTGGTCGAAGCTCACCAGGCGGTACCGGTAGCTTCGCTCCTCGCCGGCGCGGAAGGGCTCATCCGGCGCCCAGTAGGCCACCACATTGTCCAGGAATTCGGAGTCCGTGGGGATTTCCACCAGCTCGACCCCGCCGCCGCCCCACCCCTCGTCCAGAGGCTCGACCCACAGGCTGGGGCGGTCATGGTACCTGGCTTCCAGATCCAGGTAGCGGTCGAAGCGTCGCTCCCGCTGAAGGAGTCCGAAGCCGCGGGGGTCCACGTCCCGAAGCGACGACACCCGGAGCCCCGGTCCATTGCTCAGCGGCCGCCAGATCCACTCGCCTGAGCGGGTGAGCATGAGTAGGCCGTCCGAGTCGTGGACCCGGGGGCGCACGTCATCGAAGTCCCGCCCCCGATTCTCGTCGAAGAGGAACATGCTGGTGAGGGGGGCCACGCCGAGGCGCGCCACGTCCCGACGGGCGAAGAGGTGCGCCTCCACCTCCACCACCGACACCTCCGCATTCCCGAGCCCGTCGAGGTCCCGGTGTCCGTGGGGGGCCAGCCGGAAGCGGTAGGCGCCGGTGAGGGACGGCCCGTCCAGGAGTCCCCAGAAGGTCAGCGTCCTGTCTCCGGGTTGGGGACGGACGAGCCAGAATTCGCGGAAGTCCGGGAACTCCTCCTCCCGCTCACCGGTGGTGTCCACGGCGATTCCCCGTGCCGACAGGCCGTAGACGTGGCCGGGGCCCAGGAGGCGGAAGTAGGATGCACCGAGGAAGGACGCCGCCTCATCCATCCGCTCCGGTTCGTTCAGCGGAAAGAGAACGCGGAACCCGGCCCATCCGGCCCACCCGTCGGCCACCTCGACCCCGTACTGGAAGAGGTCCG
>REEG01000117.1 GCA_007695195.1 Gemmatimonadales bacterium | reverse complement strand
CCGTCGGTCTGCACCGGGAAGGGGACCTCTCCCGCTACGTCCTGGCGAGGGATCCCTGAACCCGGACGACCTTTCTCGGGAGAATCAGATGGGAGGTGGAGAAATGACGGAGCGGGTTGCCGACGGTGGGAACGGACCGAACCAGGGACACACCGTGGCCATCCTGGGCGCCGGTCCCATCGGCCTCGACGCCGCCCTCATGGCCCGGGCCCGGGGATTTCGTTTCCGGGTCTACGAACAGGCGCCCACCCCTGCCGGAAATGTCCGGAGTTGGGGGCATGTGCGTCTGTTCAGCCCATGGACCATGAATGTCTCGGGTCGGATGCAGGAAGGTCTGGATGAAGTGGGCCGACCCCTGGAAGTGGATCCCGAGGCATCGCCCACCGGCCACGAGTTGGCGGACCGCGTCCTGGATCCCCTCTGGGCCCTTCCGGAGTTGCGCGAAGCTCTGCGTCTGGACACCCGGGTGGTGGCGGTGGGCCGGTCAGGGACGCTGAAGGACGAAGAGATCGGCACGCCGGCCCGGGCTGCTCGACCCTTCCGGATCCTCCTCCAGGGGCCCGACGGCGACGAATTGGTGGAGTACGCCGACATCGTCCTGGACTGTACGGGCCGGTGGGCCACCCCCAATACGCTGGGCGACGGCGGAATCCCGGCTCCGGGCGAACGTGGACTCCAGCACCGGATCCATCGCCGGATCCCGGACCTACCCGCAGAGATGGAGGCCTGGGCCGGCCGGACCGTTCTGGTGGCGGGCGCCGGCCACTCGGCACAGACCGCAGCGTGTGCCCTGGCTGAAGTAGCGGACGGGAATGGTCGTTCGCCTCGGGTCTTCTGGCTCTTCCGCGACACCGACCCCTCGTTCCTCATCGAGGATGATCCCCTCCCTCTGCGACGGGAGCTGGCCCTCACCGCGGAGAAGCTGGCTCGGGGTGAGCACCCGGCGGTGATCCCCGTCCCCGGTCGTGTGGTGGAGCGTCTCGTCGAGGTGGAGGGCGGCGGCGTGGAGGTGACTCTGCGGGATGCGTCCGCACCTCGGGAAACGCTCCGGGTCGACGGGATTCTGGCGTTGACGGGTGGCGTGGGCGATCATGGGATCTACCGCCAACTGCAGGTCCATGAGTGTTATGCGACGTGCGGACCCATCAAGCTCTCCGCTGCACTCCTGGGAGCCGATAGCGGTGGAGACTGTCTGGCCCAGGGCACCCATGGCGCCGAGACCCTCGTGAATCCCGAACCGGGCTTCTACATTCTGGGCGACAAGTCCTACGGTCGAAACAGCACCTTCCTGCTCCAGATCGGCTGGGCTCAGGTGGACGAGGTCTTCTCCCTCTTCTGACGGTCCCCATGCCCCGTCGCCGCCGGCTTCCCGCGTGCGCCGGTCCACCGGCTTCTACATTCCGTGCATTTCGCTCTCCTCCCTGCACCCCACCATCATGAAACCGACCCGTATCGAACTCCGCGAGATTCGCCTGCCCCTCCGGGAGGTCTTCGAGATCAGCTCCGGAGCCCGCCAGAACCGACGGATCCTCCTCCTGCGCGTGGAGGGTGAAGGGGCCGTGGGCTGGGGTGAATGTGTCGCTGCCGAGGATCCGGGCTACTCCTATGAAACCACCGACACGGCGTGGCATGTCCTGACGGAGTTCCTCCTGCCCCCGCTGGTTGGGCACACCATGGAGGGTCCGGAAGAGATCCTGGCGCCGGTGTCGTGGATCCGTGGACACCCCATGGCCAAGGCGGGGATCGAGATGGCCGTCTGGGACCTCCACGCCAAGCTCCTGGGTGCGCCCCTCTGGGAACTCCTGGGCGGGAAGGGGGACCCGGTGCCGGTGGGGGTGAGTGTGGGGCTGCAGCCCAACGATGACGCCCTCCTGGAGAAGGTGGAGGCGTACCTGGACGAGGGATATGCACGGATCAAGGTAAAGATCAAGCCGGGCCGGGACCTGGAGATGCTCCGGAAGGTCCGGGACCGCTTTCCGGATGTGCTTCTCATGGCTGATGCCAACTCCGCCTACTCCCTCTCAGACGCCGCCCTCTTCCGGGAGATGGACGATCTGGCGCTCACCATGATCGAACAGCCGCTGGGACACGAAGACCTCCGGGAGCATGCCCTCCTGCAGCAGGAGATCCGCACGCCCATCTGCCTGGACGAGTCCATCCGCTCGGCTGAAGACGCGCGTCTGGCCCTGGAGATGGATGCGGCCCGGGTCATCAACATCAAGCCGGGCCGCGTCGGTGGGCTCGCCTCGTCCCGGGCCATCCACAACCTGTGTCGAGACCGGGAGATCCCGGTGTGGTGCGGGGGAATGCTGGAATCCGGTGTGGGGCGGGCGCACAACCTGGCGCTGGCCACCCTCCCCGGCTTCACCCTTCCCGGTGACATTTCCGCTTCCCGCCGTTACTGGGAGCAGGATGTGGTCACGCCGGAGTTCGTGCTTCGGGACGGCGCCATGGTCCCCCCCGATGCGCCTGGAATCGGAGTGGAGCCCGACCTGGCCCGAATTGAAGCGTTGACCCACCGGGTGAGGGTCTTCGGACGGTGACGGTGACGCCGACTCTCCGCCACGGTCCGAGTCGTCGTCAAACCGGAATGTCTCCGTACGGGCCCGAAAGCGTTCCGTGGGCAGTCCCAGGAGCCGGATGACCACCCGCTGAAGGCCTCGGCCCAGAGCGCCGCTGATCCCTCCGCTCTCGTCTCGACCCTCCACGGCGGCCGCCACATCTCCCTGGAGCCAGCGCTGGAGCTCCTCCAGATCCGAGCGCGAGAGCGTCTCCACCTCCACCCGACCCAGATAGTAGTACCGTCCGGGCCCGGGAGGGCGCAGCGGGACGCTCAACCGGGCCGCCAGGAGTCGGCCGGCTTCGGAGAGGGTGGCCGCGGACAGGGTCACCCCCTCCTCCGTCTCCACGACGAAGGCCCGTTCCAGAGGGTCGAGGCGCACCGAGGCTCGCCACTCATGGCGGTCCTCCTGGGCATCCACGATCCGATCGCGCCACAACTCCGTCGTCACCCGGATCCGCACCGGAAGTCCCCGCCGGATCTGGTCCTCGATTCCCCGGGACTCGAGAATGGGCCCCAGCGCGACCTGAACCGTTCCGGTACGGGGGTTTGCCGTCATGGTCAGCGGTGCGGGCCGGGCCTGTCCCAGGAGGTCACCGGCAGCCGAAACCAGGAGCAGCACCGCCGCCAGCAGCGGTAGCACCCGCAGGAGTCCAGCGGGTCCGGAGTGAGACCGGACCGGTGGGGTGACCGGAGTGAGGGGGACGGCCTCCACGGCGTCAGAACCGCCGGTCCAGCCGCACAAAGAAATTGAGACCCCGGTCGCGGCGGTTGATGGGGTGGGCCCAGTAGAATCCCAGCGAGCCGGTGAGAAGGCCGAAGCCCACATCGGCTCGTCGTCCCGAATCCATCCGATCCGGGAACCCGTCCCGGTTCGCCGCCCGCCCCTGACCGGTGTTCACGAACACCGACAGGGTGGGCTGGAAACGGAGGGCGGTGGACCACTCCGGGTCACCCCAATCGTCGGGGAACGGATTCCACGAGAACGGAAGGGAGTACTGGAACTCAACCTGGGCCATCTCCACCCGGTCGCATCCGTAGGCCGGGAAGAACTCCCACTCCCCGTCCATTTCCCCGCCCTGACGGGTGGTGAGGTTGGAGTGGCCTCGAACCCCACAGTCCACGGCGAAGCGGGGGTGCCCCGGCAGGGATCCCTCCCCTCCCAGAGTCGATTGGAACTGGGGCGGGAGGGGGCTCGAACCGTGCGACCCGGCGCTGAACAGGCGGACGGCCAATCGCGAGTCCGGACCGAGCCGGGCGTACCGGCGAACGTCCACACGACCCCATCCAACCCGGTCGTACGCCAATCCCAGGGCCGGGTCACCGGTTTCGGTGCCCCCATTCGGTCCGCCCTGGTCCACCGAGGCCGATGGGCCGCGAAGCCGCCCGCTCACCTGCTGCACCCCGCGAAGCTCCAGAAGCCAACCGTCGGCGGGTTGATCCGGATCATCCCGGGTGTCCAGCGTGAGCGCACCTTCCACGAACTGGGCCGTTCCCTCGGCCGCTCGGGGTTGGAGACGCCACGGCCGATCCTCGTCCCCCAGGGTCCACGGCCCACGAACGGGTGCGGTTTGGTGCTCCTCCTCCCGGAAGGTGAGGCGGGTGACGATGGGCTGCCGGATGGGGCGGAACTCCAGATGGGTGGACCAGCCCTGGGCTTCGTGGTAGTCCCGGTAGTCCCGACGCATGAGGAAGGTGGAGAGTGCGTTTTCCAGATCGCTCATGCCCCGGTCTTCCATGGGATGGAATCGGGAGTAGACGTTGGCCCCGGCCACCAGGGTGCCCCGACCTCCCACCGCCTGATCCAGGGCGAAGTCATACCCCATCCGGTCCGTATCCACGGTCAACCCGCCCTCCGACCGCCAGATCCCGAAAGCCCGGAGCTCCAGTGGGTTCCGCCCTCCCGTGGAGAAGATGGGTCCGAACTCCACCGGGAGTCCCTCTACCCGGTTGTAGGCTCCGGCGGCGCGGAGTGTCACCCTGGTTCGGGCCACACCCAGGTCCGTAGCGAGGAACTGAGACGATACCCTCCCCTCCCGGGAGACCCCCTCCAGACGATCACCGCGGATCCGGTAGAGGAGCGGGGCGCTCCAGACCTCCAGCGTATCCTGGAAGACACCCGCTTCCTCGCCCGACACGGCGCCGCCCACGACGATGGCGGCCCCGAGTACCCGTGCTCCCGGCTCGAGGGTGAGGGTTCCGTTGGCCACAACCAGCGTCCCCCGGATCGTTCCGCCCAGGCGTAGATCCCCCCCCAGCACCACCAGGTCCCCTTCCACCACGCTCCCGGCAGGAATACGGGTCCGTCCCGACGTTCGGGCCGTACCGGGTGCATTGGCCAGAGTAACGATCCGTTGTTCCAACTCCACCGGGAGTGGACCGGGCGTCGGCTGGGTCTGGGATACGGCCGGCGTCGGGATGAGCAGTGTGGCCAGAATGAGGAGAGCGCCGACCCAGAGGCACCGGTTCCTTCGCACTTCGGGGCGGAATGGGGGCGGTGGCAGCGTCATGGCTCTGGTGGAGAGGGGAAGGGGGGAAGGGTGCCCGGGCAGGCGCTGCATCAGCGAAGGCCGAGGCGATCCATACGACGATAGAGATTGGCGCGGTCGGTTCGGAGGTGCCGGGCGGCCTCGGCCACATTGCCCTCGGACTCGTCCAGGGCGCCCTTGATGAGATGACGCTCGTAGTCGTCCAACTTCTCCCGGAGGCTGCGACCGTCATGATCCAGGCCCGGAGCGTCGGCGGGCGCAGGGGCGAGCCGTCGGGCCGTACCAGAATGCAGAAGACTCTCCACCAGCTCCGGATCCACAACCTCATCGGGGTGCAGGATGGCGATACGCTCCAGGAGGTTCAGCAACTCCCGGACGTTCCCAGGCCACCCATGTTCGGCCAGTCGCGCCATGGCCGAGTCGGAGAACTCGGGAACACTCAGACCCTGCTTGACCCGGAGGCGGCCCCGGAGGTGTGACACCAGGAGGGGTAGATCCTCGGGGCGGTGGCGGAGGGCAGGCATACGAACCACCACCACCTCAAGCCGGAAGAGGAGATCCTCCCTGAAGTTCCCGGTCCGTACCGCGTCGGCCAGGTCCCGGTTGGTGGCGGCGAGAACGCGCACGTCAACGTCCAGGTTTTCCTGACCTCCCACCCGCTGAACCACGCCCGTCTCCAGGGTCCGCAGGAGCTTGGCTTGGGCTCCGCCACCCAGATCCCCCACCTCATCCAGGAAGAGGGTGCCCCGGTGTGCCAGTTCGAATCGTCCCCGGCGGCGCTGCGTGGCGCCCGTGAAGGCTCCCCGCTCATGCCCGAACATCTCGGACTCCACCAGTTCGGAGGGGATGGCCGCGCTGTTCACGCGCACGAAGGGACCCCCTTCCCGCGCGGACAGGGCGTGGATGGCGATAGCCGCCATCTCCTTGCCCGTCCCGCTCTCTCCGGTGATGAGGACTCGCGCGTCGGTAGGGGCCACCTTCTCGATGACGGCCCGCACCTCCTGCATCAGTGAACTGTCTCCCACCAGGCGTGCACCCGGTCCCATCTCCTCCCGAAGCGCTCGGGAGAGGTCGCGGGCCCTGCTCACCTCCAGAGCTCCCCGTAATGTGGCCAGCACCGCCTCCGACCCCAGCGGCTTCTCCAGGAAGTGGAAGGCGCCCTCCCGGGTGGCGCGCACCGCGTCGGAGAGGTTGGCTTCCCCGCTCATCATGATCACGGGGGTGTCGGGAGAGGCAGTTCGGAGGCGCGGCAGTAGATCAAGGCCGGAGGCCCCGGGGAGGACCAGGTCCAGGAGGACTACGTCGGGCTGGGTCTGTCCCACCCGGATCAGGGCCTCCTCCGCGCTCCCCGCCTCTTCCACAAGCCAACCCTCGGCAGTGAGCAGACTCCGGAGCATCCGCCTCAGATTGGCCTCGTCGTCCACCACCAGAACTCTCATGGTGTCCCCTCATCGAATCCCATGGGTGGTCCCGTGCGCGGCAGGTCCACCTGGAACAGTGCGCCCCCATCCCTCCGGTTTCCCGCCGAGACCCGGCCGCCGTGATGTTCCACCACCTGCCGCACCAGTGGTAGCCCGAGCCCGGTCCCCTTGCGTCGGGTGGTGAAGTCCGGTTCCCAAATCCGGTCCAGGAAGGCCGGATCGATCCCCGGACCCCGATCCGTGATGACGACCCGAGCCCGATTGCCGGCCTGGACCAGGCGGACCCGGACCGGCTCGGGCTCCTGGCCGTCTCCGTTCCAGGGGTCGCCGTCGTCCTCCCAGGAGGTCGTCGGAGCATCGGCCCCTTCCGGGGTGGACGGAGGTCCCGGCGCGGGCCTGTGCGCCGAGCGGCCGGCGGGCCGGGGGGTTCCCGGAACGGCCTGGGCCTCCAGTGCGTTGCTCACCAGGTTCCGGAAGACCCGCTCCAGCGCCTCCACATGGCCCAGGACCCACACGGGCTCCGGCGGCAATTCCAGGACCAGGGCGTCATCCAGGCCCAGACGACGGCCGAGCCCCTGGAGAAGCTCCCGCAGGTCCACGGCCGCCGCCGGCCCCTCCACCGGCCGCCCGAACTGGGAGAAGGCCCGGGCGAGTTCGTCCAGCCGGTGAACCTCTTCCAGGAGGATGGTACCAGCCTCGGCCAGGGCGGGATCCTGGGCACCGGCGACCCGCTCCGCCGCCATTCGCATGGGCATGAGGGGATTCTTGATCTCGTGGGCGACGCGACGCGCCATATCGGCCCAACTTCGTGCGCGGGCCTGCTCCAATTCCCTCAGGTGCGCTTCTTCGAGGCGCTCGGCCGCATCGCGGAGACCGCTCCGGAGGGTCCGGAACTCGGCCACTTCCCCGCGAGGACCGGCCCCGTCGGAGGAGGGAAGGGGTTCTCCGGCCCCAAGTTTCCGGATCCACTCCGCCAGCTCCTCGGCCGGAGCCGCAAGGCCCGACGCGAGCCTGCGGGTTGCGAGGGCCGCCACGCCGCCCACCAGAGCCAGGAGGGCGAGTCCCGCCAGCGGTGTCAGGAAGATGATTCGCTCGCCCACCACGGCGTAGATCTGGGACAGGCGCAGCGATTCCGACAGGACCTGGCGGTGTCGCTCCGCCGCCGCTGTGACATCGGCCGAAGCCTCGGAGCCTCGGATGAGGTCCAGGAGTTCCCGTCCGGAGTCAGCCACCGCGGCCCAGGGTCCGACGCTCCCGGTCTGGGCCACCAACTCCCGGAGAACGAGGGATCCCCCAACGAGGGTCAGTACTGCCGGAATCAGCGCGGAGAGGAAGAGGCTCCAGAAGAGTCGCCGCCGGAGGCCCGCGGGTGGGTCCCGATCCTTCCTTGTCGTCCCCATCTCCCCCCTCCTCTTCGGGACCTGGCGCCCTGCCGGGTCGGGCCTTCGTGAGCGGACCCCCTCCTGAAAGGTACGCCATCGGCCTTGTGGGTCTCCACCCCGCCTCTCGGTCTCCCCCTCGTCTCTGGGGCTCCACTGCGCCTCCGGGTCTCCCCTGCGCATCACTCCACCGGTCCCGCATCCGGTGGCGGGGGGGCTGGTCGCCGACACGCCGGACAGAACCTCCACCCGGACTCCAGTTCCTCCCCGCACCGGCAGGTCCGTCCCCGTGGCAGGCCGCAGTGGGGACAGGCGCGAGCGCCCAGGGGAACGCCGCCCCGGCAGCGGCCACAGGGCAGGGCCTCCTCGGCCTCCCCGCGAAGGACCCTCCCCACCTCATGGGGCGACGTGAGTCCCTCCGCCACCTTCCGCCGAGCATCGGCACCCATGGTTCCCATGCCCTCGGCCCGTGCGCGGCGGCGGAGGGCCGGCGTGCCCGCCCCTCGCAGGATCTCTTCCCGCAGCCCTTCGCTTACCCGGAGGACCTGGAAGATGCCGGTGCGGCCCCGGTATCCATCGGGACAGCGTGGACACCCTTCCGGGCGACCGCCGCATCCAGGACAGAGCTTTCGCACCAGACGTTGAGCCACGATTCCCGACAGCCCCGCCGCTACCAGATATGGGGGCACACCCATGTGGAGAAGTCGCCCGATCCCCGACGGCGCATCCAGGGTGTGGATGGTGGAGAGGACCAGGTGACCGGTGACGGCGGCGGCCATGGCGATCTCCGCCGTCTCCCGGTCGCGGATCTCCCCCACCAGGATCACATCCGGGTCCTGTCTCAACACCGCCCGCAGCGCCGATGCGAAGGTGAGGCCGGCCCGGGGCCTCACCTCCACCTGGCTGACCCCGGCCAGCCGGTACTCCACCGGGTCTTCCAGGCTCACCACGTTCTGCCCCTTCCGGTCCAGCTCCGCCACTGCCGCCGCCAGCGTCGAACTCTTTCCACTTCCTGTGGGACCCGCCACCAGGATGACCCCGCCCTGTCGGCCAAGGAGGGCCCGGACCCGGGGCAGATCCTCCCCCATGAGCCCAGTGGCCTCCAGATCCGCCGGAGCCCGGTCCGGGGCCAGGATCCGCAGCACAGCCTTCTCACCCATCTCCAGGGGAAGGGTTGAAACCCGCACGGCCCAGCTTCCTCCCGACGGTGGAGAGAAGCTGAAACCCCCGTCCTGCGGGCGTCGCCGAACGGCGATATCCATTCCCGCCATGACCTTGATCCGGGAAAGTACCGAGACACCGGGAACCTCCGGAGGGGCCGACATCTCCCGTAGGATCCCGTCGATACGCCAGCGGACCCGGATTCCTTCTCCCCGAGGCTCCAGATGGACGTCGCTGGCGCCGGACGTCACCGCCCCGTGCAGGATCCCGTCCACGGCGTCCACCACCCCTCTCGGAGCTCCCGGACCTCTGGGTCCCGCCAAAGCCGAGTCCACCGCCGCCGCTGTGGTGAGCCGGGGGCGAACCGGGGCGCCGAGCCGGAACTCCACCTCTTCCAGGAGGGCCAGATCCAGAGGATCCACCATGGCCACGAGGACGGCCCGTCCCTGTCGACCCACCGGGACCAAGCCGCGCTTTCCCGGCAGTCCGTCGGGAAGACGCGCCAGCATCTCCTCATCCACCGTCAGGGGAAGGGGTGCCGCCTCTACTCCCAGGTGATGAGCCAGGACGGGGAGGAGGCGGACGTCCTCCACCAGGCGGAGCGCCACCAGCGCTTGCCCCAGTCGTTCGCCGGTGGCGGCCTGTCGCTCCAGACCCTCTTGGAGCTGATTCTCATCCAGGATCCCCAGATCCCGGAGCTTCCTTCCCAGCCGCGGACCCGGCGTCGTGCGTGGACCTCGCGTCGTGCATGGAACTCGCGTCATGCACGAAAGGTGAGCCGGGTTCATGGGCGGGGGGATGGCTCGGTGGGACATCCAGAAGGTGGAGGAGCCGGGGAGCCACGTCGGTAAGGCGCTGGCACGTCGCCGCGAGGCCCTCCCCTTCCGGACCCCACGTCAGCCCCAGAGCGGGATTCCGGGTGTGCCCTCCCCGAACGTCCTCCACATTCCCGTGGTCGCTGACCATGACCAGCGTGACGTCCCGGCCCAGGTCATCCAGGATCCCGCCCAGGAAGGCGTCAACCCGCTCCAGCGCCGCCACGGAGCCCAGCATCCCGCCCCGGTGACCGGCCAGGTCGGTGAGGTAGTGGGCGAAGAAGGTGAGGCGGGCTCCGTTGGCCAGGCGGGCCAGCGTCCTACCTGCCCGGCGCGGCGTCACCTCCGGAACCGTGCGGAAGCCCAGGTGCTCCCGCCATCCCGCATTGATGATCTCCGACGCCACCGCTTCGCCCCGGATCAACTCATCCTGGTGGCGACTCAGCAGCCCCGCGGCCCGAGCTGCCAGGGGGGGCGCCGCCACCCGGCGGGGGTGTCGCCCATCGGGATACCCCATGGGGTAGGCGTTGGCGAAGATGGATGCCACTCCGGCGCCTACGGCCCGGCTAAGGAGGTTCTCCCGCTCCAGGAGGCCCCGGAGACGAACCGGGGGCCAGGGTCCGAAGTGGGCACCAAAGCGTCGGGGAGCGTTTACCCCGGTCAGAAGGGAGATCTGACCGGTCCCACTCTGGGGCAGTCCCGGCACACCAAGGCAGGCATCGAGGGCCATGAGCCGAGCTTGATGTCCATGGGGCAGGGCTCGGCCCAGGATCGGGAGTCCGCCTCCGAGCATCTCCCGGAGCACCGGGAGTCGAGCCTGGAGGAAGGGGTTCACGCTGGGATCGTCCGCCCCGATCCCGACTCCGTCCAGGAAGAGGAGGAGGAAGCGGACGTCGGCCTGGCGGCGCACCCGTGGGCCCCTGCCTACGGCGCCGTGAAGGCCAGGTCGTCCCGGCCCAGCACGTACCCTCCCCGGACCACCATACGGAGGGACCGGTTCAGGTTGGCCACGTCCTCGAGGGGGTCGCCTCGGAGGACCAGGAGGTCCGCCACCTTGCCGGCCTCCACCGACCCCATGATCTCGGCCATTCCCATGGCTCGGGCTCCGTTCAGTGTGGCAGCCCTGAGCAGATCCTCCGGTGGAATTCCGGCCGCCTGGAGGGCGCCCAGCTCCCGGTGGATCCCCGGGCCGTGGGGCACCAGTGGATTCCCGGCGTCGGAGCCCACCAGGAGGGGGACGCCGGCGGCGTGGATCCGGAGCAGATTCTCCTCCATGACCCGGCGGCGCCCCTCATCGTCCATCCGGGCATCCGCGAGTTGGTCGTCACTGTCCCTGCCCGGCCGGACGGAGGTGCTCCGAAGCCTCTCCAGCGTGCCCGGATCCACACAGATTTCGTCCAGCTCGTCCTCGACCCAGTGGCGCTCCCGGAGTTGGGCGGCGGCCTCGTGTACCCAGAGGGTGGGGGTGTAGAAGCCGCCGCGGCGGCGGAGAAGGTCCACGAAGGCGTCATCCACCACCTGATCTTCCACCGAATGGGCCAGGATGGACGCCCCGGCCTCCAGCGCCTCTCTGGCCAGTTCCAGCTCGGTGGCATGGACGATGAGCGGGATCCCCCCGGAACGGGCCCACCGCCCGGCGAGCTCCAGATACTCCCGCTCCCGGCCCGCCCGTCCCGACGGACCCTCACCCCCCAGGTGGAGGACCTTCACGGCATCGGCGCCGGAGCTGATGAGGTAATCGGCGCCGGAGCGGACGGCGTCTCGATCGGACATGTGGAGAAACTGCCGTTCCGCCGGAAGGTTCAGCCAGGCGTCGCGGGTGGAGAGGAAGGGTCCGGCCGCCGCAATGGTGGGCGCGGCTCCGGAAACCCGGGCTCGATCCCGCAGCTCCCACGTCCAGGGAAACCCTCCCAGGTCGAACACTGCCGTGACGCCGGAGCATAGGTAGGACTGGAAGAAGAGCTCCGGGGACCGCCGGAGCCTGGCGATGGTGCTCGCGTAGGGGTACTCGGCCCTCAGGTCCAGGAGGTCGGGGCGCGAGTCCACCCACCCGCTGAGTGAGAAGTGGGCGTGGGCGTCCACCAGGCCCGGGGTGATCCAGTGCCCGGTGACATCGAGGGTCGGGATACCGTCCGGTACCGGACAGTGGCCGCGTGGCCCCACACACTCGATGCGGCCCTGGGCCAGAACCACCACCGCGTCCTGAAGCGGCGGCGCCCCTGTACCGTCTACGACGGTGGCCCCGAACAGCGCCACGGGAACGGGATCGTCCCGGTGATCCGGGGTGGTGGCAAACGCCGAAAAGCCAGGTCCGACCAAGCCGGAAATGCCCGCCGACGCCAGAAGGAGGACCAGAAATGTCCGGCCGGCGGGGAGAGCCGAGGGGATTTTCAGGGCCGCTCCCAATCAGCCTGCCGGGCGCAGGTCCAACGTCACGCGAACCGCCACATGGCCCATGTCGGCCCGCTCCCGGATGGCATCCCTCAGGCGTGGGTCCATCTTCCGGAATGCGGCCAGAACTCCGTCCCGGAGCTCCTTGCGCAGAAT
This sequence comes from Gemmatimonadales bacterium, assembly GCA_007695195.1. GTDB lineage: Bacteria > Gemmatimonadota > Gemmatimonadetes > Longimicrobiales > Gaopeijiaceae > PWLA01. The sequence continues at coordinate 26,164 of REEG01000117.1, read as the reverse complement.
CTTGATGGCCAGGGCGTCAGGACGGGTCGAACGCGCCGCCTTCCGGGCTTCGTCCATGTGTGCCGGCAGGATCTCGAAGGGGGTCTGACCCACGTCGTCCGCTCGCTCGTGGTCCAGGTAATGAACCTGCACCGTCACATCTCCCCGGGCGTGGTGGCCGGCGATGTCCCCCACCGTCTGGAAGCGCTCCGCCAGTCGGCGGATGTCCGGGCCCGAAGCGGTGGCGGTATACGCCTTTTCCACCAACCCGAAGATCCGCCGGAGGCGCTCGGAGGTGGTGGCGTCCATGTCGGGGAGTTCCGTGCCCAGCTCCCGGGCCGAGGCGTCCCGGTGAAAGGCGGCGGCCCGGTTCTCCTCGTCCCGGGTCCGCGCACGGTCGATGGAATCCAGGATTCGGTCGGGATTGGTTCGGAAGCTCATGACTACGCTCGCACGTTGGGGTGAAGACTGGATCTCACGATAATCAGAACCCCGAAGACCGGCCAATTCTCCCGTAGCGCGATTCCATCCGGGGATTGCGTTTCGTGGCATCACCAAGCCACGTTGCCTCCCTTCGGCGTTGCTACCCCTGCCGCCGTCCATCCCCATTGCGCACCATTGCGGTTCATCCCCGACGCCCCTTCGATCCGTGTCACCCTCCGCCTCCCTTCCAGAGTCGACCGGACTCCCCCTACCGGAGGCCGTTCTGCCCCGTCGACTGGCCAATCACCGGTCCCGGCGCTATCGGGGAGAGGGCTTCGAATGGGATGGTCAGGAGTTGATGCCTCAGGGGCGACGCGTCCTGATCCGCCTCTATCACGGCCTCGAAGAGGTGTATCAGCAATGGAGGGGGCAACGGTCCAACCCGGATTGGGAGTCTCTGGAGGCCCGGATCGCCCGGCTCACCGAAGAATCCTTCGTGGCCCGGGTGGAGAGTCTGGTGCACGAGCTTCCGGCTTCCCGTCCCGACGGTGGAGCCGGACCGGATGCAACCCGACTCCTGCAAGCCGGAAAGGTCCTGCACGACATCCGTGGAGGGGGATTCACCTCTCTCGTGGTCTACAGCAGAGCGCTGGAGGAGGGGCTTCCCGCCGGCCTCCCCCAGGACGATCTTCGCCTGTCTGCGGTCTTCCTGGCCCGCGATCACGCCAAGATGATGCGCAACGCCCTGCCGTGGATCGATCCCGAGGGGCGGAGGCGGGATCTGGAAGAGCAACCCCACCGGGTGGAGGCCCTGCTTGGGAAGTGGCGGTCCATGGACCGGCTTCCCTCACCGCGTGGGGCGAGCGTGTCCGTGAAGGTGGCGCAACGCTACGACGGCCTCCTGGCGTCATGCTGTCTGGAGGTTTCGGCGCTGGAGAGGGTCCTGTCGAATCTTCTGGCCAATGCCGTTCGCTTCGCCATCGCCTCCCCCATCCGGGTAGAGGTGGATCCGGTGGAACCGGACGCCGTGAGGTGGCTCGTGGCCAACCGCATCGCCCCCGATGACGCCGCATGGCTCCACGAACGCTGCCGGGGTGAGGCGGGCCACCTCTTCCGGAGCCGGGTGGCCGGGGGCCGGGCCGGAGGCGAGGGATTGGGGCTGGCCACCTGCGCCGACTTCGTCTGTGCCGCCTTCGGCCTGGAGGGCGTGGACCAGGCGCTCCAGGCCGGCTATCTGGGTGCGTGGTGGGGAGAAGGGTGGTTCATGGTGTGGGTGCACTGGCCGGCTCTGGCCCATGGTGATGACGCCGTCCCGGCCTCCTGACGGCGTCATCACCACGGGCGGCGGCCAACCCCGTTCAAGCCCCTCCCGGTCCGGTCCCGGAGGCGCTCTCCCAGCCCACCGTCACCGCCTGCCGAATACGATCCGCGCCCGGTCGCCCTCGCCGATCCCCATCTCCTCGAACCAGCCGGCCCGCACCTCCAGAGCGAACATGGCCGGCGCGGCCGATTCGGTGAGTTCGTCGGTCTCCGGCTCCATCTGCTGGATGTCCACGATCCGGTGGTCCGTATCCAGAAAGGCGATGTCCAGCGCCACAAAGGTATTCCGCATCCAGAACTGTCGCGGTCCCATCTCGTCGAAGACGAAGATCATTCCCGTCCCGTCGGGTATCTCCGTCCGGAACATGAGCCCCTGTTCCCGGGCCTCCGGAGTCGCCGCTACCTCGGCAAGCACGGTATCGCCGTCAAAGATCACCCATGCCATTCCGCGAGGGGGAAGGGTGGGTGCTTCCCCGGCTTCCGGATCCCCGAATCCAGGGTCGCCGTCGCCCTGACAGGCGAAGAGGGGCACGAGGAGAAGGAGGAGTGGGACGAGGAAGAGTCGATGGTTGGGCATATGGATCCGGCGGGTTCGAGGCTGGAAGGGGAAGGAAGGTTACGGGGTGGTCGCTCCGTCATCTGACCGGTGCTAACTTAACAGACCTTCACGGCCGGCGTGCAAGCGACGCACGGCGTCGGGTCGGGTTGGCTCAGGTACTTGGAACGATAACGATTCCGGTTGACACCGAAGGGGGTTTTTTAGATGGTGGATCCTGATCTTTTGAACATCCTAGTGTGTCCAGAGACCAAGGAAGCGGTGCGCCTGGCCGACGAGCAGACTCTCAAGGCGGTGAACGCTTCCATTGCCGAAGGTGAGGTGCGGAACCGGGCCGGCGAGACTATCGTTCAGCCCCTCCAAGAGGCCCTGATTCGAGAGGATGGCTCCCTCCTGTTCCCGATCCGGGATGGAATTCCCGTGATGCTCATGGACGAAGCCATTCCAGTGGTCCCCTCACACTGATTGAGGTTTTCCGGATCACAGCCGGAAGATCCCCACCGCCTCCCTCTCCCCCACATCCCTGATCCAACACCCAAGGGTCGATCGGGATCCCGGGGAGAGTGCAGGCTTCAAGCGGAGCTCGGGTAGTCCCATGCGCCTGACGCGATCCACCGCAGCACCCCCGCCCCTGGCCGGCGGAAATCGGTCCCTCCGGGGATCCATCTGTACGGCCATTCTCCTTGCCCTGCTCCTGGTCCTGGCCGGTTGCGGAGCGGAGTATCCCCAATCCACCATCAATCCCCACTCGGACTTCGCCGAGATCATCCACTCGCTCTACGTGAGCATCTTCTGGTGGACGATGCTCATCCTGGCGGTGGTCTGGGTGCTCCTCACCTATGTGGTGGTGAAGTACCGGCGGAAATCGGAAGATGAGCAGCCGCGCCAGATCCGGGGCCATCTCGGGCTGGAGATCGGCTGGACGGTGGGGCCGGCCCTCATCGTCATCGCCATTGCCATCCCCTCCATCCAGGCCGTGTTCGCCACCCAGCGTCCCGTGTCCGAGGACGCCATGGAGGTCCACGTCACGGGCCATCAGTTCTGGTGGGAGTTCCACTACCCGGAGCAGGGGATCACCACGGCCAATGAACTCTGGCTACCTGTGGATCAACCGGTGAATCTGCGACTGCACTCCAACGACGTGATCCACTCGTTCTGGGTGCCCAAGCTGGGGGGGAAGCGGGATGCGAACCCTGTCCCGGCGGTGCGGGAGGGGCAGGATCCCAAGTACAACTGGCTCTACTTCACCCCCCTGCAGACCGGGGTGTTCATGGGCCAGTGCGCCGAATTCTGCGGCCAGTCCCACGCCCTCATGGCCATGCGGGTGGTGGTGGATACGGAAGAGGGTTTCCAGGACTGGGTCGACCGGTGGTTCCGCTCGGAGGGCGCCGATTTCCCCACCGAGGCAGCCGATTTCCCCAGCGAGGGCGCCGATTCCCCCAGCCAAGCGTTGGCTGAGGTGGCCGAATACGCAGCCGAATACGGAAACGGGGCGGGGGATCTGGATGGCTCCGGGGTCCCGGTTGTCGCCACCGGCAACGAAGTTCTGCCGGTTCAGGCCGCTTCCACCCACGACGACGATCCACTGGTGGCCCGGGGACGGGAGGTCTTCCTGGGCTCCACCTGCATCGCCTGCCACGCGGTGCAGGGAACGTCCGCCCAGGGTGTCATCGGGCCGAATCTCACCCTCTTCGGGGCCCGCCACACCCTGGGAGCCGGCATCATGGAGAACAACCGGGAGAACCTGATCCGATGGATCAAGGACCCCATGGGCATGAAGGCCGCCGTGGCCATGCCCGGGGTGGACTACCCGGGAGGAAACTGGCCCGCCACGGGCCTCTCCGACGATGAGGTGGAGGCCATTGCGGTCTACCTCCTCAGCCTGAAGTGACCACCACCGGATCCCCCGGGCAGAGAGGCTAGACAAACACGATGTCGACCATCGGACTTGAAACACCGGTCGGGCGGGAAGCCCCCGCCCACCACGAAGAGGACACGGGGGTCTGGAGCTGGATCACCACCGTGGACCACAAGCGGATCGCGATCATGTACTTCGTGGCCGCCACGTTCTTCTTCTTCATTGCAGGGGCCAAGGCGCTGGTCATCCGGGCCCAGCTCATGTTCCCGGGGCAGTCGCTCATCACGCCGGAACTGTACAACCAGTTCTTCACCATGCATGGCACCACCATGATCTTCCTGGTGGCCATGCCCATGGCGGTGGCCTTCTTCAATTACCTGATCCCGCTGCAGATCGGGGCCAGGGACGTGGCCTTCCCACGCCTGAATGCCCTGGCGTTCTGGATCTTCCTCTTCGGTGGCATCTACATCAATTCGTCGTTCCTCTTCGGAGCGGCCCCCCACGCGTCGTGGGTGGGATACGCCACCCTGACATCCCCTGAGTTCTCGCCGGGGCAGAACACCAACTTCTGGCTCATCGGGCTCTCGATCCTGGGGATCGCGTCCATCATGGGTGGGGTGAACTTCATCACCACCATCATCAACATGCGGGCGCCGGGGATGAAGCTCATGCGAATGCCCCTGTTCACCTGGATGACGCTGGTGACGAGCTTCCTGCTCATCACGGCGGTCCCGGTGATCGGAGTGGCCCTCATCTTCCTGGGCTTCGACCGCCTCTTCGGCACCGTCTTCTTCCAGCCTGGGGGAGGAGGGGATCCGGTCCTCTGGCAGCACCTCTTCTGGATCTTCGGTCACCCGGAAGTCTACATCCTGGTTCTGCCGGCCTTCGGGGTCATCTCCGACGTGATCCCCACCTTCTCCAAGAAGCCCCTCTTCGGGTATCCCATCGTGGTCTACGCCGGGATCCTCATCGGCTTCATCGGGTGGGGCGTCTGGAGTCACCACATGTTCACGGTGGGGCTCGGTCCCATCGCCGACTCCTTCTTCGTGGCCGCCACCATGATCATCGCCATCCCCACGGGGGTGAAGATCTTCAACTGGCTGGCCACCATGTGGGGAGGCTCCCTCAAGTTCACCACCGCCATGCTCTTCTGCATCGGACTCCTGGCCGTGTTCACGGTGGGTGGTCTTTCGGGGATCATGCACGCCTCGGCGCCGGTGAACCTGCAGCAGCACGACTCCTACTTCGTGGTTGCCCACTTCCACTACGTCATCGTGGGTGCCGCCATGATGGGGCTCTGGGCCGGCCTCTACTACTGGTTCCCCAAGGTGCGGGGCCGATTCCTCGATGAGACGCTGGGGAAGTGGCACTTCTGGACCACCATGGTGGGGTTCAACCTCACCTTCTTCCCCATGCACTTCGCCGGGCTTTTCGGGATGCCCCGACGGATCTACACCTACTCGGCCGAGCTGAATGTGGACATCTACAACCAGCTCTCCACCGTGGGCGCCTTCATCTTCGGCATCTCCTCGGTGATCATGGTCTGGAACATCGTGAAGAGCTGGCGGAGTGGTGAGCCGGCGTCCGCCAACCCGTGGGGCGCCGCTACTCTGGAGTGGGCCACGCCGTCGCCGCCGCACCACTACAACTTCCCCCGGATCCCCACGGTTCGGAGCCGGGAGCCTCTCTGGCACAAGCAGGAGCGGGAGGAAGTGTTGGCGGTGACCATGCCCGAGCCCGAGGAGGAACCGGTGATGCCGAATCCCTCCTACTGGCCCATCGTGCTGGCTGGAGCCATCACCCTGTCCTGGGCATTGGTCATGACCGGAGTCTGGTGGATCATCGCCCTGGGTATGCTCCCGGTGATCCTGGCCATGTTCATGTGGGCCTTCGAGCCCGCCTTCCCCGAAGGACACGGGCACTAGGCCCCTGCGTCCTCCCGCTCAACCCGGAATCGGAACGATATGGCTCAGGCAGCGACAGCCGCGGTGGATGAACACGGCCACACCTCCACGGGGGTTTCCAACTGGAAGGTTGGCTTCTGGACCTTCATCGCGTCGGAGTGCCTCTTCTTCGGGACGCTGATCTCCACCTACATGGTCTACAAGGGTCGGGCCGTGGTGGGCCCCTACCCCGACGAGATCTTCGACGTCCTGCACACCACCATCAGCACCACGGTCCTTCTCTTCTCATCGCTGGCCTTCGTGCTGGCGCTCCACGCTGTGCAGAACGCCCGGAAGAAGGCCGGAATCCTGTGGCTATTCTTCGTCATCGCCATGGGGGCCGTCTTCCTGTACATGGAGGGGACCAGCTACCTCAAGTACATCGACTACGGCCTGACCCTGGGGTCCAGTACCTTCGGGTCGGCGTACTATGTCCTTACCGGGACCCATAAGCTCCACGTCATCCTGGGGATCGTCTGGATCGGTGCGCTGATCTGGCTCCTGTTCCGGGACCGGATCCCGCCGGCCAAGTCCGAGCAGGTGGAGATCGCCGGGCTCTACTGGCACTTCGTGGATATCATCTGGATCGTCATCTTCACCCTGGTTTACCTGATCCAGTGAGGAGACCCGCATGAGCACCGACGCTACTACACACGCCCACGAGGGCGCAGAGCACCACAGCCACCCCTCCGCCTCCTTCTACGTCTGGATCGGCATCATCCTGGCGGTGGTCACCGGAGTGGAGGTGGCCATCTTCTACATCGAAGCCATGGACGCCTACGAGGCCCCCCTCCTGGTCCTGCTCTCGGCGGCCAAGGTGGTGCTGGTGATCATGTTCTTCATGCACCTGAAGATGGAGCCCCGCTTCCTCACCTGGGTATTCATGGCGGGGGTGGTGCTGGCCACCTTCATGGTAGGGGCCCTCATGGTCATCTACCACGTTCTGCCCCGGTTCGGCGGATAGCGTCGAGTTGGGGAGACCGCCCCGTCTCCCGGTGTGGGAACGGGGCTCCCACCGACGTACCGGAGTTCCATGGACATCCTGGGTTTCGAGGTTTTCCCCAGTATCCTGGTGGGATGTCTCTATCTCCTCGGGGCCTACTGGTTGGCGGTGGGTCCGGCGACGCGTCGATTCGGGTGGTCGGAGGACCCGAAGGCCGGCCTGCGGGCAGCGTCGTGGATCACTGCCGTCCTCATCATCTTCTTCTCGCTGAACGGACCCCTCCACGAGTGGTCCGACAACTACCTCTTCAGCGCCCACATGGTGCAGCATCTCCTCCTGATGCTCATCATGCCCCCCTTCCTCCTCTGGGGGCTGCCGCCCGGCCTGGTCCGGAAGGCGCTCAAGTTCCGTCCCGTCTATCATGTGGGTCGAGCCCTGACCCATCCGGTGGTGGCCTTCCTGTCCTACAACGCGGTCTTCATCTTCTGGCACCTCCCGGGCTACTACAACTGGGCCATGATGGACCACACGGTCCACATCATCCAGCACGTGAGCTTCATGGCGGTGGCGGTCATGATGTGGTGGCCCATCATGAGCCCCGTGGAAGAGCTGCAGCGTATTCCGGCCGGCCCCATCCTCATGGCGTGGATCTTCCTCTTCGGAATCCCCGGGACCGTGGTCTCGGCCATGATCACCCTCTCCGACGACGTCCTCTACTCGTGGTACGCCGCGGCGCCCCGCATCACCTCCCTCTCAGCGCTGGAGGATCAGCGCCTGGGCGGGCTCATCATGTGGATCCCCGGGATGCTGGTCTTCTGGGTGGCCATCACCGCCGTCTTCTTCCGCTGGACCAGCTACGAATACCGGAGCTGGAAGGAGGATCCGGAGGCGCTCCCCACCGGAGAGATCGGGCCCTGAGTTCCAGGGTTGGGGCCGGCCGGTGCTTGACCGCCAGTGCTCTCTGCCCCCAGTGGTCTCTTTCCCTCCAGTGCTCTCTGCCCCCCAGTGGTCCCTGCGCCCGCTGGACGCCCCTCCGTCCATCACACTTGTCAGTCCCTTGAGCCGCCATATGACGGACGGGGTCCGGGAGACGGTCATGAAGGACGAGATCAGGGACGAGATTCGGACGGTTTCACGGGTCAATCTGAAATTAGAATCCAGATTCTAGTTTCGGTGCTTCACCAAGTTTGGTGCAAGAAAAGACCGAGCCGATGGACTGAGATACCTGAGCCTCCGAATCCACATCCGCGCCGACCAATAGCATGGCAGGGAAGCGCCAGCACCCCAACCTCGCCCCCAAGGGGGCGACGGATCTCGAACCCGGGTATAGCCCCACCCCCTCCGGGCTGAAGGCCCTGTCGCAGGCCCTTTAGATTGGTGGGTATCAGATGTCTGGTACCCCTCGGCGTTCGTTCTGGGTTGCTGTTGGCGGGGCACGCACGGCCTCCCGCGAACACCCCCATTCCCACGGTCATATCCCCATTTCCACGGGCACAACCTCATTAGGTGACGCCGCATAGGGACCCGCCACCAACACGCTCCAAGAACACACCCCCAGGGGTGCACTCCTGGGGGTGTGCTACCCCCTCGGGGGCACTCTCCTGCGGGGGCACAAAACGTATACGAGGATGAGGTCTTGAGGAACGCGAGACCGAGGGCCTGGCCACGGGTCGGGACGAGGATCGGGCTGGGACGGGTGGGGAGAGGGGCCGCTGTCTCTAGCGGAGATCAAACCGTTGGTGCCACGGTATCGATGGATACCCGGGAAGCCAAAATTAGAATCCCGATTCTAATTTTTCTGAGAGTGGGGCCGGGAGCCTGAGGCGCCCCCGGGCCACTGTCACCGCCTGGCCCAGCAGGTCCACCCGGTCGCCCCGGGTTCGCACCGTAAGCTCACCTCGCCTCGTGCCTCCCTGGGAGGCACGCAGCTCGTCCCGCCCCAGGCGATGGGCCCACCACGGACCCAGAAGGGTGTGGGCCATCCCCGTCACCGGGTCCTCGTCCACCCCAACCCACGGTCCGAAGAACCGGGAGACGAAATCCGTGGGCTCGGCGTCGGCGGGAAGGTCGGGCCAGGAGCCGGGCGCGGTGACGCTCACCCCCATGACGCCGGGAGCCAGGGAAACCTGGCCGAGTTCAGCCATCCGGGGACGGAGTTCAGCCACCCTTCTGGGGTCGTCCAGGAGAACCAGGGCGCAACGGGTGCCGGTGACGAAGCGAGCGGCTGCATCGATGCCCAGTGCATCCAGGAGCCCCACCGGCGGCGTTGTCTCCTGGAAGGGATCGGCCGGGAAGTCGAGGCGGAGCCGCGATCCCTCCCGGTCCACCACCAGGGGTCCGGAGAGCGATGTGAAGCGAAGGGGGGCCTCGGCTCCTTCTTCCAGGAGAGCGTGGGCGGCGGCCAGGGTGGCGTGGCCACAGAGGCTCACCTCGGTGGTGGGGGTGAACCAGCGCAGCTCCCGGACGCCATCCGCCCCCGCCTCTCCGGGGAATGCCGTCTCCGAGAGGTTCATCTCCGCGGCCACCGCCTGACGCTCCCCATCGGTGAGGGCGACCGCCTCCGCCCCCGGGAGCACCACCGCAGCCGGATTCCCGGCGAAGGGACGCCGGGTGAAGGCGTCTACCACCCGGTACTCCACCATCCCGCCGGCCGGGGAGGTTGCTCGCTCGGCCACGGCGGCTACCCCACCCGCCGACGCTTGCGCCGCAGAAAGTCCTTCATGACGTACTGCCCCAGCGTCATGGTGGTGGTGAAGTAGGCCTTCCCCCGGGCGATTTCCGACACCTTCTCCACGAACTTCACCAGGTAGGGGTCCTGGGCCAGCATGAAGGTGTTGATGGCGATCCCCGCCTTCCGGCACGCCGTCACCTCCCGGAAGGTGCGCCGCAGGATCTGCGGGTCGAGTCCACCGGAATTGGTATAGACCCGTCCGTCGGGAAGGGTCATGGCGGAGGGCTTCCCATCGGTGATCATGATGATCTGACGCATCTCCTTCTTCTGCGCCAAAAGCAGTCGCCGCGCCACCTCGAACCCCTCCGCCGTGTTGGTGTGGAACGGCCCCACCTGGGCATCGGCCAGACGGGAGAGTGGAATCTCCTCGGCACGGTCCCCGAAGGTCACGACCCGGAGGCTGTCACCGGGGAAGCGGGTCCGGATGAGGTGGGAGAGGGCCAGCGCCACCTTCTTGGCCGGAGAGAAGCGGTCTTCCCCGTAGAGGATCATGGAGTGGGACACGTCCAGCATGAGGACGGTGGCGCACGACGACCGGTACTCGGTCTGGTGCACCATGAGGTCCGAATAGTCCAGATCCAGCGGGACCTTGAGCCCCTCCCGGGCGATGGCCCTCGCCAGGGTGGCAGGGATATCCAGGTTCAGGGTGTCTCCGAACTGGTAGGGCCGGCTCTCGGCCCCCGCCTCAACCCCGGTGGCGAGCCGCTGGGTCTCGTGACTCCCCGGCGAGGCATTCCCCATGGCGCCCAGAAGCGATTGGAGCGCCCGGTAGCCCAGGAAGTCGGTCCCTTTCCGGGTGAGGGAGAAGTCCACGGTCCGGGCGGCTTCCCGCGCCTCATCCACCTGTCCATCCTCCTCCGCCATCCCGGTGGAGCCGGCAGTCCCGCCTTCGCCGAGGGTGATGTAGCCCTCATCCACCATCCGCTCCACCAGTCGGTCCAGCAAATCGGCGATGCGCTGCTGAAGCTCGGCGTCGCCCTCTCCCTCGCCTCGCAGCTCCTCCAGCATTTCGGCGGTGAGCTCACCGCTGTCCACCAGGGCCTGCAGAAGAGCCCGCTTCAGCGCGTCCATGGAACGGGTCTCTTCATCTCCCGACCACCCCCACCACGGGTGGAAGTGGGGCCCTCCGGCGAATCCGCCGTCCATGAGGAAGTCGGAGAGGTGGTCCAGGAGGCCCTCCAGATTGAGGGCGTCGAGCCATCCGCCCTTATAGCGGGTGTAGGTGGTGAAGCGCATGGAGCTCTCGGGGTGGAAGGGCTAGGTTGGCGACATGGCTGAGCGAGACCGACGGACCCAGCGAACACCAGGGACTGCCCCCTGGTCCCGGGAGGAACTCCAGGAGATCCGAGACGGACTCCTGGCCCACTTCGACGCCGAGGCCCGGGACCTGCCCTGGAGGGGCGATCCCGATCCCTACCGCATACTGGTCTCGGAGGTCATGTCACAACAGACCCGCCTCGAGACCGTGGTCCCCTACTACCGGCGCTGGATGGAGCGGTTCCCGGAGTTGGCCGATCTGGCCAATGCCGAGGAGGAGGAGGTCCTGGCCCTCTGGCAGGGTCTCGGCTACTACTCCCGAGCCCGTAACCTGCGCGCTGCGGCTCGGGAGGTGGCCCGGCGCTACGGTGGCCGTCTCCCCGACCGGGAAGACGAACTGCGGACCCTTCCCGGGATCGGTCCCTACACCGCGGGTGCGGTGGCCTCCATCGCCTTCGGCCGGCCCGTCCCGGCGGTGGACGGTAATGTCCGGCGGGTCCTGGCACGCCTGCGGAATGAACCGGATCCCTCGCCCCCGACCCTCCGTTCCTGGGCCGGAGCCCTGGTGGATCCCCACCGCCCAGGGGACTTCAACCAGGCCCTCATGGAGCTCGGCGCCTCCATCTGTTCGCCCCGATCGCCGGATTGCCACCGTTGCCCCCTGGGACGGCACTGCGCCGGTCGGGAGGCGGGACGGGTCGAGCAACTCCCTGCACGGCGACCCAGGGGCCCGGTCCCCCATTCCCACGCCCGGGTCCTGGTCCTCCGCGTCTCCGCCGGCGACGGAGTGGACCGCTACCTCCTTCGCCGTCGCCCCCCTCGGGGCCTCCTGGCCAGGATGTGGGAGTTCCCGGAAGAAGGCCTCCTCTCTTGCATCCTCCGCGACGCCCCAACGGGCCTCCCCGACGCCCCAACCGGGGAGAACACGCCCACCGAGAGCGGTAGCTCCCGCGGGGACGCCGCCTTCTTCGGAGATGACGCGTCCGGCGGAAACCGGGGCCTGCCACTGGAGCCGGTGGATCACCTCTTCTCGCACCGCCGCGTAACCTATCACCCCCGCCTCGTTCCGTTGCCTCCTCCTCCACCCGCCCCGCCCGCCGGTTCCGGGGAGGGCGACGTGTTCAAGTGGGTCGATGAAACCGGACTGGCGGACCTACCTATCCCCGTGGCTCAGCGCCTTATCCTGGCCATGGCCCGGGCCATCCCGGACCCCAGGGGGTGAATTGCCGTGGGGAATGACCCATCTTACGGAACGCCGCAGTGCTTCCATCGGCACTTCATCGGAGGTTTCTCTGCATGTTTCCATCCCTTCTGGTCCCGCTGGACGGCTCCTCGTTCTCCGAGGACGCCCTCCCGGCGGCCCGACGCCTGGCTCGTCTCCTGGAGGCCCGGCTCCATCTGGTTCACGTCATCCGACCCGCCCCTGACGCCGACCTGAAGTCGCCTCAGCAGGATCTCGAGTGGAAGGCACAGATCCGGGAGGGGGCCGAGACCTATCTGGACGGTCTGGCAACGGAGTTGGAAGAAGACGGCATCCGCGTTACCACGGCAGTACTGGAGGGGGGCGTACCCCTGGCCCTCGATGGGTATGTGAAGCGGTCCCGGATCCCGCTGGTGGTCATGACGACCCACGGTTCCGGAGGTTTTCGCCGGTGGTGGCTTGGAAGTGTGGCCGACGCCATCCTGCGCAAAGGGAGTGCTCACCTCCTCCTGGTGCGTCCCTGGAACGGGGCCGAGGGGGAAGGGGAGGGTGAGGTGGAACGTGACTTCCACAATGTGGTGGTCCCGCTGGACGGGTCAGCGGAAGCGGAGGCCGCCCTCTTCCCGGCTCGGCAATTGGCTCGCCGATTCGGTTCCAGTCTGAGCCTTGTGCGAGTCGTCCCGGCGCCCCTGGAACTCACCTCCATCTACGGCGTGGCCGGGGTACGGATGGAGGGCGAGGGACACCGGCGGCGAAAGGAGGAGGCCACCGAGTATCTGGCGTCGGTGGTGGCCCGGGGCGGTGATCCCGTGCCCGAGTCCCACGTGGCCGAAGCCTCCGCCGCGGCCGAGGGCGTCATTCAGGCGGCTCGGGAGATGGAGGGCGACCTTCTGGTCCTTTCCAGCCATGGCCGCGGGGGGCTGAGCCGGATGGTTCTGGGGAGTGTGGCCGACAAGATCATCCGGGGAACCACCCTTCCGGTCCTGGTGGTCCGCCCACCCGAGGATCCCTGATTCCAGGAGTCCGGCCCCAGCCCGGAGGAGGCCCCTCCGCGCCCCACCGGACGCCTCTTCCGCACAGGACACGTGGGCCCTCCCGGTGGCCCGCGCCTTGTCCCCCCCATTCCCTTCTCACGTGAGGAGTCAGCCGTGTACCAACGGATTCTCGTTCCCCTGGGCGGATCCCGTTTTGCCGAAGAGGCCATTCCCCTGGCCCTCTCCATCCTCTCCCGGTCCGGCGGAAGCCTCTCCCTGGCCACCGTGGCTGCTCTTGGATCGGGCTACGGCGGGCGGGAGGGTGGAAGCGCCCGGGATGACGGGGTGGTACAGGCCGAGCGCTACATGACTGCGGTGGAAGAGCGGGTCCGGGCGGCGGGGTTCGAGGGTGAGGTGGAATGGAGCGTCATCCCCCCGGGAAACATCGCCGCCTCCGTGGTCCGTCACGGACGCGAGGTGGACGCCGACCTCATCGTCATGACCACCCACGGCCGCGGCCCCATGCGCCGGGCGTGGCTCGGGAGTGTGGCCGATGGGGTCATCCGCACCAGCCCCTTCCCTGTGCTTCTGGTCAGGCCTCCCTTCGACGAGGAGCCGACGGGGGGAGACAACGGCGAGATCACCGTCCCGGCTTCGGACTGGGGCGAGGCCGTCGCCGGCCCCCTCTTCCGGAATGTGCTGGCGACTCTCGACGGATCTCAGCGGAGTGAAGTCATCCTTCCCCTCATCCCGCCCCTTCTGGAGGAAGGTTCCACCGTTACCCTCTTCCAGACGGTCCCGCCGGCGGCGCCCGGGGGCTACCCGTACCTCCCCCACAGCATCCGCGAGGAGAAGGAGCAGAAAGAGGTGATGGAGGGCACCCGTGAATACCTGAAGTCCAGGGGAAGCGACCTGGTGGCGGCAGGCCATGAGGTGGAGGCGGTGGTGGGGAGTTCCATGCACCCCGGCGTCGCCATTCTGAAGAAGGTCCGGGAGTCGGGGTGTGACCTCATCGCCATGTCCACCTCCGGGCGTGGCGGCGTCGCCCGCCTCCTCCTGGGGAGCACGGCGGACAAAGTCATCCGGGGGAGTGGCGTACCGGTGCTCATCCACCGGGACCGGAGGGGCGAGGACTAGGGGGAAGCCCCCCGCCGGTCCCCACCCCCTTCTCCGGCGCGCTCCGGCGTCCCCCGGGGGAACGGACCGGGGAGGTCAGCCCAGGTCGAAGCCCTGGAAGCCGGAGGGCCCGGCGCCGCCGCCTGCGGCCCGGGCCTTTCCATACCGCCCCGCCTGGCTCCGGGAAAGGCGCCGCTCGGCCACCAGTGCTTCCAGGATGAGTTCGCAGGCGGCGGCCCGGACGCCTGCCGAAGCTCCCACGGCGGCCAGTTCGGCGTCTTCCACCAGCTGCAGGAGCCCGGGAACCTGCTGGAATCCCTGGACACACGCATCTGCCCCGGCCTCGGCCGATACCTGCAGGGCACCCCCGTCCTCGAAGTACTCCACGATGGGCTCCACATCGGCTTCGCCGGCCCGGATGAGGAAGACCTCCCGGGCGGCTCCGGCGATGAGCTCCCGGGCGATCTTCTCGGCCCCCTGGATCTCACCCTCGTACTCCAGCTCCATCTTTCCGGTGATGGTGGGAAGGGAGGCGAAGACGTCGCCTACCCGGGGTACCACCTGCGCCTCTTCCAGCCGCAGCGCCCGCCGCTCGGCGTTGGAGACGGCGCTGTCCAGGAGGGTGATGGGGAGGCGCTGGCTCACCCCCGAGCGCTGATCGATGCGCTTGTCCTTCCGGGCCAGGAAGGCCACCCGCTCCACCACCTCCGAGACGAAGTCGGGCACTTCCACCGGAAGCTCACCCCGCTCCACCCAGGCTTCCTGGGCGGTGATGTCCATTCCCGTCTCCACATCTTCCGGGTAGTGGGTGCGGATCTCGGCGCCGATGCGGTCCTTGAGAGGGGTGATGATCTTCCCTCGGGCCGTGTAGTCCTCGGGGTTGGCGGTGAAGACCAGGAGCACATCCAGGGCGAAGCGGATGGGGTATCCCTTGATCTGGATATCCCCCTCCTGGAGGATGTTGAACAGACTCACCTGGATCTTCCCCGACAGGTCGGGCAGTTCGTTCAGGGCGAAGATGCCACGGTTCGCCCGGGGGAGCAGCCCGTAGTGGATGGTGAGCTCGTCGGAGAGGAGGTGTCCGCCCCGGGCCGCCTTGATGGGGTCCACATCGCCGATGATGTCGGCCACCGTCACATCGGGGGTGGCCAGCTTCTCCACATACCGGGCCTCCCGGGGGAGCCAGACCACCGGGGCGTCATCTCCCGCCGCCTCCACCAGGAGACGCCCCTCCCGGGAGATGGGCTTCAGGGGATTGTCGTTCACCTCCGTCCCCTCCAGCGCCGGGATCTCGTCATCCAGGAACCGGTTCAGCTGCCTCAGGATCCGGCTCTTGGCCTGCCCCCGGAGCCCCAGGAGGATGAAGTCCTGCCTGGCCAGAAGGGCGTTCACCAGCTGGGGGATCACCGTGTCCTCGTACCCCTGGATTCCCGTGAAGAGGGGCTCGCCGGAGCGGAGCAGGCGAATCACGTTGCTCCGTACCTCCTCCCGCACGGTGCGGGAGCGATATCCGGAAGCCCGGAGGGCACCGAGGGTGCGCGGACGTTGGTGGGCCATGTGCTGGGGCTCCTTGCGCCCTGAGGCGCGGGGTGACGGGAAAAACTTCTTTCGCTAACGTTGAATGGCTCCCATTGAGCCCTGCTGCGATCCCCTCTCCGTGGACCTGGTCGAACCGCGGTACTGTCGGGGAGCGTAGGTGCTGTCGGGGAACGTAGGTGTCGGGCGATACCGCCACGGCGCGTGCGGGTTCCCCGCCGTTCACCTCAGGGGGGGCCGCTAGCCCCACCACAGTGTCCCGGAACCTGGCGGGGGCTCCGGGGGAACTCCCGACCCGACCCACCGATCCGGCGGCGCCTAGCCGCCGATCCGATCCCACCCGATGGAGAAGCATGGCATGGCCGAGCCCCGACGTCTGAACGGTACCATCCACCCCCTCCGGGCCCAGCCCCCCCTTCCCCGCGACCAGGTCATCCTGTCCGAGGAGCCCGACGAAGAGGCCGTTCCCATGGACGTTCTCTTCGTAGGCGGCGGCCCCGCCGGCCTGGCGGGTGCCATCGAGCTGGCGCGCCTGGTCCAGGAAGACGGAGAGATGGGCGATCTGGAGATCGGTGTGCTGGAGAAGTCCGCCGAGCTGGGGGAGCACTGCCTCTCCGGCGCCGTCCTGAACCCGGAGCCCTTCCGGGAGCTCTTCCCCGACGTCCCCGAATCGGAGATGCCCTTCAAGGGTCCGGTGGAGGGCGAGGCGGTCTACCTCATGCGCGAGGGCTCGGCGGTCCGACTCCCCACCCCGCCCTCCATGAAGAACCACGGCAACCGCGTCGCCTCCCTCTGCGAGGTGGTGCGGTGGATGGGCGCCCGCGCCGAGGAGATGGGGGTCAACGTCTTCCCCGGCTTCCCGGTGGCGTCGCTCCTGGTGGAAGGGGAGGCCGTTCGCGGCGTGCGCACCGTGCCGGCGGGGCTCGACCGGGAGGGGAACCCGGGTTCGGGCTACACCCCGGCCATGGACCTCACCGCCCAGGTCACCGTCCTGGCGGAGGGAGGCCGTGGCCCCCTCACCCAGAGCTGGCTCCAGTGGCAGGGCGTCACCTCGCCCAATCCCCAGATCTACGCCCTGGGGGTGAAGGAGCTGTGGGAGGTGAAGAAGCCGCTGGATCGGGTCATCCACACCCTGGGCTGGCCCCTCCCCAACGACGCCTTCGGAGGGAGCTGGATCTACCCCATGGGCGACAACCTGGTCTCGCTGGGGCTGGTGGTGGGGCTGGACTACCGGGACGCCCGCCTGGATGTCCACGGCCTCCTGCAGCAGTTCAAGCAGCACCCCATGGTCCGGGAGATCCTGGCCGGCGGTGAGATGGTGGAGTGGGGAGCCAAGACCATCCCCGAGGGGGGCTACTACTCGGTGCCCGAGCGGCGCCACGGCGACGGAGCCCTGGTGGTGGGCGACGCCGCCGGGTACGTGGACGTGCCCAGCCTCAAGGGGATCCACTACGCCGTGAAGTCGGGGATCCTGGCGGGCCGGGCCATCTTCCAGGCGCTGAAGGCCGGCGACACCTCCCGGGCCGGTCTCGCATCGTACACCGAGTCGGTGAATGAGTCCTACATCATGAAGGACCTCTACCGGACCCGGAATATGCGCCTGGCCTTCAAGTCCGGCTTCTACAGCGGCGGGGTGAAGGCGGGTCTCATGACCCTCACCGGCGGCCGCTTCCCCGGAGGCCGCATCGCCGTGGAGGAGGACGCCGCCGAAGCCCGCACCCTGGAGGCTCCGGCTCCAGCCTTCCAGCCCGACGGAGAGCTCACCTTCTCCAAGGTGGACGCCGTCTTCAAGTCCGGGAACAAGACCCGCGACGACATCCCGTCCCACCTCATCGTGGGAGAGGACATCTCCCCGGAGATGGCCGAGTTCTACGAGCACGTCTGCCCCGCCGGCGTCTACGAGCGGGACGGCGACAAGCTCATCGTGAACGCCCCCAACTGCATCGACTGCCGGGCCACCGACGTGGTTGGGCCCCGCTGGACCCCCAGGGAGGGTGGAAGCGGACCGGCCTACCGCCGCATGTGACGGCTCGGGCGCCGCTCTGTCGCCATCCCCCCGGGGGGGCCATAATGGGACGGGCCGGCGCCCGGCTCCTCTCTTCCCATCCTGAGCGAACCCGCCCTCCAAACGAGGATCGTCCATGAAGGCCGCCACGCTCCATCGACTCCCCGCCCTCCTTCTTCTGGCTCTGCTCCCGCTGGCTCTGCTCCCGGCGCTGGCCGGAGCCCAGACCATTCCCGCTCCGGATCGCGGAGCCGATGAGGGAGAGGGGCCCTTCGAGCGCCTCATCATCCGGGGCGCCGTCCTCATCGATGGCACCGGCGCCCCCCCGGCGGGGCCCACCGACATCGTCATCGAGGGGAACCGGATCGTGGAGATCCGGACGGTGGGGTACCCGGGGGTTGAGATCAACGAGGACGGCCGCCCCGGCGGCGCCACCCGGGAGATCGACGCCCACGGGATGTACGTGCTCCCGGGCTTCATCGACACCCACGTCCACGCCGGCGGCGCACCCAAGAACCCCGAGTTCGAGTACGCCTACAAGCTCTGGCTGGCCCACGGCATCACCACGGTGCGGGGGGTGGCCCTCACCGGCTTCGACCTGACCCTTCAGGAGCAGGCCCGGAGCGCCGCCAACGAGATCGTGGCGCCCCGGATCATCAACTATCAGCGCCCCGGCTCCGGGTGGGATCGGGGTCGTATCGACTCGCCGGAGAAGGGGCGGGAGTGGGTGCGTTGGGCCCACGAGCAGGGGGTGGACGGGGTGAAGTTCCACACCGGCGCCATGGAGCCCCCCCTCTTCACCGCCATCGTGGACGAGGCGAACCAGGTGGGGATGGGGAGCACGGCGCACCTGGCCCAGCCCCGGGTGGCCCACATGAATGCCCGGGACGCGGCGCGGGCGGGGCTCACCAGCCTCACCCACTTCTACGGGCTCATGGAGTCGCTCCTGAAGGATCACCAGATCCAGCCCATCCGGCTGGACTACAACTACCAGAATGAGCAGCACCGCTTCGCCGAGGTGGCCCGGATCTGGAATCAGGTCCATGAGCCGGGCAGCGACGAGTGGAACGCCCTGGTGCGGGAGTTCGTGGAGCTGGACTTCTTCATCAACCCCACCATGACCATCTACGAGGCCAACCGGAACTTCATGGCGGCCCGGCAGGCCGAGTGGCACGACACCTACACCCTCCCGTCGCTCTGGGACTTCTTTGCCCCCGACCGTCGGGCCCACGGCTCGTACTGGTTCTACTGGGGCACCGAGGAAGAGGCCGAGTGGCGCGCCTTCTACCGCCGCTGGATGGACTTCCTCCGGGACTTCCACCGGGCCGGGGGGCGCCTCACCGCCGGCTCCGACGCCGGGTTCATCTACAAGACGTACGGGTTCGCGTTCATCGAGGAGCTGGAGCTGCTGCGGGAGGTGGGGCTCCACCCCCTGGAGGTGATCCAGTCTGCCACCCTGTACGGAGCCCAGGAGCTCTGGGAGCCCAAGGGCGAGGAGCCGCCGGTGGGGACGGTGGAGATCGGGAAGCTGGCCGACCTCATCCTCCTGGATGAGAATCCCCTGGCGAACCTCAAGGTCCTCTACGGGACCGGGGCGGTGAAGCTGGACGACGACACCGGGCTGCCCGGTCGGGTGGGCGGGATCCGCTACACCATCAAGGACGGCATCGTCTACGACGCCAGGCAGCTCCTGGAAGATGTGGCCGAGATGGTGCGCCGGCAGAAGGTGGAACGGGGGATGGCGCCCGATGCGCCCCTCCCCCGGTACTGAGTTGGGGCCCGGGGGCGGGGTGGACGCGGGGTCGGCCAATGGCCCGGGGGGCCCGCCCAACACCCGTCGGGGATTCCGGTCGGGTCGACTGTGGGCGCTCCCGGTGGGGCTCGTCCTGATGGTGGCGCCCCTGTGGGCCGGATCCGCCGAACGCCCTTCGCTCGCCATGGCCGGAGGGGTAACGGCCGTCACCGAATCGGTGGACGACCTCACCGCCCTCCTCCGTCCCTCAGGACCCATCCTCCAGGACCGGAATGGGGACGGCCATGTGGACTTCGTCCACGTTCGGATCCTGGTCCCCCCGGCGCCCTCGGCGTCGGAGGTGGCCGCCGCCGCCAATGTGGGCGCCCGCCTCACCTTCGAGAGTTACGCCACCGACCTGGGGCTCCTGGAGGTGGGTGGGGGCCCCGATCCGGAGGACCCCCGCCCGGTGGTGGTGGTGGGACGGATGCCCGAAGTCCTGGCCGCCGTCAGCGTGGACGCGGAGGAAGAGCTCGCCTCCCTCTCCCCCGGCGAGGGGCTCATCCGCCACCTGCCTCCCTCGACGGGTCTCCCGTCGGGGGGTGTCTGGCTCGCCGGCGCCGACGGGGTGGGCCTCGCCGCCGCCGCCGCCCACCTCTCGGCCATCCACCCGGGGATCCGGGACCCCTCCGGCGCCGGTCTGGAGGAAGTGCGCGACGCCCTGGCGGAGTTTCTGGCAGGGGAGGAAGCCGGTGACGAGGGGGGAGCCGGGGCCGAAGAGGCTCACCCCGACCTTCCCCTCCGCATCACCCGCTCCGTGGTCCGGGAGGCCGGCCAGGGGATCCTCCGCCTGACGGTGGAGGTGGAGGCCGGCACCGCCGAGGCGCGGGAGGCGCTGGCGGGCCGTCTCGCCCAGGCGGAGGCCTCGGAGATTCTCCCCGCCGGGCTCCACCGTCTGGACGTGGTGGTGACCGACGAAGAGGGTGGCCGCGCCGAGCGCCGGATCCGGCCCGCCGAGCCCTGGTCCACCCCCTCCGCCGCCTCTCCCCCCTCCCGGACCCCGGATCCCGCCTCCCTGGCCGGACTCTACCAGGTGGGCGGCTTCTACCACGACACCCGGGGCGACCTCCTCCCGGATCTGGCCAACCTCTTCCTCTCGGTGGACGGGACCGAGGCGGCGGAGGCGGTGATGGAGCTGGCGCAGCGCATCGCCCTGGAGACCACCGGGATCCGCCTTCCCCTGGTGCGGGTTGCGGGGCGGGACCTGCCGGATGCGGAGCTGGGCTTCCCGGTGCTGCTGGGCGCCCGCCACCCGGTGACGGAGGAGCTTCGGGACGCCGGGACGCTGGCGCTGGCCGGGGGCGGGACGGGCTTCATCGAGCTGGTGAGGCTGGGGGAAGACGAGGACCGCCCGGCGCTGGTGATCTCAGGGGAGGAAGCGGCCGGCGTGCGGGCCGCCACCTCCCTCCTGGCCCGGCGCCTCCCCAACCTCCACGCCACCTTGCCCGGAGAGTCGCCCAAGGGAGGGTACGCCCTGGATGAGCTGGAGACGGACCTCCGGCGCTTCTTCCAGGCCCGGAATGCCCGGGGCCAGACGGCGCTGGCGCTGGCGAAGCTGGAGCAGTGGCTGGACCGGCTCGAGGCGGGGGAGCGGCCGGGGCCGGCCCCATCCGACGCCCACTGGCCGCCGGAGGCGGACCCGGAGGCCGCGCCGGTGGGCGAGATCGCGGTGGAGCTGGCGGTGGATTCGGTGCCCGACGGGCTGGCGCCGGTGCTGGAGGCCCGGATCCGGGAGCGTTTCCCGGAGGCGGCGGTCTCGGTGACCCTCCATCCCACCGGCTTCGGCGCCGGAGAGGAGGTCTTCGCCCGGGAGATGGAGCTGGAGTGGGAGGTGGACGAGCTCCGGCGGTGGGTGGAGGCGGAGCTCCTTCCCCAGGTGGCGCCGGGGAGCCGGGTTCGGCTGGAGGCCCGGGTGAGCGAGCCGCCGGAGATCCGGGAGGCGCTGGGTCGGGAGCTCCAGGAGGCGATTGAGGGGGCGGGGGCCGACGCCGTGGAGGTGCAGGTCCTGAACGCCTACAAGCAGGGGTTCAGTTGGATCGAGGACGCCCTTCTTCCCCGGATCCGGGAGCTTCGGGAGGGCGGGTGGGGCGGCCGGACCGGGGACCGCATCGAGATCACCTACCGGCATCTGGTGGATTCGGACGAGATCCCCTGGCAGGTGGTGGGATCCGAGACCCGCTGGCTCCAGGAGCTCTTCCCGGTGGAGGAGATCCTGGCCCGGGAGCTGGGGATCGACGACACGGCGGTGGTATTCCGCCCGTCGCCGGGGGCCGAGCGGATCTACCGGCTGCAGGTGGTGGAGGCCGGGGGCGGAGTGCTGCTGGATGAGTCCTTCGATCCCACCTGGGTGGTGGAGCCGTACTTCCACCTCTACCCCGACTACGAGCAGGTGCGGATCCCCACCGGCTGGATCCGGGCGGAGGTGGACGGCGAGTCGGTGCTGGATCGGCGGGTGCGGACGGACCTGGAGCGGTTCTGGGATGAGTGGCAGGGAGAGGTGCTCCCCCGCCTCCGGGACTACCTCATGGACCTCCACGAGGGGCGGCTGTCGCCGGGGAACGCGCCCTTCTTCGATGAGCTGAGGGTCGAGGCGCGGCTCAGCGAGCCCAACCACCGGATCGGGGTGGATGAGGAGGTGATCTCGTCGCTGGAATCGCTGCACAACGACCTCTACTTCCACACCCTGGCCTTCCTGGGGCATGTGGGGCAGCACTACGGGGTGGGGGCGCTGAACTTCGCCGGGCGGATCCTCCCCCACATGGATCCCACCGGCGACGGGCTCCCGGGACAGGCCCGGGTGAGCCTCACCGGTCGCTCCCGGGCGGCGCCGGAGCTGGTGGTGCGGGTGGGTACGGCGGGGGACCGGACCGGAACCCATGAGGCGGGACAGGCCGGGACGTCGGGCCCGCCCGGACCGGCGGCGCGCTGGCGTTACGCCCTGACCCCCCTGCCCACCGGAGAGCCCCGGGTGCGGGGGATCCAGGTGGTGGCCGGGGATGGGTCGGAAGCGCTGGAGACGGTCCTGGTGGAGGTGGAGGCCCGGGAGGCGGAGGACCGCTTCCACGAGCACCGGGGTCGGGCCGACGAAGGGGCCATCGACCGCACCCTTCTTCCCATTCCGCTTCTGGAGGGGATGGTGGAGGCGGTGCGTTGGCTTCATGGGGAGGAGATCCTGGAGGATGCCCTGGCCTTCGAGGGGGTGGAGAACCTCATGGTGCGGTTCACCCTGGAGGAGTGGGGGGGGCCTGCCCATGAGGGCGGGCCGACGGGCGAGGCCGCGGGGGCGGAGGCCGATCCGGCGCCGGATGGCGGCGGGGAAGTTGCCCCCGGCGCCCGGATCGTCCGGATCCCCGTCACCCCCCGGCCCCAAGGCACCCGTCACCCCACGCTCCGGGCCGAGGGCTGGACGCCGGGGCCGGCGCCCATGGTCCAGTGGGACGAGCCCATCTCCCCGGCGGAGCACGACACCTTGCTGGCGCAGCTCGGGACCTTCCCCCAGGTGACCCCCTACTACGTGGCCCGCTCGTATCTGGGCCACCCCATCTTCGCCGCCGACCTCCTCCCCCCCATGGAGGCGGAGCGGGTGGGGCAGGCGAAGCTGGCGGCGCTTCGTCCCACCCTGTACCTGTCGGGGCGCCAGCACGCCAACGAGGTGTCGAGTACGAGCCACCTCCTCCGCTTGGCCGAGCTGGCGGGGACGGACCCGGAGGTCCAGGAGCTTCTTCGCGGGGTCAACATCGTCATGGATGCCCTGGCCAACCCGGACGGAGCGCAGCTCGCCTGGGAGATGCAGCTCGTGAACCCCGACTTCACCCATCACCCCGGCTACCTGGGGGCGCTGGGGATGGACATCACCGCCGGGGCCGGGAGCGACGACCCCATCTACCCCGAGTCCCAGGTCCGCCCCCGGATCATGGCGGCGTGGCTCCCGGACATCTTCCTGAACCTCCACGGCTACCCGTCCCACGAGTGGGTGCAGCACTTCTCCGGATACGCGGCGTGGGTGCGGGGGCGGACGGTGACCCAGCGCACCTGGTGGGCGCCCCGGGGGTGGTTCATCCCCGGCTTCACCCCGGTGGACGACCCGGACCATCCGGAGATCGGCCGGGCCCAGATGGCCATCCTGGACACCATGGCGGCGGCGGTGACGCGGATTCCGGAGGTGGCGGCCATGAGCGAGCGCCAGTACGCCCGCTACGCCCGGTACGGGCGCCAGCAGGTGGACGGGTTCCGGGAGCACTTCCACGAGGGGATGCTCATCTACACGGCGCTGAGGGGCCGGCGGGCCACCGGGTCCGGGCCCACGGACCCGCGCATCATGACCTTCTCGGCCACCACCGAGGCCCCGGACGAGACGGCGCGGGGGGCGTGGCTCGACCTCATGGCCCAGGTGGGGCTGGAGCACAACCTGGCCATGGCGCGGTACCTGGCGGGCGGAGAGCACCGGGTCCGGAGGGAGGCCGAAGCGGCGGGAGACGGGGCGGTGCGGCGGGTCTTCCGGGAGCGGCCGGTGCTGCCGCCGGAGGAGGATGAGGACGGACCGGGGTCGTGAGTCCGGGGCGGGGCGCACTCCCGGGGTGACCGTACTCCCGATCTATGGGGGCAGTCCTTTCACCAGACGGTCCTCTTCTCGGCCACGATGCCCCCTGCGGCTCCCAGAGGTTTCCGCTCCGCGCTCCTGGCCGATCCCCTCCCGACCACGAACGTAGGCAGAGGCTCGACAACGTTCGTTGGCAGGTGTGGCCATGACT
The DNA here is from genome assembly GCA_007695195.1 of Gemmatimonadales bacterium. GTDB lineage: Bacteria > Gemmatimonadota > Gemmatimonadetes > Longimicrobiales > Gaopeijiaceae > PWLA01. The sequence continues at coordinate 1,779 of REEG01000117.1, read as the reverse complement.
ACGTTGCAGTGGCAACCACAGGGGAAAGCTATGCTACTCAGACGACCCCACGACCTCGCAGGTCTGTTCCGCGACGGAGGTGCCCGCGCCGGTTGGTCTCAGAGTGACCTCGCGCATCCGGGTGTTCGCAGGACAGAAAGCTCTCGTGCTCACCCGCTTCGATCGGCAATGGAAGACCACCTCCGAGCAGATCGTGTGGTCACGAATAGGGATCATCTGGACGGTATGTAGACGGCAGTCGCATGCCGAGGTCCGGCAGGGCCTTCGAGATCACCCATCCCCGCACAACCGGGCTGTCGAGCACGTAGCCGCTTGGTCCGCCGCGCGTTAGATCTCCGTCCTCCCGGAATTTCCGGATTGCCTGCGTCACTGCGCTACTGGTGAGCAACGAGAAGCGCTTCGTCGTCTCTGCGGTCGTAATCCCCGCCGTCGTCACTGCGACTGCTCTGATGATGTTCTGCTGGGCGGGCGTGAGATCATCCCACCAGGATCGAATAGGCCCGTCCTCCTCCTCGACGAGTTCCTCAAAGGCTAGTCGTACGGATTCGGCGTCAGCTCGTCCCGCCCCGGCAGCGAGATCGAAGGTCTTCCGCGCCAGTTGGACCACGTCGCGCGTCCTGGGTCCCGAGATCTGAATACATTCCTGACCGACCTTTTTGCAGCGCACGCCGCACGCCTCCATCCGCTCCTCCAGCCACGCGGCGAGATAGCCGGGCTCGATAGGCCCGAACTCCATCTTATCGAGAATCCCGTAGAAGGCGCGCCCCTTGGCAAGCATTCTCCGAATAAGACGCGGCCGCGATCCGGCGAGGACGTAGGCCACATGCTCATGATGCTGGATTGTGCCGCGGAGGTGCCATTCTGCCTGTTCGCCCCCGAAGCGATGGATCTCCTGAAACTCGTCCAGCACGAGCCCAAGAACCCGCTTTCGCCGCTCGGCCATAGCGTTGAGCGTGTCGAGGACGCGCCCGAAGGTTTGCTGTTGCTCATCCAGCGGGGCTTGACGGTAGCCGATGTCAAGGCTGGGCCAGACTGCGCCGGTGGTTGGGTCCGTACTCATGCTCAGCCTTACTCCGACGGACCGAACCAACTCCGTAGCCACATCGGACCATTTCCGGCCGAGCGTCTGTCCTGCGGCTCCAAGGACTCGATTCGTCATGTCCGCTACTGTGGATGCTGTCGAAAGGTCGGCGACGATTGCCGCGCCACCGGCCGCGTGGACTTGCTCCACTGCCACGGCGATCGCCGAGGTTTTCCCCATGCGACGCTCTCCGTACACAAGCATTTTCGCGGCGGGTTCCTGCAATCGGGCGGCAATTCGAGCCACTTCGTCCTCCCGGTCAGCGAAAAACGGCCGTTTCACGACCCCGTGGATTCGGAAGGGGTTGCTCATAGGCTCCTTCTGGTTAGCGTTTGCTTACTAAATAGTCGCTTAGTAAGTGGACACTAAGTCCACCTTGTGTCAAGAGTAGTCCCGTCCTCCGCACCGGCACTCGGGGCGCCAGGTCGGGTGGTCTTCATGTCGTAGGTCCTCACCGGACCATCGGGCAGCCTCGGACACGAGCACGCGGACACCGATGGGACATCGATGAATGACTGGAGACTGAGAGGCTGAGCCCCACCCGAAAACCGGACTCGACGACCAACAGCACCCAAGAACGAACGCTGAGGGGCGAAAAAATGAGTCTGCGCATCGCGAGGGGCGGGCCACGGAGGAGCGGAAGCCCCTACCGCGCCACCGCCGTTGAGGGGATCCCCCCGCCGTGGGGGCTTCGGGCC
>REEG01000141.1 GCA_007695195.1 Gemmatimonadales bacterium | reverse complement strand
AGGGTGAGGCAGTCCAGGATCACGACCGGGTAGGTGGCCCGACCAAGCCCGTCCTCGATCCCGGCGGAGACCTCCACCGTCTCCCATCGCTGAGACCGACGAGCTCTGTGGTGGGCGATTCGCCGCTCCATCTCGGAGTCGTGGGAGCGGGCGGTGGCCAGGTAGCTGACCCCACCGCCCTCCGGTTCCAACTCCGTGGCGAGAGTTTCGGCGTAGCGACTCTTTCCCGACCGTGCTCCGCCGGTAACGAGGGTGATCTTCATGATGGAGTCTCTCCCTTTCCCGGGATCTGGCCATCCCTCCAGTGGACGGCTCCCTTGTGAACCGCCTCGTAGACGGCTCGGCCCAGCGCCTCACCCAGCGGTGTGTGCAAGCCGCAGTAATCCTGTGAACCGGCTGGGGCTGCCACGACGATGCAGTCGGTACCTGTTCCGGTAGCCCACGGTGGAACGCCGGCGGGGGTGTTCAAGAGAATCCCGGCGTCCAGGATGGCCGCCGTTCGAGCCGAGGCCACAAGGGAGAGGGCCTCTGTGAGCGCCGAGGGGGTGAGGCCCCATCGGATCCGAACGCCCAGGTTGATGGTTCCGGCGTGAAACCCCGGTCCGTCTTCCGGAGACCGTGGCGCGGGGGAGCGGATGAAGGGGCCACTGAACGATGCAGGTGGTTCTACGGGGGGCATGACCCGTGTACCCACCCGCTCGGCGTTCCCCAGTCCCACCGTTGCCACCACATCAACGGCGAACCCTTCGACCTGGGCGGTGGCAACCCGATGTCGGGCCAGGGGATGCGATGTGACCAGCGCCACGGCGTCGGACAGACCCTCTACTGCGACCGCTTCTTCCAGCCAACGCCGGGGGTTCACGCTGGTGGGGAGGTCGCGATTCCGCACCTCTCTCCATACCAGACGGCGGGCCGTGGTCAGACCCCCGCCCACCAGGGCCCAGCTCAGCACCTGCAGGGTCCCGCCCAGCTCCACCGTCATCCAGGGCGGGCGAAGGATGGGCGAGAGGGGAGGGAACTGGGAGATCATGGACGGAAGCCCACCCAATCCAGGATGCGGGGAAGATCGAGCCCCGCCTCTACCTGATGGGCGACCTGATCGAGTTCCCGGTCCAGGCGGCGGGCCCAGGGCTCGGTCAACCCGTCGGGTGTTGCGCCCACTTCCCTGAGCCATCCTGCCCTCACCTCGGGATTCTCCAGAAGCCCGTGGAGGTAGCACCCCCAGGCCGATCCCTGTGCGTGGCCCAGAGCCTCGTTGCCTGCTCGGACCAGCCAGGGGACCGCCTGGGGGCGGGGGGCTGGAATCCGCTTCCTGTCCCCGGAGTCGACGATGGGGTGGTCGTCTGCTACCACCCGGGTATGGCCATGGTGGATCTCATAGCCCTCGACCTCATGACCGATGAGCTCCATGAGGGGGTGATCCCCCGAGGCGATGTGGGCGCGAGTGAGGACCGTTTCCTTCTCCGGAGCCAGTGTGGTTTCCAGAGGGAGAATCCCCAGTCCGGGCCGCTCTCCCCCCTCCTCCACTCCATGGGGATCCCTGACCAGGCTCCCCATCATCTGGTAGCCTCCGCAGAGTCCCAGGATGGGGACATGGGACCGATGAAGGGCCAGGATCCCGGCGCCCAGCCCGCTCTCGGCCATCCAGGCCAGATCCGCCAGGGTATTCCGTGACCCTGGAAGGATCACGCCGTCCAGGTCGAAGAGGTGTCGCACCTCCGACACCCAGACCACCTGGACGTCCGGTTCGGCACGGAGCGGATCCAGGTCGTCTACGTTGGAGATGTGTGGAAAGCGGATCGCCCCTACCCGTTTGGACCCTGCACCGGGCCGGGGGGCCGTCGCCAGGCGTGGTCCGCCATCTTCTTCCGGGAGGAGGTGGCGCATCCAGGGCACGATCCCCACGGTGGGGACACCGGTGCGTTCCTCGAGGATCCGGGGGGCGGGCGCCAGGAGCCCGGGATCCCCGCGGAACCGGTTCAACACGAATCCCTTGATGAGGGCCCGGTCTTCCTCTTCCAGCAGTGCCCACGTTCCGAAGAGGGTGGCGAAGGCTCCTCCCCGGTCGATGTCGGTGACCAGGAGAACGGCGGCCCCGCTGTGCCTGGCCACGGCCATGTTCACGATATCCGAGTCCCGGAGGTTGATCTCGGCGGGGCTGCCGGCGCCTTCCACCACCACCAGATCATAGTCGCGACGCAGTGAGTCCAGGGACTCGGTGACGTGGGGCCAGAGGTGGGGGCGCCGCTTTCGCCAGGGGAGGCGGCTCACATCCGGTGCACCCCGGCCCAGGAGGACCACCTCGGAGCGGGTATCGGCCAGCGGCTTCAGGAGCACCGGGTTCATGCGGACCTCCGGTTGGACCCCGGCCGCCCTGGCCTGAAGGGCCTGCGCCCGTCCGATCTCCCCTCCCTCCACTGTGACGGCGGCGTTGTTGGACATGTTCTGCGCCTTGAAGGGCGCGATCCGGATGCCCCGCCGAGCCAGAATCCGGCAGAGGGCTGCGGTGAGGAGGGATTTCCCCGCGCCGGAGGTGGTGCCCTGTACCATGAGCACCGGAGCCAGCTCGCTCACGGCGCCGAATCCCCCTCGGCTGGACCCGGGATCCCGGCCGATTCGAAGGTGGCCATCTCCCGGAGGATGGCCCCGGCCCCCTCGAGAATGGGGAGAGCCAGAACCCCGCCTGTCCCCTCGCCCAGCCGGAACCCCAGGTCCAGGAGAGGGCGGAGGCCCAGACCGTCCAGGACCCGGTCGTGCCCCGGCTCGGCTGAACGGTGCGATGCAAAGAGCCAGGGGCCCAGGTGGGGGTTGAGGTGTTTGGCCACCAGTCCCGCCACGCTGGAGATGAAGCCGTCCAGGACCACGGGGATCCGGAGGCGGCGGGCCGCCAGCGCTGCGCCCACCAGCCCCGCGATTTCCAGGCCTCCCACCTCCGCCAGAGCCCTCCGGGCCAACGAAGCGTGGTCCTGCCCGGCACCACCATTCCGGATCCGCCGGAGTCCAGCCTCGACGACCCGTACCTTCTCCTGCTGCGCTTCAGGCGGAATCCCAGTCCCGGGCCCCACCATCTCCACGGCCGGGCATCGGAGGAGCGCCGCGGCCAGCGCCGAGGCTGAGGTGGTGTTCCCGATTCCCATCTCTCCCAGGACCAGAACGGCGGGTCGCGGGCTCAATTCCTCCAGGACCCGGGCGCCTGCCTCGAGGGCGCGGTCCACCTCGTCATCGGTGAGGGCCGGCTCCCGGGAGAGGTCCCGGGTTCCCCGGCGGATGCGCCGGTGGAGGATTCCCTCTCCCAGCGGCTCTCCGGCGTCCACACCCAGGTCCACCACCACGACCCGGGCGTCCACACTCCCGGCCAGAGCGTTGATGGCGGCTCCACCGGCGGCCATGTTCCGGCACATTAGCTGGGTTACCTGGGAGGGGTAGGCGCTGACGCCACGGCGGGTAACCCCGTGGTCGCCGGCCATGACCAGGACGCAGCGGGGCGAGAGGGGCGGGGGCGGATCCCCCAGGAGTGTCCCCAGACGTAGAGCCAACTCTTCCAGGTGGCCAAGACTCCCGGGTGGCTTGGTCAGATTGTCCAGATGGGCCCGGATGCGGGCGGGATCCCCCACGGACTGTTCGGCCCCCACGGCCTGTGCCGCGGTCAAAGCTCGAGTCCCGGTTGGGCACCGATACCCCGGGTGCGGTAGGGGTGCTTGACCTCGCGCATCTCCGTGACGAGATCCGCGAATTCCACGAGCTCGGGAGTGGCGTTACGGCCGGTGATGACCACATGTGTGCCGGGGGGGCGAGCGGCAATGACCGGGAGCACGTCCTCGTGGTCCAACCATCCGTAGCTGAGGGCGTAGGTGAGCTCATCGAAGATGAGAATGTCGTACGCTTCGGATTCCAGCGCCTCCCGGCACCGAGCCCAGCAGGAGCGGGCCAGCTCCCGATCTTCTTCGATGCGTTCGCTGAGCCAGGTGAATCCCGAACCCAGGGGGATGATCTCGATCCCCAGGCGACGGGCTCCTATGTGTTCGCCTCGATCAACCCCGGTGGTCTTCAGAAACTGGAGCATCCCCACCTTCATGTCCCGACCGGCGGCGCGAAGGAGGATGCCCAGCGCCGCTGTGGTCTTCCCCTTGCCGTTCCCGGTGTGGAGGAGGACCAGGCCGGTGCGGCGCTCCCTGGGGGGTACGGGATACGGGCCGGGCGTGCGCTGCTTGGGGCGGGGCGCGCTGGGGTGTCGGGGGCTGGAATCCACAGGTTCCCGGGGGTCCGCCTTGTCATGTTCGCTCATAGGGCCTTGGGATGCAGGGTGAGTTGGATCGCCCCACCGGGGGAGGGGAGGGGTGGGAGCGGAGAAAGGGCATGGGCTTCGAGGCGCTGGCAGAGGTAGCCCAGGGTGCCACCGTGGGCTACAACCACCAGGGACTCCGGCGTCGACGGAAGCACCTCGTCCACCCATTCGTCGATTCGGGTCCGGAAGGCTGCGAGGGTCTCGCCTCCAGGGGGCGCGTACCGGTCCGCGTCTTCCATCCAGCGGGCCCACGCCTCCGGGTGACGAGCCTGACCCTCTTCGGCCGTCAGACCCTCGAAACACCCGAAGTGGAGTTCCCGGAGCCGTTCATCGAGTCGATGAACCCGGTCCGGGAAGAGGACATCCGCCGTCTCCCGGGCTCGCCGGAGATCGCTGACGTGGATGACCGACGCCGAGGGGACGGGCTCCAGGCTTTCCATGAGGTTCCGCACCTGTGACAGACCCCGGGTGGTCAGGGGTACGTCACTCCACCCCTGAAACCTCCTGGCCTCATTCAGTTCGGTGGCTCCGTGACGGATGAGGAGGACGTTCACCACCCACCCTCCGAGGCTATTCGGTCCAGCACCTCCAGGAAGCGTTCGTTCTCCGGGGGCGTCCCCACCCCGACCCGGAGCCAACCCGGGAGCCCGAAGGACGAGGCATCCCGGACCCGAACGTCCCGGGACTCCAACTCCTGGACCCACTGTGTGGCGAGGTGGGGGCGGGTGATGGACTCGTGGGCGGCTGAGGGGTGATCCGGAGGGGTCGTGTTTCCGGTCTCCGAGGCGGTTCGCCTCCGGGAGCTGCGCCCATTTCCCGAGTTGCCCTGGGGCCACGGCGTCCACAGGAGGTAGCTCACCACCGAGGATTCCACCCGGAACCCTCGGGTCCGGAGCGCCCGAGCCATCTGCTCCCGGGCCTCCCAGGTGCGGCGCACCCGATCTCCCAGGCGCCGTCGGACAGCCGGCCGGACGGCTGCGACCACTGCGGCTTGAGCCGGGGTCGAGACCAGCCAGGGCGGCGCGATCCGGTGCAGAAGCTGCAAGACCGGGGGAGGGCCGATGGCCACCGCTACCCGGAGTCCAGGGAGGCAGAGATCCTTGGTGAGGGAGCGAAGGTGGAGGATCCGTGGATTCTCCGGGGCGTGGGGGGGCACGAGACCTCCCGAGGAGATGGAGCGATACGACTCGTCCAGGACCAGGAGGGCGCGCGAGGGGAGGGAGGCGGCCAGCGTTTCCACCTCCGTCTCTGACCAGGCGTCTCCGGTGGGGTTGTTGGGGGTGCACAGGAAGACCAGACGGATGCTCGTGTCGGTGGATTGCCCCTTCCTCAGGTAGTCCACCACCTCTTCGACACTGGGGAGGTGTGGATGACCCCGGCCCACCTCCATGACACCCGCACCCCGGAGAAGGCTCGCCCGACGGTACTCCCCGAAGGTAGAGCCTACGATGAGGACTGAATCGCCCGGTGCCAGATACGCCAGGGCGATGCGGTGGATGAGTTCCGACGCGCCCGGTGCCAGAAGAATCCGGCCCTCATGGATGTCCCAGTGATGGGCCAAAGCCCTCCGGGCCTCCACGGCATCGGGGTCCGGATAGTGTTCCAACGGAGCGGCGCGGACGGCACTCAGAACCTGGGGATCCGGAGGGAAGGGAAGCACATTGGAGCTCAGGTCCACGAGCCGGGGGCGGTGGCGGGAGTGCTCCTGGTGCACCCTGGGGCCAGATCCGTCCCCGCCGCCTACAGGCAGGAGATCGCCGGGGCGGGTCCCGCCATGGGGATCCATGGGAGGGAGCTCGCCTGGGAATGCCGGATCGGGTGGGAGCCAGCGGTCCGTCATGGACCATGCCCCAGCGTTGTCACGAGCCCGGCCAGCGCCACGGCCGTGGCACGCCGGAGGAGACCGGTGGCTCGTGGAATATCACCGGGGTTCGCAGGACGCCCCCGCTCGTTCAGGACATAGCTTCCGGGCTTCTCGAGCCGCACGCCCAGAGCCAGGGCCGCCGCGGCCATGGGCCAGCCTGCGTTGGGCCCTTGGGCCCGCCGGGCCTCTCGAGGCAAGCGGGGGAGGAGGTCCGGACGACCGGCCGCCAGGAGGATGGCGGCTCCGGTCCATCGGGCCGGCGCCAGATTCAGAAGATCATCGGCGCGGGCGGCGGGCTTCCCGAACCATTCGAATTCCTCGGAGCGGTAGCCGAAGAGGGCGTCGGCCGTGTTCACGGTGCGATAGATCCAGGCCGCCGGGAGCCCTCCCAGGAGGAAATATCCGGCAGGGGCCACCACTGAATCCACCAGATTCTCACTGAGCGACTCCACCACGGCTGAGCTCACCTGGGAAGCGGTGAGGTGGGCCGTGTCTCGACTCACCAGGTGCCAGGCAGTGAGTCGCCGGGCCTCGTCCAGATCACCGGCCTCCAGTGCGCCATGAACGGCGTCTCCGGCCTCGAGGAGGGCCCCCAGGGCCAACGCCGGTTTCAGGAGGATGCCCTCCAGCGCCGGAACCGGCTGCGCCAGACGGCGGACGCCGGCCGCACCTGCCCCCACCAGCGCTGCGGTGCCTCCCACCACCAGGAGGCCCTCCAGGAAGGCTCCCCAGGGAGAGGTGGCACGGCGGCGGCGTTTTCCCGCGTTCAGGAGAGCCCCGATCCCCCGGACGGGGTGCGGCGACGGTTCCCCCAGGACCAGGTCCGCCAGCAGACAGGCCATGAGGGCCACCCCCCGTTTCGAGCCGGCTTCCCGACCCGACCCCCTTGGCGACTGTGAGGGGCCTTCCGCCTGGCCGGCCTTCCGGGAGACCACCGTGTGTTCGCTTGACGTCATGGCGCGGCCCCTCCCAGCGCCAGGGCCAGCCCCACCAGCGTCGCCGTCTCGGTGCCGATGCCCGTGGCGCCGTGGCCATCGCCGGAGAGCCCGCCAAAGCGACGGGACAGGAACAAGGCAATGCCGAGTCCAACGAATGCCGCTCCCGCCACCGCCAGCGCAGCGGGACCGAGCCAGTGGGGACCCACCCACATCACGGTGCCGGTCACCATGACGAGGGTGAGGACGGAGGCGAGGCCGGGCCGGGCCCCTGCGGCCAGAGCGGTGCCAAGTCCCCCTGCGGTGAGGGGCTCCGCCGCTCGGAGGGAGATCACCATAGCCGTCCGGCCGACCATGGGGGGCACCAGGATCAGGCCCAACTCCCGCGCCCCCGGGGGCAGAGCCGCGAAAGAGGCCAGCGCCGAGAATCGAACCAGGAGGAGGAGGATGAGGGCGGTGGCTCCATGGACCCCGACCCGGGGATCCTTCAGGATCTCGCGCCGTCGATCCTGGTCCACCGGAGCCAGGGCGGCGTCGGCGCAGTCCGCCCAACCATCCTCGTGGAGTCCCCCGGTGATGGCCGTCCACACCAGAAGGGCTCCCACCGCCGGCAGGAACACAAGCGGTATCCCCCCACCCTCCGACCGGGGAATCAGCCCGCTCAGCGCCAGGGTGGCCAGGACCGGGAGGCCTACGACCACACCCGCCACCGGGAACCAGGGAGTCATGGTCAACCGTCCTGCTGAACCGGACGGGACCGGGATGATGGTGAGGAAGCGGATGGCGGCGGCGAGCCCCTTCATTCCACGACTCTCCGGGCCAGAGGGATGGCCTGGGGTGCTCGAACGTCGGGTCCGGGTCCCGGGTGCTCCACAACCCGGACCGGCCACTGATAGACCCCCTCCAGGAGGGTGTCCCGGACCACGTCGCCGGGCGTTCCCTTCGCTGTGGCGTGACCCTCGTTCAGAAGAAGGAGCCGGTGGGCGAAGCGGGATGCCAGGTTCAGATCGTGGGTGATGAGAAGGATCCCCATGCCCTCCCCGGCCAGGGAGCGCAGAAGGGTGTGGAGCTCCATCTGGTGCCGGAGGTCCAATCCTGCCGCCGGCTCATCCAGGAGCAGGATCTCGGGCTCCTGGGCCAGCGCCCGTGCCACCCGAACCCGTTGGGCCTCCCCGCCGGAGAGCGTTCCCACATCCCGATCTGCGAAGTGCTCCACGGAGCATCGGTGCATGGCCCGCTCCATGGCCTCGTGGTCCCGGCGAGCCGGCTCCCGCCAGGTCCCCAGGTGCGGGTATCGCCCCATGGCCACCAGGTCCCGGACCGAGATGGGGAAGGGCGAGGGTTCGCTCTGGGGCACGACGCCGATCCGTCGGGCCCGATCACGGTCCGGGATCCGCGAGAGGGGCACGTCACCCAGGGAGACCCTTCCCACCTCCGGCTCAAGCGCGCCGGAGAGGAGGCGGAGAAGTGACGATTTCCCGGAGCCGTTGGGGCCCAGTACGGCCAGGACGACGCCCGGCTCCACGGCGGCGGACACGTCCCGGACGGCCCATGGCCCCTGCGGCGCGTATCGAAAGGACAGGTCCACCCCCGCCAGTCCGGCGCCCGACATCACTGCACCCCTCGTCGCACCAGGAGGAAGACGAAGAGGGGGACGCCGGCCAGAGCGGTGATCACCCCCGTCGGCAGTTCCGCCGGAGCGATCACCACCCGTGCCACCGTGTCGGCCATGAGGAGGAAGGCGGCGCCCGCCAGGAAGGAGGCCGGAAGGAGTAGCCGGTGACCGGGGCCCCACAGGAGCCGCAGGGCGTGGGGGACGATAAGCCCCACAAAGCCGATGACCCCGGCGAAAGCCACCGCTGCCGCCACCAGCAGGGAAGCCACGACGTAGGCCAGGAGCTTGGTCCGTTCCACCCGCACACCGAGGTGAAAGGCCACATCCTCGCCTCGGGCCAGGAGGTCGAAGGGCCGGGCCAACGCCAGCAGGAGAGCGGTGCCGGGGAGGATGTAGAGCGCCAGCAGAGCGTTTCCGCTCCAGGTAGCCCCTGAAAGATTACCCATCATCCAGAAGATGGCCGAGCGGAAGGACTCCACGTCCGCGATGGAGAGGAGGAGCAGGATAACGGCATTGAAGAAGGCGCCCACCACTACCCCTGCCAGGATGAGAACCCGCGAATCCAACCGGCTCCCCCCGGCGGCCCGGGCGACCCGAAGAACCAGGAACATGGCCAGAAGCGCTCCCACGAAGGCACCCAGTGGCACGGCCCAGGGGAGGCGGGCGCCGAGCCCGGCCACCAGGACTCCCACCGCACCCACGGCGGCCCCACCGGAGATGCCCAGCACATAGGGCTCCGCCAGGGGGTTCCGGAGGAGGGCCTGGAAGGTGGTTCCCGCCAGCGCCAGCGCTCCCCCCACTCCGATGGCCAGAACCACCCGAGGGAGGCGGAGGTGGACCAGGATCGAGCGACTCGTTCCCTCGATCTGGCCCAGCAGAGCAGGGATGATCTCCAGGACTGGGATGCGGGCCGCACCGATGGAGACACTCACCAGGGCAGTCCCGGTAAGGAGCACGAGGAGGGTCCCCAGCCGCGGTGCCACGCCGGTCAAGGAACGGTCCCTGGCTCGGTCCGGTTCGCTTCGTCCAACTCGGAACCACCGGCCCTCGCTTCGGTGACTCCTGCCAGGTACTGGTGGAGAATCTCGGCGGCTTCGGCTACCCCGGGTCCGGGGCGATTGAAGAGATCTGCGTTGACGGCCAGGGTTCGACCTCCCTGAACGGCGGTGAGTTCCTGCCATCCCGGTCGGCGGAGCCATCCTCCGTCGTCCGGTTCACCGTCGTGACGTGTCGCCGCCACCACCACATCCGGGTCGCGCCTCACGATCTCTTCCATGGAGATCTGGGGCCATGAGCTTCGGGCGTCGTGGAACACATTTCTTCCGCCGGCGATCTCGATGATCTCGTCCAGGAAGGTCCCCGGTCCAGCGGTCTGCGGTGGATCGTGCCACACGATGTACAGGACGGTGGGTGGGGTGCCGGGATGAGGGGTTTCACGCACCGCCGTGAGACGAGCCTCCAGGTCACTCAGAAAGCCGGTGGCTTCGGCGTCCCGGCCCAGGAGGTGTCCCAACCGCTGCGCGTGCCGGTGAATGTCTTCGATCCGCTGCACCGAGGCGTGGTAGACCGGGATCCCCATGTCCCTGAGACGTCGGCTGAGGGGGGAGTGCTCCTCGTCACTCCAGGCGATGACCAGGTCGGGGTGAAGGTCGGCGATGGCCTCCAGATTCGGACGGATGGTCCCCCCCAGCGACGGCAGGTAGGCCAGGGAGGGATCCCGGTCGTAGCGGGTCCGGGCCACCAGCGCCTCCCGGGCATCCAGGGCCACCACCAACTCGGTCATGGACGGGATGATGGAGACCACCCGCCGGGCGGGACCTTCGAGATGGACGTTCTGCCCCTGGTCGTCCATGACCTGGAGAGAACGGGAATCGGGCGGAGGAGGTCGTTCGGTGCCTTCGGCGCCCGAAGGAGCCGATTCCAATGAGAGCACCGACTCCGGGTCCGCTTCCGAGGATCGGAGCTCTGCTTCGCCGCACCCCGTGGTGAACAGGGCAAGCAGGACGACCAACGCAAGAACGCTCACCGTCCGTCCGGACGGCGCCTGGCGGACCGATGTCCGGCGGGCGGGATGGGGAGACGACATGGGAGCACCCGTTCCTCTGCCGGAAACGGGTGCCGGGCTCAGGGGAGCGGACGGAGTATCGGCCGCAGCCCTTTGACCCACACCCCATCCCCGACCCTCGAAGGATTTGCTGGGGCTCGGACGAGACCTCGTCTCCTGGCTTGAGGCAATCGTGTCCGCCTTCCCGGGCCGGAGCCCAGTGGCACGAAGGGACAGATCGATCCGGGATCGCTCCCGGAGCCTCTCACAGTGGCGGGGCCGCGCCGGATTCACACCGGTCTTCCGTACGGCCTCTTCCGATATTTCGTTCTCAGACCATAGGGCCCCTCTGAGGTGGGGGCAATGGGGTCGAGGGAGGGACGGTGCCCCACCGGATGCCACCGGCTCCCGTCCTCAGATGGATGGGCCGGGCTTCGGGCAGCCGCCGCCGGAGTCCCTCGGCCACTCCTTCCGGCGCCGCAGAGCGGGCTGGATCCAGGAGGATCCCGGTGGCGGTCCCGCTGTGTCCCACCAGGACCCCGAGGGCGCCCACGTCCCGAGCGGTGGCCTCCACCTCCTCGAGCAGGGGGCGTGGGGCCAGGGCACGACTCAGCCGGGCGCTCTGCGTCGAGGCGCGGCCCACCGCCTCCAGGTCACCGGTGTCTAGACCCCGTCGCAGGAGGGCCAGGGTTTCGGCCCACCTGCGCAGAAGATCGCGGGTAAGTTCCCCGCGTCGGAGTCGGCGATCCAACCGGCGATTGAAGTCCACCGTGTCCAGCGCTCCCTGGGTAACGGCCACCAGATCGAGCTCCGGGGCCGCCCCCCACGGCTCCGCAAAACTCCCGCTCCGGTGATCAAAGAGAGTCAGTTCCCGATAGAAGGTGCCATTGGTGGGTTCCACCTCGAGAGCCCAGGCCGCAGCAGCAGAGGGGTCGATCTCTCCCCTGCGTGTCCACGCATGGACGGCCCCGATGAGAGCCCCCAGGTCGGCCGTGCTGCTTCCCATTCCTGAACCGGGGAGGAGTTCGTCGCCACCCAGCCGGATCCAGGTCCGGCCCACCTGCGCAGGCAGGATCCCCCTTTCCGTGAAACGCTCATGAAGCCGTTTGACTTTGAGGGGGAGGTCGGGAGCGGAGCCTGAGTCTGTCCCCGGTTGCCCCTCAGGGCGGGCAATGCGCGCCCATCTCCACCGGTTCACGGGGCAGGCCACCTGTAGCCAGCGCCCATGGACGAAGCCCTGGAAGAATTCGCCGCCGCTGCCGCAGGATGCACCCCAGGCATCTTGCGCCTCTTCGGGTTTCGGTTTAGACATGAATCTCAAGTTCGATGGGACCCGGGGACCACGGAAGACCGGTGCGAATCCGGCGCGGCCCCGCCACTGTCAGAGGTGCGGAAACGTTCATCGTTTCCGGAATGCCCGTTCTGAATGCCACTGGGAGTTCATCCCGGGAAGGCGAACGGTGCTGCCTCGAGCCAGGAGACCTCCTCGGTTCCCTCTTCCATACACCCCTCGCGGGAGGGGAATGGGCACATGCGCGGACCCTTCCGGCTTCCGGCCGGGAGACTGTGCATCCTGTTCTCTTCCCCGTCTTTCGGAAAGAGGACGGGGACGGTGTTTCACTCTGTATCTGATTCGCCTCCGGGCCTTCCGGCCCGAGCTACCCGTAGACGGGGTCCGTTTTCCCGTCGACCGGGCGGCTTGGGGTTCCTGGTTTGTTGGGCCGGTCCCGTTCTCATGGGGGTTCTGGCCAACGGTTTCCTTCCCGCTGCCGGAACCGCCCAGCTTCAGTCTGTGGTCGAGATTCGGGTGTCGGCGGTGGTGGATGGACCCGTTTGGCCTTGGGACCCCACCACAAGTGACGGGCTCGCGGCCCCCGCCGAATCCCTCAGGGTAGCTCCCCTTCCCGGTGTCCAGGTGGAAGTTCTGGGGTCGCCGCTGTCCACCACCTCCGGACCGGACGGACGAGCTGTGCTTCGGGGTCTCTCCCCCGGTTCCCACCGCATTCGCGTGACCCACATCGGCTACCGGGATGAGGTTTTTGAGGTGACGGCGGCGAACGGCCTCACCAGTCGCAGCTCCGTGACTCTCACGCCCGACCCTGTGGCGTTGACCGGCTTCCAGGTGGATGGTGTACGAGCGCGGACGTCGGCGGGGGGAATCGTGCTCCGACCTGAAGACGCCTCCGCAACGGTGCGTACCGTGGCGGATCTGGTGGAGACGGTCCCGGGCGTCACGGTGGTACGCAGGGGGGGACCCGGTGCACCTGCAACCCCGTCCATTCGGGGATCGGCAGGGGATCAGGTCCTGGTTCTGGTGGACGGCTCGCCATTGAATGCCGGGCTGACCGGCGAGGCCGATCTGGCGAGCCTCGACCTGTCCGACGTGGACAGGGTGATCGTCGTGACCGGGGCCGCCTCCGCCCGCTACGGGGCCGGCGCCCTGGCCGGTGTGATCCTGGTGGAGACCGGGGCGCGCCGGCCGTCCAGTGCCGAAGCCTCGGCTACTGTAGGGGCTTTCGGAGAACTGACCGGGTCCCTCGCCGCCTCCCACACCCTGGGGCGGGTGGAGCGGTGGCGACTCTCCGGACGGGTGCAGCAGGAGGAGGTACGGGGAGATTTCCCTCATCCGGTGCCCGATTTCCGGGGTGGTGGTGAGGCCCGACGCCTCAATGCTCGTTCCCGGGCCGTGCGGGGGCACCTGGCGCTGACCCGCAGCGGTCCATCCTCCCAGGGGCGGATCCGACTCCACGGAGAAGGACTCCGGCGTGGGAGTCCCGGGACCGTAGTGCAGCCGTCGCTGACGGGACGTCGCGATGAGGACCGAGCAGGCGTCTCCGGGTCGTGGGAGGCGGGGACGACTGCCGCCGGGTGGCGAGTGTCTGGAGGTGCCAACTCGCAGGAGGCGCACCACTCCGATCCCTCTCCACCCTTTGGCCCTCCGTACCGGTCCACTACCGAGATCCGGGATCTGAACTGGCGGGGTGAGCTCTGGAGGGAGTCGGGTCCCCTCTCCATCCAGGCTGGGCTCTCCGGAGGGATCCGACGCGTGCGGGCCTCCTCCCTGGACCACGGGGCACTGGAGCGAGTGCGTGATGTGGGCCTCTGGATCGAGACGAGCGGTGAACTTCCCGGAGCCTCCTTTCCGGTGTTCCCGATCCCGGGCCTCTTTCGGGCCTCTGCCGTGGTCCGTGGCGACGTGCACGATCTGGTGGAGTCGGTGGTGGTTTCGCCCGCTCTGGGTCTGGAGTACCTGAACGGGGGAGCCAGAGTCGGCCTTCGCTGGACCCACGGATTCTCCCCCCCCTCCCTGGCCGACCTCTTCTTCCAGGAGGGCGTTCTGGTCCGGCCCAACCCCGAGTTGAGGCCGGAGCGGGTCCGGGGCGAGTGGAGTCTGGAGGCCGGCTGGGCCGGATCCCTGGGCCCGCTCCGCCCGGAGATCCAGGGGACTCTCTTCCAGGGCGACGTGGACGGGATGATCATCTGGTTCCCCGATCATCGATTCATCTGGAGTCCCAGTAACTACGATGTCCGCCGACGGGGTGGGTCCTTCACCACCGGAACCCGGATCCCCGCCGCAGGGCTCCGGGTGGAGGGCACCCTGGAACGGACCCAGGTCCTCTACACCGGGCCCGTTTTCTCAGGTCAGGTGGTCTACCGTCCTGAATGGCAAGGTTCCGTCACCGCGGGGTGGCAGGGGGAGCGACTGGATCTTCGGGGCACCATGCGCCGGCAGGGCCCCCGACGGAGCGTGGCGGGGTCGGAGTTGAACGCCCTCGAACCCTTCACCACCCTCGATCTGGCAGCCTCCTTCCCCGTTCCCCTGCCCGAGGGCCGTGGCTGGGAAGCCCGCGCCGATCTGGGACTCCGGAACGCGCTGGACGTCCGGGCCAGCTTCCTGGCCGATTATCCTCTCCCGGGTCGTTGGTGGACCATCTCCGTCCACCTCTCCCGGGATCCCTGAATCATGCCTTTTGCTTTCGAGGTTTCATGAACGTGTGGTCTCGTCTCTCGTTTCGCAGTCCGTTCAACCGGCTTCACGCCGGGCACCTCCTCGTCGCGGCGGTTCTTCCCGCCCTGCTTCTCACGGCTTCGGCCTGTTCGGACAGCACCACCACACCTGCGGTGGAGCCCGAGTTCCTGGACGGAACGCCGGACAATCCCCGCATCGGGATCGTCACCAACTCCACCGGAAACGCTGTTCGGCTCTTCCAGCTCGGAGATCCCAGTGAGGTGCGCAACGTCGCCCTGGGCGCCAGCGCCTCGGTTACGCCTACGGGGCTGTCGGTGGAGGGGGACCGGGTCTTCGTGCCCCTGGGCAACGCCGCTTCCGCTGCCCTCATCGACCCCCGAGGCCTGCGGATCGAGCGGTTCTTCCTCTTCGAATCAGGGAACGCCACCGGCTCGGTGTTCGTGGATGACAATACGGTTCTTCTGGCGAACCTGGGCACCGGGGATGTGGGTCGGGTCCGATTGGATCAGAGTGGCGACGCCATCACCGAGACGGTTCGGGTGGCGCCTCGTCCCACCCGAATCGTCATGGCCGGAGATCGGGCGGCGGTGATCTCGTCGAATCTCGACGAGAACTTCGCACCCATCGGTGAGGGGGTGGTGACGATTCTCGATCCGAACACGCTGGAGATTCTGGCGGAGGTGAGCACGGGTGGGAACAACCCCACCGGAGCCGCCGTGGGTCCGGACGGACGCGTCTACGTGGTGAATACCAAGAACTTCAGCGATCCCGGATCCCTCGCCGTCATCGATCCCCAGGCCGGCGCTCTGGTGGAAGTGGTCCCCGGGTTCGGGGTGGGTCCCGGCTCCATCCACATCGATGAGGAGGGGTTGGCCTACATCTCCGGCTTCTTCTTCGGGACGTTGGTGTGGGATACCCGGACCGGTGCATTCGTTCGGTCGCCGTCCGACCCGGTCTGCGCGCCCCTGGCCGCAGGCGGATGCCGTGGAGCCTTCGGAGCCCGCACCGATGGCGAGGGTCGCCTCTATCAACTCTTTTTCGGCAGTGCCAGCGAGGGGCTTCCGGCGCAGGTCTTCATCTACGAGGGGAGTGGGTTCGCCCTGACCGATTCCATCCCCGCCGGGGAAGGGCCCACCGATCTGGTGATCACCACCTTCTGATCACCACTTCCTGACGGACTGATCACGCCCTCTTTACCCGGGCGGGGAAGGGCTGGGGCTTCCGGAGGACCTCCACCTCCGGGAGCCCCAGGACCCAGTCGGGGCCCAGCGCTCCGGCCGGGGTGAGCACACCGGCGGGCACCGGCCGGCGGCGTGACCCCCCGGCCAGTTCCAGGACCCCCTCCAGGGCCCGGATCCCGGCCAGGGCGGTGAAGCGGTAGCCCTCCGGGAGCTCCAGCACCATCTCCGCCGCCTGCCCTTCGCCGTCTTCCACCCGACCCCAGACCCGGGTGCGGCCGCCGGCCCGGGTCTCGGCATCGGGGCCGCCGCCGGTCCGGGCCAGTCGCCGCCGGACGAGGCGACGAAGGGGCCCCACCTTCAGCACTCCCCGGAGCACCGGGAGCGCCAGGGGGAGGAGTTGGACCTGGCGGCGGGGGGCGGTGAGGTAGCAGGTGATGTCCGGGATCCCGGTGGTTCGCCAGGCCGTGGCCAGATCACCCCAGGTGGCGGGGATCACCGAGCGGGGTCCACCAAGCCGTCCGGCCATGGGGCCCTCGCCCGCCTCGGGCCCGAAATCCACCTCCCGACGGAACTCCCGGTCGCCGGGACATGCGCCCTGGAGCTCTCCCTTCCGGCGAACAAGGAGCCCTCCGGGCACCCCTTCCACCACCGTCTCCAGCGTGCCGGTGCTGGGGCGTCCGGGCGAGTGGAGGGCAAGCTCCAGCCGACGGGCCGTGGGGAGGGCGCGCTGAAGAAGGGCGGCGGCGGCGTCGGTGGGGATCACATCGAGGCCGACACCGGGCATGACGATGACGCCTTCGTCCCGGGCCCGGGCGTCCTGCTCGAAGGCCGCCTCGAAGACCGGGACCTCGCCGGTGATGTCCATATAGTGGGCCCCCACCGCAAGGCAGGCGTCCAGCATGGGGGCCGAGGTCTCCACGAAGGGTCCGGCGGCGTGGAGGACGGCTCGCACCTGCCGGAGTCCCACCTCCAGGCGGAAGGGGTCATCCAGGGGGAAGACCCGGTGGGGGCAGTTCAGCGTCCGGGCCAGCGCCCGGAGGCGCTCGCCATCCCGCCCCGCCAGGATGGGGCGATGACCTCGCCGCACCGCCTCTTCGGCCAGGAGGCGTCCCGTGAACCCGTACGCCCCGTAGAGGAGCCAGCTCACCGGTCCGCGTCCGCTCCCGGGGCCAGATCGTCCACGGGCCGGTCCATGGACCGGGGCTCCAGGGGGAGGTGGAGGCGGTGGGTCCCTCCCCTCTGCGAGTCCAGGATCAGCGTCACCTCTGAGCCGGCGTCGCCCTCCACCGTCCATTCGCCGTAGTAGTACGATTCGAAGCTGCCCCCACGGGTGCCGCGCATGAAGTCGAACTCCCGCGGGGTGAGGTCCGGTCCCCCGGCTCCTTCCACGGTCTCAATGCGCAGGCGGTCCGGTCGGACCACGCCGGCGATACGGGCCTGCTGCATGGACGTGTCCAGCCACCCCTCATTGGTGGCGCGCACCCGGACCTGCCACCGGTTGGGACCGGCTTCGGTGACCTCCACTCCCCGGATCCGGGCGCGCGGGAGCTTCAGCGCCCGGAGGACGGCGAAGCGGGCCTCGCTCACCGCCGATTCCTGGAGGAAGGGGCCCTCAGGGGCGTTGCGGAGCCAGTAGCGGGTCCACCCCCCGATCTCCACTTCCCCCAGCGTGGGATGATCGAAGGGGGCCCAGTCCACGAACCCCTGACCGGAGAGGCGGGGGTCGTCCCGGTTCCTGTCCAGCCATTCCAGGATCCGGAGTTGCACGTCGGGGCGGTTGTACCGACCGGGGATGGCGAAGAGGGGTTCGTCCCGGGGCGTATCACCCCACCCGATCTCGTTGACGAAGGGCTCCATGGTCCAGAGCTCGGTGGTGTTGGCGAAGGCGCCGAAGTGCGCGTAGGCCCAGTCGATGAAGACCCCGCGCCGGGCCCCGGGCTGCTCGTCGGGATCGAGCCCAGGCTGGATGGTGGTGAACTGATGGTAGACCGACGCCTGCGGGTGTCCGGTGATGGGGAAGGCCATGGCCAGGATGGCCTGGTAGTCCTGGAGGTCCTGCTGCGGCATGTCCGAGTCGGGGCGGGCGGCGTAGGGGCGGAGGTGCACCCCGCTGGTGGTGTGGTACGACTCGATGAGGCCGATGTTGGGCCGGGCCGTGATGTAATCCACCACGATCCGGGAGTTGGGCTCGTCCAGGGGGTAGTCGCCGGCGCCCCGGAAGCGGCCGTCGTGGGACGACCAGAACGCCGGGTAGTTCCGGTTCGTGATGAAGCGCATGAAGGGAGGGTCCGAGTTCACCGTGCCGTCCCCGTTGTCGTCGAGCCCCTCCTGCACGATCCGGAAGAAGGGCCCCGCATCGCCCTCCTGGCGGCGGACCATGAGGCGGGGGTCGTCGGTGTGGGGGGTCCAGTCTCCGTCCGGGTCCCTGATCCGCATCTGCAGGATGTTGCCGTCGCCGGTGATGTCGGACGGGCCATCGGCGCCGCGCCGCCCTTCCCCATACAGCCGCTCCCGGTTCGCGATCTCCCAGGGGTTCCACGTCACCTCGCCGGTGATGTGCCACTCGGCGCCCTCGGGATTGGCCACGGGAATGACGTAGACGGCTCGGGTGTCCAGGAGCTCGGTGACGTCCGGATCGGAGCCGTACCGGGTCAGGAGCCACCAGACCAGATGGAGAGCCACCTCCCCGGCCATGACCTCCGAATCGTGCTGATTTCCGTCGAAGAAGGCGGCGGGCTTCTCCGATGCGGGACCGGTGGCCCGGTTGGTGAGCTCCACCGCCCAGATCTCCATGGTCCCGGACTGGCTCGGACCCAGCGATTCCAGGCGGGCCAGTTCGGGGTGGGCCGCCGTCCACGCCTCCAGGAGGGCCCGCTTCTCCGCGTAGGTGTGGTACCGGTAGTCGTAGTCCTGCGCCTGGAGCGGAACCGCCGAGGCCAGCGAGGCGGCCAGGAGCGCTACCACCGTCAGCCAGGGGAATCGGACGGCGCGGGGACGGGGCTTCAGGGAACCGGGGCGGCTTCTTCGGGAATCGGTGGCGGAGAATCGGGGGGCAGGGCGCACGGCTGGGCATCCATTCTCGAGGGGAGGCAGTGGAATACCCGGGCAATCATGCGCCCCGAACCGCCGTTCCCGCAATCCGGGGCGCACCCTTCCGGGTTCTTCCCTTCAGACGGTCACCCGCCCGGCGGTCCGCTCAGGAGCAGGTGGAGGCCCAGGAGCACCAGAACCACCGCCAGCCCCACCTTCAGGCGAGCCGGCCGGATCCGGTGGGCGATCCACCACCCCAGCGCCGTTCCCACCACCAGGGGGATCCCCACCAGGAGCGCCAGGCTCCAGTCGATGACGCCCTGCACCGCGTAGCCCAGCGATGCGAAGAGGGAGATGAGCACCGACTGCACCTGCGCCAACCCCACCGCCAGGAGCATGGGCACCCCCAACATGACCAGCAGGGGGACTGCCAGGACCGGTCCGCCCACACCCAGGAGTCCGGCGGGCAGCCCCACGGCGAGGCCCACCACGGCCATCCAGACATCTCCCCGGCGAGAGGTAAGGTCCAGAGCCGGCCCGGCCACCAGGTCCGCAGTGGGCCCGGAGTTCGGCGCAACCGTCACCGGCCGACGAGGTCCCCGCCGCTCCCGCCAGAGGATGAGGAGCCCGGTGGCCAGCACGAAGAGCCCCAGGATGGCCCCGAAGCTCCCGGAATCCAGGAAGGTGTTCAGGCCCGAGCCGGCCAGGGCTCCCGCAACGCTGGTCAGGCTCAGGATCACAGCGGAGCGGGTGGGCCCCGGCCCCCGCAGCTCGCCGGAGCGGAGGTATGCCACGGTACCGATGAGTCCGGTGGCGATGAAGGTGACGCTGGCCGTTCCCGCCACGGTCCCGGGCCCGGGGGCCAGGAGCTGGTGGAGGGCGATGGTCACGAAGATCCCGCCCGGGCCGATGGTGGTGATGCAGACGCCGCCCAGGAGGGCGATCCCCACCAGGAGGATGGCGAGTTCCAGCGTCAACGGTGGGGCTCATGGGATATGGAAGGCACCATAGCCGGGCTCCCGGGGTTCGAAAAACGTGGTTTCCCGGGCCTCCATGGCCGTCGGGACGATGGAGCCCTTGCCCTTGTCGGGGACCCCGTACCATCCTGCCCCTCCTTGCGGGAGAGGGCAACCGCCGGGCGGATCCGCCTATTCGTCTGCCCTGGCCTCTGGTGTGAGGTTTCCTGCCTGTGCGCTCCACGCGGTGCCCTCCACGCCCTGCCCGGTGCGCCCTCCGGACCGCTTCCTCATGGACTTCCGAGCCGATTCACCGTGACCGACGCCCCGAGTTCCAGAACCGTCGACGACTCCGCCCGACCCCGCACCCTAGGGTTCGTGGCCGCCACCGGGATCGGTGTGGCCGCCATCGTCGGTGGTGGGATCTTCGTACTGGGAGGGGTGGCGGTGGCGGAGGCCGGACCGGCGGCTATCCTGGCCTTCTCCCTGAATGCCGTCATCGCCCTGCTCACGGCGGCGGCCTTCGCAGAGCTGGCCACCACCTTCCCGGAGAACGGGGGGCAGTACGCCTACGCCCGCCGAAGCTTCTCGGTGCAGGCGGCCTTCGGGGTGGGGTGGATCATGAGTTTCGCCCACATCGTGGCCGCCGTCCTCTACGCCCAGGGGTTCGGGGAGTTCGGTCTGGCTGCTCTGAGGGCCCTGGTGCCGGCGCTGAGTGGGGCGGAGGGAGGGGGAGGACGCGCCATCATCCTGATCCTGGCGCTCCTGGCCACCGGGGGGTATGGGCTGCGGCTGGCCCGGGGGGCAGTGGCCGGCGGCCAGATCGAGAATGTGGGGAAGCTGGCGGTATTCGGGTTCCTCATCGCTGCCGGGCTCGCTCTGGTGATCCGGGAGAGCCCGGCCCAGGCGCTGGCGCCCCTTACCCCCTTCGTGGAGACAGGGTGGATGGGGGTTGTGGCGGCCATGGGGTTCACCTTCATCACCTTCCAGGGCTTCGAGCTGATTGCCGGGGTGGCCGGCGAGATCAAGGCACCCCGGCGCAACATTCCGCGGGCCATGTTCGCCAGTCTGGGAATCACCCTTGTGGTGTACCTCCCCCTCCTCCTGGTGGTCATGAGCGTGGGGCTGGCTCCGGAGTTCGATTCCCCCTCACAGATGGCGCAGGCCTTCCCAGAGACCTACTTCGCCGAGGCGGCCTCGGCTTACCTGGGGAGCTTCGGGTTCTGGTTGGTCATCGTGGCGGCGCTCCTCTCGACGCTCACGGCGCTCCAGGCCAACCTCCTGGCGGCCTCCCGGGTGGCCATGGCCATGGCCCGCGACCGTACCCTCCCCCGGGCATTGGAGCGGCTCCACCCCCGGACCGGTGCACCCATTGCCGCTGTGGTCTTCGTGGGTGTGTCGGCAGGAATCCTGATCCTGGTGGTTCCGGATCTGGCGGCGGCCGGCGCGGCGGCGTCCCTGGTATTCCTCATCACCTTCGGCATCACCCACCTGAGCGCCTGGCAGGTCCGGCGGAGGGGGAGGGGACGCATCGAAGGCGCCTTCGCCACGCCCTTCTTCCCCCTGGTTCCCGCAGTGGGGCTCACGGCGTGCACCCTGTTGGTGGGGTTCCAGCTTGTCACAGTCCCCATCGCCGGGCTCCTGCTGCTGGTCTGGGTCGGGCTCGGGGGGTTCGTGTACATGGGGTTCCTGTCCAGCCGTGCCGAGGCGCTGGACGCGGCGCTGGCGGGGGGGGATCCGCTGCTGGGGCGACTGCGGGGGAAGCAGCAGTCGGTTCTGGTTCCGGTGGCCAATCCGGCCCGGGCGGAGGGGCTGGCCTCCCTTGCGGCGGCGCTGGCGCCTCCGGTGGCCGGCCGGGTGCTCCTCCATCAGGTAGTCGTGGCGGATCCGGACACTCCGGAGAGCCGGATCCGGGAGGCGCTCCGGGAGGGGAGTTCGGCCCTGGGCAACGCACTGGTCCGTACCCGGAGGGAGGGAGTGGATACGGAGCTGGTGCTCACGGTGGCGCCGGAGCCATGGGGCGAGATTGCCCGCCTGGCCCGGGAGCAGGAGGTGAACAGCGTCCTTCTGGGAATGGCGCAGGTGCCGGAGACCGGGGAGGGGCTCGAGGAGGCCGGAGACCGGAGGCACCCACTGGACCGACTCCTGGAGGAGCTGCCGTGTGATGTGGCCCTTCTCCACGCGCCCCCGGAGTTCGACCTCTCCACGGTTCGGCGCGTTCTCATCCCCTTGAGCGGAGAGAACCACCACGCCCGCCTCCGGGCCCGGATCATCGGGACGCTGGCCAGGAAGGGACTGGAAGAGCTCCACTTCATCCGGGTCGTTGATCCCGACACCTCCCGGGAGGTCGGGGTGCGGCTGCTGTCGGAGCTCCGGACCTTCGTCCAGGATGAGGCCCGGGGTCGGGGAACGGCGGAGGTGATCCGGTCGGTGGAGGCCATCCCCGAAATCGTGCGCCGGGCGGGGGAATTCGACCTCCTCATCCTGGGAAGTACTCGTCCCCGGGGAGGGCGAAGTCGGATCGGTGGGCTTCTGGCCCGCATGGTCCGGGATGCGCCGTGCCCGGTCCTGATCCTGTCGCACCCACCTTTATCCGGCTTCGCGGCGGAGGCGGAGGGTTTCTATCGGAGATTCAGGGCATCGCGAAAATCGGAGGAGGCAGGGGCATGAGTGGCGGCATTCGAAGGATGTATGAGCATGGGTGGCGGGTGTCCGAGGAGACGGGGATATGACCGCGGAGTCGGAGCTGCGGGAGGGGGCCCTACGCCTACTCGTTCGCCGGGAGCACACGCGGAGTGAACTGACCCGGAAGCTCACCTCCAGGGGGCACGATCCGGATGCTGTGGCGCGGCTCCTGGACGAGTTGGCCGCCGAGGGGCTTCAGTCCGACCTCCGCTTTGCCCGGGAGCACCTCCGGAGCCGCATGGAGCGGGGGTACGGGCCCCGGAAGATCCTGGCCGAGCTGAGCAAACGTGGGGTGAGTCGGATTCAGGCCGCCCGGGTCCTGGAAGAGGCGGAGGTGGACTGGGGTGCGGTGGCCCAGCAGGTGTACCGGGACCGGTTCGGCCCGGAGACTCCGGCGCCCCAAGACCGGAAGGAGCGTGCCCGGCGGTGGCGGTCCATGGAGCGGAGGGGATTTACGGCGGCTAGCATCGCCCCTCTCCTGGAGTGAGGGTTCGCCCTACCCTCCGATCTGTCCCAGGAGTTCCCGGGCGGGAGCATTGCCAGGATCCAGCTCCAGCACCCGCAGGAGCCCTGCGCGCGCTTCGGCGATCCGGCCCTGCTCCAGCCGGAGAAGGGCGAGACTCCCATGGGCCGCCGGATTTTCGTCGTCCACGGTGACGGCCCGGAGGAAGGCGCGCTCCGCCGCCTCAACATCGCCTGCGGCCAGGTGGAGGGAGCCGGCCTGTATCGCCGCGTCTCCCATGAGGGGGTCGAGTTCTCCAGCGAACCGGAAGGCTTCCAACGCCCCGGCCATGTTTCCGGATTCCGCCTGCAGGACGCCCAGGTTGAACCAGCTCCGGGGTCGGTGGAGAGGGTCATCCCGCAGGAGTCCCTCGAGCTCCTGGATGGCCTCTCCCCGACGACCCAGGGCGTAGAGCACCTCGGCACGCTTGGTCCTGGCCTCGCCGAGGCGGGGCTGAAGGCGCAGCGCCTCGTCCAGGTGGACCAGGGCACCGGCCGGATCCCCCATGCGCTCTTCCAGGAGAGCCCCCAGGAGGAGGTGGCCCCATGGATCGTCGGGGGTCCGGGCGGTTGCCTCTTCCAGGAGTTCCCGGGCTCGGTCCACGTTCCCGGACTCCAAATGCGCCCTGGCCAGGGCCAGTCTTCCGCCCCGGGTCAGGGCATTCCCCCCCGTGTCGGCCCGCTCGCCGGCAGCCACCACCTCCGGGAGGTAGCCCGGGTGCCGGTGCATGGTCTCGTAGAAGTGGAAGAGGGCGTCGGCTCGCAGGGATTCGGTCTCGGCCAGGGACCGATGGCGGTGGAGGTCCGGGTCGACCCGTAGCCCCAGCGCACCCACCTCCACGATCCGGAGCGGGGTGTCCGATTCAATGACGGGGCGCCCGGCATCGGGGTCCAGGGGTGGGCCGGGTCGGCGCTGGATCCAGTGATCGGTGAAGCGGACGTGAGGCACATCGCTGGTGCCCCCCGCACTCATGTGGCACGAGACGCAGTCCCCCGACCGGGCTTCTTCCGGGGTGGTGGCATCGGGGCGGGAGCAGAGGGGATTGGGGCCGGGGGTGCCGGCGTGATCCTCTCCCGTGTGGCAGGTCAGGCACTGCTGGACGTAGTGGTCCGAGGGGAGTTCGCTCCCGGGGGTATGGGACACATGGCAGGTGAGGCACGTCATCTCCGTGGCCTCGAAGCAGGCGCTCCGGGCCAGCCGGATGGGATGGGAGTCGATGCCCACCCAGTCCGGATCCTCGAGCTGTAGCTCGGGGACGAAGACGGCACGATTCTCCGTAAGGGTCATGCCCGGGCGGAAGGTGGTGGGATCCTCACCATCGGGATATGTGATAACCCCGGCTAGATGGCACTGAAGGCAGGTGGCCATCTGCCGGGAACGGTCCAGGTGCGCCGGGTTCACGATCCACGGGTCGGGCTCGCCTGCCGCCGGCGCCCGAGCCCGCCGCCGGGCGTTGGCGTGCTCGGCTCCCGGACCGTGGCACCGCTCGCATGAGATGGCCCCGGGGACATCCTGGTAGATGTTCTGGGTGTGAGGCTCCAGGACCGGCAGATCGCTGTGGCACGCCAGGCACTGAAGGATGATGGGGCGGCTGAAGCGGTCGTTGGCCTCACCATACCCGGGGCTCATGTCCCAGAGCTCTCGTCCGCTGTACCAGGTCAGGGGATGCTGGGTAACGACGCCTCCCCGGACTGCCAGGAAGGACCGCGTCTGATTCCCGGAGCCGATCACCAGATCCATGGGAACCCGGAAGTCGTGGAGGAGAGTGCCGTCGGCGCCCCGTAGGCGCTCCCTCTGCACCGGTGTCCCGTCGGAGGAGACTTCCACCCGGTACTCCAGGCCATCGGCTGGAGAGGGGATCCAGTCGGATGCTCCCCCTTCGAGAAGATCTCCTGCGAGCACCGCCTTGATGGACTGCCCGTGGTTCGTCCGCCCGTGGCGTTCCACCAGATCCGCATGGCAGGGAAGGCACCCCTGGTCACCGACATACCCCGGATCCAGAGAGCCCAACAATCGATCCGGATGATGGAATGGATCGGGATCGGGGGGCGTGGCGTCTCCGCACGCCGTGAGGGCGAGGAGGGAAATCAGGGGGAAAAGACCTCGCCGGGCCCACATGGTCAGAGGGGGTCGCCGTCTCCGGGGCCGACGCCGCCTGCATCACCGCCGCCGCCCAGGAAGGAGCGGAGGATGAGCAGCGCCACCCCCGTGAGACCTGCGGCCACGATCCCTGTGCGGGTGCGGGAGAATTCCCGACGGTCGATCTCCAGTACCTCCGAACGGTGGAAGGCCAGAATATCCCTCCGCCCTTCGAAGGGGGTCCCGGCGTAGACGGCTCCCCATCGCACCTCGACAGTGAGGGAGTCGGGGGTTGCCGCCAGAAGGGTCCCCTCCACGCTCCGGATGGAGCGGCCGGTGCGCTCTGAGAGGGTCACCGCCGCCGGTGCCGCGAGTCGGAGTCGGACGTCGGCATCGGGCTCGGGGTTGGCGTCAAGGACCGGCTGGTAGGAGAAACACCCGGCAAGTCCGACGGCCAGAAGTCCGACGGCCAACGCCGGCCCGAGTCCCGAAGGACCCGGACCGGCGCGGCGAAGGTGTGTGAAACGAAGGTTCAGCACGTTCCCAGGATGTAGCAATTTGCGGTCCGCTCAGTCTGCGCGATGGGCAGGAGCGATCCGGGCCGGGATGCAGCATCCTGATCGGAGACCCAGAGGAAGGACTGGGTGCCGAACCGGTAGTGATCGTTCAACCGTCGACCCGTGTTGTACAGATTGGCCATCCGGGTGTGCTTGAGCAACTCCAGGGCATCTACCTGGCCATCCCAGGCGGTGAGACCGTCCTGACTCCGGATGGCGTTGATGTGGGTGGCGAAGCCCTCCGTATCGCTGGTGGCCAGCGCCGCTTCCGCCAGGATCAGCCGAAGCTCCCGCGCCGACACCACCGTGACCGGATTGAAGTTCCGTGCCCCTGCCGCTTCCAGGATGGTTGCCTCAAGGAACGGATCCACCACGCCGTCGATGGGATCCTCCAGCTTCACCGACGCCACCCGCTTGTCATCGGCGGTGGGGTTCACGTAGGCGTCGGACGGCCGCAGTTCGAGCCGTTCGTTCACCCAACCTCCCCACTGGTTGGTGATGGTGGCCGAGCTGAACTCCAGCCGGAACTGCCAGCTCGACTCCACCTGGGCCAGAACGGCCTGGGCATCGGCCACAGCCTGGGCGTCATTCACCAGGGGGTTCGACGGAGTCGACCCTGCCGGGGTGATGAGTTGCCGCACGGCCCGGGCATGATACGTCCTCGCCCGCTGGGCCCGGATCTGCTGGGCCAGGGCCGAGTTCCCTTCGGAGGTGGCGATCTCCAGGGCCCGGGTCAGATTCTGGATCGCCGTATCGTACATCTGGCTCATGTTGTTGGGGCCCACGGGCGGTGCCTCCTGCCGCCGGTCCGAGATGACCCAGTCTTCCCAGAGGTCGGCGATCTGGGTGTACATCATCCCGGAGTACAGGTGCGAGCGCGCCAGGAGCGACCGGTTCCCCAGCTGCCCCGCCTCATCGAAGATGGTGAGCTGCCGCACCGCCTCGTCCGCCATCCATCGGCCCTCGTTGATGAACGGGAAGGCCTCAACAGTGAACTCGTTGGATGCATCCCGCAGGCCTCCCTCCTGAAGCTGGATCCAGGCGTTCCTGGAGCCCGTGAACTGGAGCTCGTCGGAGGCCGATCCATGGAGAAGCACCATGTAGCCCCACCCGCGGCTCATGGTTGCCAGCGCTCCATTGGCCAGAGCGCCGGCTGCGGCCGGGGATTCCAGGTCTTCCTGCACCAGGCTATTGGGGTTCTCCACGTCCAGAAGCCCGTCGCAACCGGCCACACCCAGGGCCAGGACAAGGCCCAGCAGGGGCGTGGTTCTGCGTCGTATGGACATGTCCATTCCTCCCATGAGTGTCGGTTCCCTTCGCTTGCGCCGTCTGAACCACCTCGTATGCCCGGCCATCAGAAGCCTGCCCGGACCGAGAAGGAAACTCGCCGGGGGAGGGGGATGCCCCATGCTACGGTCCCCTCGCCGAAGTTGTTGCCAAGCCCGCCTCCGTCACCTCGGGAGGCGTAGTTCAACTCCGGATCCGAACCGGGGAACTTGGTCCAGAGAGCCAGGTTTCGACCGGCCATGGTGATGGAGAGGTTCGAGGCCCCCACCCGCTCGGCCCACTCGGTGGGCGCGCGGTAGGTGAGGCTGATCTCCCGGAGACGGAGCCAGTCCGCCTCGTGGATCTCATTGAGACCGTCGTAGGGCGAGAGGGCCTGGAGTTCCCGGACCCAGCGCTCTGCAGCTTCCACCCGTTCATCCGCCGTGGACGCCGGGTTCAGCATGGTGGCCTCCACCTCGGCGGTGGCACGGATGTTCCGACCGATGAGGGGATGCTGGCGACGGAAAGCCCCATCCAGATCGTGGATGTGGAAGTTCCGCGCCCGGTACTCGAAGAGGGTGTTGAGGGTGAAGTTCCCGTAGAAGGTCATGTTGGTGCCGAAGGAGCCCTGCCAGTCCGGCACCGGCTTGCCCAGGTAGTTCAGGAGCATCTCCGGCGTCCCGCAGTCCAGCACGAAGGGCTGCAGCGCGCCCGGATCCCGGGGCACCGAGGCCCACTCCCGCAGTTCGGCCCGGGAGAGGGGCTGACAGTTCCCCAGGTGACCCGGGAACTCCACGCTCTCGTCCAGGATGGGACCGAAGAAGGCGCCGGGGTGGAAACCCTCCTTGGTGAACTGCCGGTAGCGGCTGTAGGAACCTCCCACCTTCAGCGCCGGCGCCCCGCCCAGATCGGTGATCTCCTCGCGGAGGAAGGCACCGTTGGCGAAGACGTTGGCCGAGAAGTTGGGGGTGGCCACCGCACGCACGTCAGCTCCGATCTCCAGCCCCCACGCCTTCAGTTCCCCGATGTTGTCGAGCTGCGGGAATCGGAAGCCGCCGGAGGTGGCGAACTGCCGGTCTACCAGCACGTCGGTGACGGTGCGGTTCCAGTAGGTGAAGTCGATGGAGGCCCGGTCCTGGAAGATGCCGATCTCCGAACCCAGCTCCCACTCCATCGACACCTCGGGTCGGAGGTCCGCATTCCCCAGGTTGGAGGGGGCAACGCCGGAGCCCAGGGCCGAGGCCAGGGGCGAGAAGGTGGTGAACTGGTCGAAGGCACCGGGCTGGAGCCCGGACTTGCCCACAGCGGCCCGGAGGCGGAGCGTCGAGACCACGTCCCCGCCCCACCCGTCGAGCTGGCTGGGGATGATGGAGGTACTGGCCTTGGGGTAGAAGGCACCTCCGGCGGTCTCACCGAAGGCAGAGTTCTCGTCGTAGCGTCCGCCCACGGTGAAGAAGGCGAAGTCCCGGAACCCGAACTGGGCCTCGCCGAGGAGGCCCACATTGGCCTCCTCGAAGAAGGTCTCGGTGACGGACTGGAGCGCCCCGGCACCGGCTACCTCAAGCCCGGGGCCCGGGAACTCGTTCCCGCTCCCGACCTGGGCCTTGGTCTGGGTCAGGAAGCCCTGACCGCCGGCCACGATGTCCAGCGTCCATTGATCACTGAGTGAACCGTTCCAGCGCCCCTTCACGTCCAGCGTCACCTCTCGGTGATTCCGGTCGCTGACGGTCCTGGCGCCCAGGATATTTGAGCCGGTGAAGCTGTCCACACCCCAGCCGAAGGGGAAGAAGCGCGTGGCCCGCTGGTTCACGAAGTCCACCCCCACCGTGGCGTCCAGGGCGATGGTGGGCGTCACCTGGTAGCCCGCCGTCATGGCCCCGCCGAAGCGCTGCAGGTCCTGGTCGGTGAGGCGGTGGAAGTTCTCCCGGGTGGTGGCGAAGGCCGGCGAGCCGAAGAGGTTGGTCTGGGTGGCCCGCTCCGGGCGGCTGTTGATGATGCTGGAAAGCACCCCGAAGATGTTGTTGTTGTTGTCGACGGTGGAGTGGTAGCCCTCGGTGTAGCTGGTGGAGAATCGGACCCGCAGGTCGTCCATGGGGAAGATTTCCACATTGGCGTTGAACTGCGCCCGCCAGTTCTCGTCGTTGGCCACCCGGAAACCGGGCGCCTGGAACGAACTGCCGTCGTAGGGGCCATCCTCGGTGTGGTACCGTCCGGAGATGAAGTAGGTGAGGGCCTGCGTGCCCCCGGTCACCGAAGCGGAGTAGGTCTGCCCGTGTCCGGTGCTGAAGAGGGGTGAGAACATGTCCACCTCGAACACCTCGTAGGGCTGCACATCGATGCCCCACCGGTCCCGAACACCCACCACGCCTCGATCCCTGCCGCTTCCTTCCACCGAGGTGACGAAGCCGGCGTGATCCGCCAGTCGACCCAGCGGATACCGGGAGAAGGCCTGGTCCATGCTCACCGTGTACCGGGCGGCGCCGCTCTGGCCCCGCTTGGTGAAGATCTGGATCACCCCGTTGGAGGCCTGGGTCCCGTAGAGCGTCGCCGCTGCGGCGCCCTTCAGGATCTCGATGCGCTCGATGGACTCGGGGTTGATATCGTCCAGGCGGGAAGGTGCGCCGCCGCCGCCGGCCCCGATGCCAGGACCAAAGCCACCGGCGTTGTCCACGCGCACGCCGTCCACGTAGATCACCGGCTCATTGGACTGGGAGAGGGAGGCGGAGCCGCGAATCCGGATGCGGGAGCCCTCTCCGGCCATTCCGCCCGAGGTGAGTCCCACCACGCCCGGCTCCCGGCCACCCAGGATCTCGGACATGCTCTGTACCGGGGCCGTTTCCAGCTCAGCCAGGTCGATGGTGCCCACCGTGTTCCCGAGTCGCCGCCGTTCGGTGGCGGCTCCGGCACCGGTGACCACGATCTGGTCCAGGGCCAGGGCGGTCTGCGCCAGTCGAAAATCAAGGGTCACCGTGGCGCCCTCGGCGACGGTGGCGGTGAGCTGCTCCGCCCGGAAGCCGATGAGTTCGGCCCGCACTGTCACCTCTCCGGTGGGGATGGCGCCGGTGATGGTGAATTCGCCGCGGGTGTTGGTCAGGGTCCCGAGGGTGGTGCCGGGGATGGATACCTGGGCGTTGACCAGGGGACGCTGAGTACCGGCTTCCGTTACGGTGCCGGTGACCGTGGACTGGGCCGCCACCTGGGCTGCCGGCACCAGGGCCGGGAGCGCCAGGAGCGCCAGTGCCGCCAGGAACGATCGGGGCGGCCTGAGGCGCCTGCGAGTTCGGACAATGCTAGCCATGCCTGGGTCCTCCTTACGAGGGTGAACAGAATCGACGCCCCCGAGTCACTGCCCGGGGCCAAGGAATGGCATCGATTCTAACAGGTGGCTTTCATGTATCGGTTCCGTGGATGTCTGTCAACCAGTCGTCAGGAATCCCAGGGAGCGGAGGGGTGGACGAAAGTTTCCCACACAGTGGTGGGGAAGTCCAGCAGGTGGGCCGGCGGTGGCCCGGGAGGGAGGCCCTCAGCGGGAGGCGAGGAGGTCCTGGATGGCCTTGTCGAGCTGGGAGGCCTCGAAGGGCTTGGGAAGGAAGAGGATTTCCTTCCGGTCGAGCTTGAGGTCCGGGAACTCGCCCGGGTCGTATCCGGAGATGAAGAGGCCCCGAATCCCCATGAGTTGGCGGTTCAATCGAACCCAGACCTCGGTGCCGTCCATATCGGGAAGGCGGATGTCGATGAGGGCCAGGGTCAGATCGGGCCCGCATCGGAAGGCTTCCTGCAGGGCGCCGGCCCCGGTGGACGCGGTGTGCACGCGATGCCCCATCCGTATGAGATGCCGGGCGACCGCTCTCAGGGTGTCGGGGTCGTCCTCAACCAGAAGGATTGTGGTGGTCTCCCGCACCGGTGGTGCCTCCACCCTACACCTCCCGGGCTGCCCGGATGCCACATGAGCATCGGCCGAAATCGGTCGTCCGGACTCCGAAGACGACTCTGATCCAGGAAGGGGTGGGGAAATTGCCACTTTTTTACCGGGTAAAGGAAAAAATCTTCCCTTATCGCCCTTTTCAGTCTGAGGAAGTGGGGTCGGAGAGTACCGGACTCGAAGACCTCTCCAAATCGGCGATCAGTGTCTTCCTGTCATAAAGGAACACGTTTCATGCCAGCAAAGCCCTCCGCCGCAGCCCGCCGAACGGATCCCTGGCCGAATCGACCGGAGTAGCCCACATTGACCGGACCCGTCGCCTGTCCGAAGAAGCATACACGACCGCTCAGTTCCTGGTCGGCCAGGCGCCCCTTCTGTTCCACGCCGTAGGAGGATCCATGCCGTCATCCCTCAGTTCGCGTCGGGTCCGGACCCACGCCGGACCCGGGCGCTGGTCCCCGCGCCGGGCCGCGGTCCCGTTCCTTGCCCTGTTTCTGGCCCTACCCCTCCTGGTGCCGTCGGGATCGGTGGCCGCCCAGCAGGCCAATTCCAGGGTCCTGGATCTGGAGATGTATTGGGATCTCCAGTCCGTCTCCAATCCCCAGATCTCCCCGGACGGCCGCCATGTCGTCTACACCCGCGGCTGGATCGATCGGCGCAATGACCGGCGCCCCTCCGAGATCTGGATCATGGACGCCAATGGAGAGCGCAAGCGCTTCCTGGCCGAGGGCTCCTCACCCACCTGGTCTCCCGACGGGACCCGGATCGCCTACCTGGCCTCCGGCGATCCCGGTGGGAGCCAGATCCACATCCGGTGGATGGACGATGAGGGTGCGGTGAGCCAGATCACCCGCCTCGAGCGCTCTCCCTCGAGCCTCCGGTGGTCTCCCGACGGCCGGCACATCGCCTTCACCAGTTCGGTGCCGCACCGCACCTCCTGGCGTATCGACATGCCCTCCCCTCCTTCGGGAGCGAGCTGGACACCGGGTCCGAAGGTGGTGGAGCGGGGCGTGTACCGTCGGGATCGGCAGGGGTATGTGGATGATCACTACACCCACCTCTTTGTCATCTCCGCCGAGGGTGGTGCCGTCCGGCAGCTCACCGACGGCGACTGGAATCACTCGTCCGGTGAGTGGACGGCCGACGGCGAGGAGTTGGTCTTCAGCTCGCTCCGGGTGGAAGATGCCGAGCGGCAGTGGCGCCATTCCGAGATCTATTCGGTGGTTGTGACCACCGGCGAGATCCGTCAGCTCACGGACCGCCATGGCCCGGACTCAGGGCCGGTTCCCTCTCCCGACGGCCGAACCATCGCCTACCTGGGGGACGACTGGCACCAGGATACCTACCGGAACCGGAAGATCTACCTCATGGACCGGGACGGGTCGAACCCGCGGGTGATCTCCGGTGACTTCGACCGGGGCGTGAGCTCCATGATGTGGGCGCCGGATGGGAGCGGTCTCTACTTCACGGCCAACTCCGAAGGGAATCGGAACCTCCACTTCGTCTCCGCCACCGGCGGTGTGCGGGACGTCACCGAGGGAGTCCACCAGATCTCTCCGGGTTCCATGAGCGATGCGGGACGGATCGCCGCCACCATCAGTTCCTTCCACGAACCTGGGGATGTCTATCTCATCGATCCGGCCCGCTCGGCGCAGATGGCGCGCCTCACCGAAATCAACCGGGACCTGCTCCACGGGGTGACGCTGGGAGAGGTGGAGGAGCTCTGGTACCAGGCTCCGGACGGCCTGGATGTCCACGGGTGGGTGGTGAAGCCGCCGAACTTCGACCCGAACCAGACCTACCCCATGATGATGGTGATCCATGGCGGTCCCCACGCCATGTACGGAGTGGGCTTCAACTACGGCTGGCAGGAGCACGCCGCCAACGGGTACCTGGTGCTCTACACCAACCCCCGCGGAAGCACCGGGTACGGGAGCGCCTTCGCCAATGAGATCAACAACGCCTACCCCGGCAACGACTACTACGACCTCATCGCCGGCGTCGATTACCTCATCGACCGGGGGTGGGTGGACGAGGACCGGATGTACGTCTACGGCTGTTCAGGGGGAGGGGTCCTGACGGCCTGGGTCGTGGGGCACACCGACCGCTTCGCCGCAGCGTCGTCCAACT
The DNA here is from genome assembly GCA_007695195.1 of Gemmatimonadales bacterium. GTDB lineage: Bacteria > Gemmatimonadota > Gemmatimonadetes > Longimicrobiales > Gaopeijiaceae > PWLA01. The sequence continues at coordinate 5,516 of REEG01000141.1, read as the reverse complement.
GTCCGGTGGTGAACTGGCTCTCCTTCGTGGGGACGACGGATGGGTTGAGCTGGTACTACAACTTCGAGAACTACCCCTGGGAAGATCCCTCGGAGCACCTGCGACGCTCACCCCTCATGTACGTGGGGAACGTCACGACTCCCACCATGCTCATGACCGGGGAGTACGATCTGCGGACGCCCATGGCCCAGACCGAGGAGTACTACCAGGCCCTGAAGGTCCTGGGCGTACCCACGGCCATGCTCCGCTTCCAGGATGAGTGGCACGGGACCAGTTCCAGGCCCACCAACTTCATCCGGACTCAGCTCTACCTCAGGAGCTGGTTCGAACGCTGGGGTGAAGGGGCGCCCCGCACCGCCCAGGAACAGGACGGAAGCTGACGGACCAACGAGTCGGGCCCGGTGGGGGATGACGCTGCCGGGCCCGACGCGTATCCAGGCCCTTACCCCCGCCCTTGATTCATGACTGAGCCACTCCGCACCTACCCACCGGAGGAGCCGGAGGGGCACCGTCGGTACGGAGCCTTCGCCGGCGTGTTCACCCCCACGCTCCTGACCATTCTCGGGGTCATCATGTACCTCCGGGAAGGGTGGGTGGTGGGGAACGCCGGCATCGTGGGAGGGCTCCTCATCATCCTGTTGGCCTTCGGGATCACCAGTACCACCGGGCTGGCCCTCTCGTCCATCACCACCAACATCCGGATCGGGGCCGGAGGGGCCTACTCCATCATCTCCCAGTCACTGGGTCTCGAGGTGGGGGGGAGCGTTGGGATCCCCCTCTACCTTTCCCAGGCGCTGGTCATCGCCCTGTACATCTTCGGCTTCCGGGAGGGGTGGCTCTGGATCTTTCCCCATCACCCCGCGTTGGCGGTGGATCTGGCAGTCTTCGCCGTCCTCTTCGGCATTGCCCTCATCAGCGCCGGGTTGGCCTTTCGGATCCAGTATGTGATCCTGGCGGTCATTGCAGCGTCCCTGGTCTCGGTGGGGGTGGCGGCGGCCCAGGGATCCATGATCTACGACGTGACCAATGTAGGGCTCTGGGGCGATTTCCCCGGAACACCGGAAGATGGCTTCCCTGGGACCAGCTTCTGGGTGGTCTTCGCCGTCTTCTTTCCGGCGGCCACCGGGATCATGGCGGGGGCAAATATGTCCGGGGAGCTCAAGGATCCCCGCCGGAGCATTCCCCTGGGCACCATGTCCGCCATTGCGGTGAGCCTGGTGATCTACCTTCTCCTGGCCTACTGGCTGGCCCGGTCCGCCTCGCCTGAGGAACTCCAGGGCAACTACACCATCATGGTGGAGCGGGCCGCCTGGGGGCCGGCCGTGGTGGCCGGCCTGTTGGGCGCGACCTTCTCATCGGGGCTCGCCTCGTTTGTGGGGGCACCCCGGATCCTCCAGGCGCTGGCGGCCCACGGCATCCTCCCACGGGGTCGGTGGTTGGAGCGGCGCTCGCGGCGGGGAGAGCCCAGAAACGCCATCATCATCACCGGAGGCATCGTCCTGGCAGCCCTCATGCTCCGGGATCTAAATGCCATTGCACCCCTCATCACCCTCTTCTTCCTCATCACCTACGCCATGATCAACGTGGTGGTGTTTGTGGAGCAGAGTCTGGGACTCATCAGCTTCCGGCCGTCCCTCCGGATACCCCGCTTCGTTCCATTCCTGGGTGGAGCGGGGTGCATCTTTGCCATGTTCATCATGAACCCCGGGTTCAGCCTGGTGGCGGTGGGGGTGGTCATTGGCGCCTACTTCTACCTGACGGGGCGGCACCTGGAGGCGCCCTTCAAGGATGTGCGCAGTGGACTGTTCTTCTCCCTGGCGGAGTGGGCGGCCAAGAAGGTGGCCACCTTCCCTCCGGGGAATCAGCGGGCGTGGAAGCCGAACCTCCTGGTGCCGGTAGAGGATCCGGTGGAGCTGCGAGGGTCCTTCGAGATTCTGGAGAGCGTGGCCTATCCCAAGGGATCCCTGGTCCTGGTGGGGCTCAACGAGAGTGGGACGGACGACGAACTGTCCCGCGAGATCCTCCCGCTGCGGGATGCCCTGCAGGCCCGGGGACTCTTCGCCTCGGCCACCATCATCGACTACCACGGGCTTGCCGATGGCCTCACCGTAGCCATGCAGTCGCTACAGAGCGCTTTCTTCCGGCCCAACATGGTCTTCCTGACTCTCCCGCGAAACGAGGCTCAGGAGCGTGCCTATCCCGAGTTGATCCGGGAGGCGGAGCGACGGGGTCTGGGCGTCCTGCTCTACGCCCCGCACCCCAGGGCGGGGTTGGGGCGGCGGACCACAGTCAACGTCTGGACCCGGGATCGGAGCCCGGACTGGTCGCTGGAGGCCGATCTGGGGAATCTGGATCTGGCCATCCTCACGGCCTTCCTGCTGCGTCGGAACTGGGGGGCCGAACTCCGGATCATCACGGTGGTGTCGGATCCCGACCAGGAGGACGCGGCGCGGGAGTACATGGAGCGACTGGTGGATCAGGCGCGTCTCGGAAGGTGTCGCACCGTTGTGGGGACGCGGTCGTTTCGGGAATTCCTGGGCGACGCACCCTCGGCGGATGTGAACATCTTCGGTCTCTCGCCCGAACTGAGCTTCCAGTTCGCCCAGGAGATGGTGGACCGTACCGAGTCCACCTGCCTCTTCGTTCGGGACTCCGGTCAGGAGAGCGCCCTGGCGTAACGTCGGGCCCCTTCCCACGGGCCGACCCCGCCCGATGTCCGTGGGAAGCCGAGCAGGGTCGGTTGCTCCCCGAGCCGCTACCTCGTCACTACCAGGATCGCCCCACCGGCGTGACCGGTCCCGTAGCGGGTGGTGGCCTGGGGGGCGCTGATGAACTGGAGGCTACTCAGGGACTGCACGCCCAGGGTCCTGAGGGAGTCCAGTTCACCGAACCGCTGCCCGTCCACGTACACCACCGGGTACACGGGCTGCGGGTTGCGGATGGACATGGAGCCTCGTGACCGGAGCCACTGGGGTCGCAGCCGATCCACCACCGAATAGGCGTCCTGTACCGAGGCGGCGATGTCGTCGATCATCTCCAGCGTGATGGCGTTACGGGCCGCGGTGGGGCGGTCCCGGTCGGCGTCGCCGCTGGAAGCGCAACCGACCGTCGAAAGGAGAGGGAGGAGGAACAGGGCGAGAACCGGAAGGAGTCTCATGGCGCACTCCGGAAGGGGGATTGCTTTTCTCAATTTATCTCACAATACCTGGAAGCTCAAATCGGTCCCGGGACGCATTCGGGATCAGGCTCCGGCGGGAGGGACATGGACAAGTCCTGGCTACCTGGCTCCATCCGGTGGGACTCTGGATGGGCCAAAATGGGTTGGACCACGGCGCTGCTGGTCTGGGCGGCGTCATGGGCACCGGTGGGGCCATCCCCGGCGCCGCTTCCCGGCCATGGGGTGGATCCTTGGGGTTTGTCTTCGGACACGCTGGTGGTTGAGGCGCCCCAAGCCACCGATGAAGGGGAAGGGCCCCTCTCAGCAGCCTTGGATCAACTCCTCGGTGATCTGTTCGAACCGGACAAGCCGGGCGCGGCGGTCTTCGTTTCGACCCGCGACCGGGATGTGGTGAAGGCCCGGGGTCTGGCGTCCATGGAACACGGGCTTCCCATCACGCTCGAAACCGTTTTCGACGGGGCTTCGGTGGCGAAGCAGTTCACGGCCCTGGGACTGGCCCTTCTTGTGGAGCGAGAACTCCTCTCGCTGGACGACCCGGTTCGTCGGTGGCTTCCCGAGTTCCCCGCCCACGAGCCCCCGGTGCGGATCCACCACCTCCTCCACCACACGTCCGGGGTCCGGGATTGGCCCGGTCTGCTCCTCCTTGCCGGTTGGCGCTTCGAGGATGTCCTGACCCACGAGCAGATCCTGCGGGTCACCTTCGGACAGGCCGACCTCAACTTTCCCGCCGGAAGCCGGACCACCTATTCCAATACCGGATACGTGCTCCTGGCCGAGATCATCGGTCGGCGGAGCGGGATGGCCTTCCCTGAGTTCATGAGACAGGAGATCTTCGGGCCTCTCGGGATGCGGGATACCCGGATCGCCGGGGGAGCCGGTGAGGTGATCCCCCGCCGGGCGACGTCGTATCGGGTCACGCCGGACGAGGTCCGTGGAGTGCCGTCCAACCTGTCAGCCTGGGGTTCAAGCTCCCTCTTCACCTCGGCGGGCGACCTCCTCCGGTGGGTCGAGTTCCTCCATGGTGGTGAGTCGGCGGCACTGGAGCTGCGAGCCGCCGCCGAACGGTTGGCCGAAGCGGAGGGGCCTGGGATGGTCACACCCCGATACGGTTGGGGTCAGGTGGTGGAAGGGTGGGAGGCACATCGCCTGGTGCGGCACGGAGGGGCGTGGGCCGGGTACCGGAGCGCCTTATTGCGGCTGCCGGAGCAGCAGATCGCCGTGGGCGTCCTCGGGAACCGCAGCGACCTGGACGCCGATGCTCTGGCGGAGTCCGTCCTTTCCCTGGTCCTGGCTGAGGGCGACGAGACGCCCACGGAATCCGTGGCGTACGAGGTGGGAGGAGTTACCACACCGGGGAACATGCCCACGTCCGGGCCGGGGGTTGCGAATGCCTCGGGAGCCGGGCCGGCACCGGATCCACCGGAGGCGGACGCCCCCCGCATGGAACTGAGTGAATACCTGGGAGACTACCGAAACGTGGAGCTCGAGAGCACCTACAACCTGACCCCCCTGGGAGACGCCCTCCTGGCAACCCACGCCCGCCTGGGCCATCACCTCCTGCGGGCAGTGGGCCCGGATCACTTCCGGAGTGTGGTCTTCGGAGAGATTCGCTTTCAGCGGGACTCGCGTGGGCGAATCACCGGATTCACCGCCCATCAGCCCCGGAACACCGGCATCCGATTCCAGCGGGTGGATTCGTGACGGACGTAGCCGGGGTGTTGGTGGTAGGGTCGGGGATCGCCGGACTCACCTACGCCCTGAAGGTGGCGGACGAGGCCCATGTCCTCGTTGTCACCAAGAAGTCCCGGGCCGAGTCCAATACCAACTGGGCCCGGGGCGGCATCGCGGCAGGGATCGGGGACGACGACACCCCGGAGTTGCACATGGCCGACACCCTTGGCGCCGGGGACGGCCTGTGTCATGAGGACCGGGTCGACATCCTCGTCCGTGAGGGACCTGCACGCGTCGCCGAGTTGGTGGAGTGGGGTGCCCGGTTCCATGAGGAGGGTGGGCAACTGTCCTTGGGTCGGGAAGGGGGCCACTCGCGTCGGCGCATCGTCCGGGCCGGGGACCGGACCGGGCGGGAAATCGAGCGGACGCTCCTGGACGCCGTGGCCGCCCATCCCCGGATCCGCGTGGTGCAGCATCTTTTCGTGAGCGATCTGCTGCTGGATGAGGACGGACGTTGCCGAGGCCTTGTGACGGTGGATCCCCGCCGAGGGGTCGTGGAAACTCTGAAGGCGCCGGTCACCCTCCTGGCCAGCGGAGGGGCGGGACAGGTCTACCGACACACCACCAATCCCTCCATCGCCACCGGCGACGGGGTGGCCATGGCCTA
>REEG01000231.1 GCA_007695195.1 Gemmatimonadales bacterium | reverse complement strand
ATTGAGCGCGACCTCCGGCCTATATCATCCCGCTTGATGGGGAACCGAATCAGGCAAGCTCTGTGTCGTCGCGGCGACGCAGGGAACCCACGAGAGATGAGAACGCATGGCTTTCCGCTCCATGGCTTTCAGCAGGCTGAACACACGGACCGCCCTTCTTCTGGGAGCGCTGGTGTGGATGGCGGTGGCGTGGGCGGGACCCACCCCGGCCGCCGCCCAGGAGCCCGCCAACGTGCTGCCGCCCACGGACACCCCTGAATTCCTCCGCCCCGGTGATGTGGTCCGGGTGCAGGTCTGGCGCCAGGAAGAGTTCAGCGGCGAGTTCTTCATCACCGACGACGGCCGCATCGCCCACCCCCTGTACCGCCGGATCTACGCCGTCCGCCGGCCGGTGAGCGAGGTGGAGGACAGCATCCGCCTCTTCCTGTCCGAGTTCGAGGCCGAGCCCAACTTCGTCATCGAGGGCTTCTTCCAGGTGGCGGTGGGCGGGCAGGTCCGGCAGCCCGATATCCATACCTTGCGGCCGGGCACCACCGTGGTGGAAGCGGTGGCCCGGGCCGGGGGGGTGACGGAGCAGGGAAGCCTGGACCGGGTGATCCTCCGGCGTGACGCCGCCGAATACCGCCTGGACCTGACGGACACCTCGGGCGAGGCCCGACGCCTGACCATCCGGTCCGGCGACGAATTGGTGGTGGAGCGGCGCCGGAGCACCTTCCGGGACTACGTACTCCCGGCCATCTCGGTGGCGGGGAGCATCGCCTCCATCGTCCGCCTGGGAAGGGGGCGTTGACCCATGACTCTGTCCCGGCCATCTGCCCGGTGCGCGCCGCCAAGCCCCCACGCCCTCCTGCCTGAGACCTCTCCATGACCGACCTCACCCGCCACACCCCCAATGCAGGCCCGGGGAACGGGGAGTCTCGCGCCCCCATGCCCTTCGAGTACGCCGAGTCCGGTCCGCCGGCCCCGGGCTACGGCGGAGGGCCCCGGGGCCGGCAGCCGGTGGACGACGACGTCATCGAGCTCACCGAGGTGATCCAGATCCTCCGGCGCAAGATGTGGATGATCCTGGCCTTCCTGATCCTGGGCGGGGCCCTGGGGTGGGCCGTCCACGAGTTCCGCGAACCCTCGTACCGGGCCACGGCGGTGATCATGGTGGAAGATCCCCGGGGGCAGATGTCGGAGCGGCTGGCGGCCATGGACCCCAGGGGCGGTCCCTCGGACCCCATCCGTTCGGCCATGGAGCTGCTCCGTAGCCGGAGCGTTCTGGGGCAGATCGTGGAGGAGGAGGGGCTCCGCCTCCGCCCGTCCGGTGCCGGGAACCGGGTCCCCACCCTGGCGGGGATCCAGGTGGGGGAGTTCGCCCTTCCGGATACGGTGCGCCTGGCCTTTGGGGAGGGCGGCGTCCGGGCCACCTCGGCGCGCATCGGAGAGACGGTGGAGGCGGGGTACGGCCAGACCATCACCCTGGGGGAGGTGGCCTTCCATGTGGCCTCGCGCCCGGATCTGCCGGAGGCCGAGCTGCTGGTAGTGGAGCGGGACCGGGCCATCGAGCGAATGGCCCGTGCTCTGTCCACCCAGCCCCGCCCCGAGACCAATGTGGTGGATGTCCACTACACGGCGTCCGACCCGGAGGAGGCGCAGCGGGTGGTGAACCGGGCCGTCATGGTGTTCCGGGAGCGCTCGACCCGGGACGCGCGCTCCGAGTCGCAGCGCCGCCGCGTGTTCCTGGAAGAGCAGCTGGCGCAGGCCGACACCAGCCTCCAGTTCGCCCAGGCGTCCCTCACCGAGTTCCGGAGTCGGGAGCAGGTGGTGAGTTCCCAGGCGCAGGGCACCGCCGAGCAGACCGGGCTCATGAACATCGAGATGCGCCGGGAAGAGCTCCGGGCCGACCGGGACATGTACCGGTCCATCCTGGGCACCCTGGCCAACGCCACGCCCGGAGAGATGGGTGAGCGGCTCCAGGCCATCGTGGCCTCGCCGGAGGTGGCGGCGAACCCGGTGGTCTCGTCGCTCCATCAGCAGCTCCTGGAGCTGGAGGCGGAGCGGGAGGCCCTTACCGGGGGGCCGTGGGGGCTCTCGGCCACGAACCCGGATGTGGCGCGCATCGACCAGCAGATCGCCACCACCCGGGGGCGCCTGGAGGGCGCGGTGCGGAGCCACATGGAGGCGCTGGACGCCCGCCTCGCCGCCATGGACGACCTCCGGAGCCGCACCGCCACCCAGATCGCCGCCCGTCCGGGCTCGCTGGCGGAAGAGGAGCGCCTCATGCAGGACGTGGCCTTCATCCGCCGCACCGTGGAGCAGCTCCAGGACGAGTATCAGCGGGCGCGGCTGGCGGAGGCGGTGGAAGAGGGTCCGGTGCAGGTGGTGGACCTGGCGCCCCTGCCCCGGGACTCGGAGCAGGCGGGCCTCCCCCTCATGCTGGCGCTGGGGCTCATGCTGGGGGGGATGTTGGGCGCCGGCGGCGCCTTCGTGCTGGAGATGCTGAACACCAAGGTGCGGCGTCAGGAAGACCTGGAGCAGGCGCTGAACGTCTCCACCGTGGGGGTCATCCCGCGCCTTCCGAAGACGGGGGCCGTGGGAACCCTCAAGCTGGCGGCCGGCGCCGCCACCAGTGGCCGGGCCGCAGGCGCCGGAACGCTCCCCGCCCGCTCCCAGGGACGGCCCGGTCGGCACCGGGAGCTGGTGACGGTGCACCAGTCGCGCTCGGCGGAGGCGGAGGCGTTCCGGACCCTCCGGACGAACCTCCTCTTCGCCCAGAACCACGAACCCATCCGGGTGGCGGTGGTCACCAGCGCCCTCCCCGGCGAGGGGAAGACCACCACCGCCTCGAACCTGGCGGTCACCTACGCCCAGCAGGGCCTCCGGGTGCTCCTGGCCGACGCCGACCTGCGCAAACCCCGGGTGGGCGAGGTGTTCGGGATGGACCGGAAGCCGGGCCTGACCGAGCTGGTGCTGGAAGAGGCGGATCCGGCCCGGGCCATCCGCCCCTACGACGCCGTGGACGGCCTCTGGATCCTTCCGTCGGGGACCCTCCCGCCGAACCCCACCGAGCTGCTGGGGGGCGCCCGGACCCGGGACTTCCTCCGGACGCTCCGGGACCGCTTCGACATGGTGATCCTGGACTCGCCCCCCCTGGCCGGCGGGGCCGATGCCGCCATCCTGGGGGCCGCCGCCGACGGGGTCATCATGGTGGTGCGGGCGGGCCAGACCGAGATGGACGCGGCGCGCCACGCCGCCCGGCAGCTCCACACGGTGGGAGCCCGCCTCCTGGGCACCGTCATGAACGACCCCGACGGCGAGGCGAAGAAGTACGGCACCTACTACCACTCCCAGTACTACGGCGAGGCGGTGAGCTGATGACCTTCGGCCAGAGCACCGGAACCGGATACCCGCGCCGACTCCTGGAGCGCCCCCACTGGTTCGCGCTCCGGACCCGGGCGCGGCACGAGAAGAAGGTGGTGCGGCAGCTCGAAGGGGCCGGGATCCAGGCGTTCGGGGCGCTGGCCCGGGTGGAGCGGGACTGGACCGACCGGACCCGGGCGGTGGAGATGCCGCTCTTCCCCGGCTACGTCTTCGTCCACACCACCCTCCGGGATCCGGGCGCCGTTCTCCGGTGGCCCGGGGCCGTGGAGTTCGTGCGGAGCCGGGGCGTGCCCCGCCCGGTGCGCCCCGATGAGATGGAGGCGGTCATGACCCTGGCGAGGGGGGTGACGGCCCAAGGAAAGCTCCCGTCGCAGGAAGACTACCTGGCGGTGGGAACCCCTGTGGTGGTGGTGGAGGGGCCCTTCGCGGGCCTCACCGGCGTGCTCACCGAGCACCGGGGCCGCCGACGGATGGTGGTGAAGCTGGACAGTCTCCGGCAGGCCCGGGGAGTGTCGGTTCCCACCGAGTATGTGAAGCAGGCCCGGTCCCTTTCCCGGACCGGTTGATCCGTCCCGACGGGGGCATCTCCCCCCGACCGCGGCCGGACCGAGCAGAATCATCAGAACAGGGCAGGACGAAGCAGGCTGAGTCAGACGCGCCATGGACTGACGGGCACGAAGTGCGCCCGGACGCCGCGTCCACTCGCCACCCTCTTTCTCTCCCTCCACCACCACCATGAGGCGATCCACATGACGAAGGACCGGGATTTGCCGGAGTTGCTGGAGCTGCCCCGACGGCGGCGGGTGGCGGTGGCCTACGGGTTCTACGCCGTGGCCACGGCGGCGGCGCTGGTTACGGCGTACAGCCTCCGCTTCGACCTGCAGGTCCCGGAGGCGTATGTGGCGGCGCTCCCCCTCCATCTGGCGGGGCTGGTGGTGCTCCGCCTCATTCTGGCGCGGGGTGTGCGCCTCATGGCGGGGCGGTGGCGCTATGTGGGGGTGGACGACGTGCTCCGGCTGGGGGCGGCCTCCACCGCCTCGTCGGTGCTCTTCCTGGCGCTCTTCCGGGGGGTGGCCTGGCTTCCGGCGGTGCCCGTCTCGGTGGTGCTGATCGAGTGGGCCGCCTTCACCGTGGGGGTGGGAGGGGTGTGGATCGGGTACCGTCGCCTGGTGGAGGTGAATGGGATCCAGCAGGCCCGGCGAAATGGCGGCGGACCGGAGCGCCGGATCGTGGTGGTGGGCGCCGGCGCCGCCGGAAACCACCTGGCCCGGGAGCTGAACCAGTCCGGGACGGGGATGCGGGTGGTGGCGTTCCTGGACGACAACCCCATCCTTCAGGGACTGCGGATCCAGGGGGTGGGGGTGCTGGGGACCACGGCGGACGCGGCGCAGGTGGCCGAGTCCGTGGCGGCCGACGAGGTGGCCATCGCCATTCCGTCGGCCACACCCCGGGAGCTGCGGGGGATGGTGGAGGCGCTGGAGCCGCTGGAACTCCCCATGAAGGTGGTGCCGGGGATCGTGGATCTGGTGAGCGGCGACGTCTCGGTGGGGACCCTTCGCCCCCTGGAGATCGACGACCTGTTGGGGCGCGATCCGGTGCGCCTGGAGCTCCCTGAGCTGGAAGAGGAGTTGGCGGGGCGCACCGTCATGGTGACGGGGGCGGCGGGCTCCATCGGCTCGGAGCTGGCGCGGCAGGTGGCGGCCAACGGCCCGGAGCGCCTCATCCTGGTGGATCAGGCCGAGACCGGGCTCTACTGGATCGATCTGGAGCTGCAGGACCGCTACGACGAGGTGGAGGTCATCCCGTGCGTGGCCGACGTGTGCGACGAGGAGCGGATCACCGAACTCTTCGAGAGCCACCGTCCCGACCGGGTCTACCACGCCGCCGCCTACAAGCATGTGCCCATGATGGAGCGGAACCCCGGCGAGGCCATGCGCACCAATGTGCTGGGCACCCGGAATGTGGCCCGGGCGGCGGGGAAGGCGCGCACCGGACGGTTCGTCCTCATCTCGACGGACAAGGCGGCGGACCCGGTGAATGTGATGGGAGCCACGAAGCGGGCGGCGGAGATCGTGGTTCAGAAGATGCAGGCCGCCCACCCCCGCACCCACTACACGGCGGTCCGGTTCGGCAATGTGCTGGGCTCCAACGGAAGCGTGGTGCCCCTCTTCCAGCGCCAGATCGCCCGGGGCGGTCCCGTCACCATCACCCACCCCGAGGTGACCCGCTACTTCATGACCATCCCCGAGGCGGTGCAGCTCATCCTGAAGGCCGGCTTCCTGGATGAGGCCCGAGGCGAGATCGCCATGCTGGAGATGGGCGACCCGGTGCGCATCGTGGACCTGGCCCGGAACATGGTCCGCCTCCACGGCAAGCGCCCCGAGGTGGACATCCCCTTCACCTTCACCGGCCTGCGCCCCGGCGAGAAGCTCCACGAGCGCCTGGTGGGCAACGGGGAAGAGGTACGGGAAACGTCCCTTGCCGGAGTCCGCATCGTCACCGCCCCGGCGGAGGGCGGCGCCGAACGGGCGCTGGAGCTGCTGGTGGGGGTGGCGGTGGGTGGGGGCAGGACGGCGGAGGCGGTGGTTGAGGTGTTGGCGGGAGTGGTGGGGGGGCAGGCGGGGGAGGTGAGGAGAGGGGCGGCGTTGAGGAGGGCGTGATGGGGATGAATCTTTTGATAATCTCAGGATTCCCTTCCAAGGCCAAACCCTGGACGAATCCCTTTGTCAAGGAGTTGGTCAGACATTTAATCCCGAAGCTGAAAAGCGTGACCGTGGTGTCTCCTCAGGCGTTTGTTCCATACCGACCCAAACTACCCTACAAAGCCGTCCAGTCCCTGTCGGGTGTGACCAAGGACTCCACAGTAGAGGTGTTACGTCCACGATACCCCGCCGTACCGATCGGGAGAGTTGGATCAAGATTTCGGGCAATTGCCACTCAAAGGGCTCATGCTCACACTACGCTTCAGTGTATAAAGAGAGAGGATCTCGAATTCGATGTTGTTTACTCACACTTTCTATTCCGAAGCGGATATTCTGCTATAGCTGTGGGCCGTCGCCTTGGGATTCCGGTCATCATTGGATGCGGTGAATCGGATATGCGGAAGCATGAGCGTCCCTACGGTATTACGCGCATGCGAAGAATCGCCGGATCTGCCGATCACTTGATCCCCGTATCAAACAGTATTCTTCGCTATTTGACTGACACGCTGTCTGTGCCGAAGGAGAAGGTTACCGTCTTGCCGAACGGGGTGGATCCTGAGCTCTTCTATCCACGAGACAAGGAAAGGGCGCGTGCGAATCTCGGTTTACCGAAAGATCAATTCATTCCGATATTCGTGGGGCATTTTAACGAACGTAAAGGAGTAGGTCGCCTCGTAGCGGCATTGAAGAGTATGTCCCCAACGCCCAAAGCTATTTTCCTGGGCACCGGAGCATTTCCACCTCCAGACGAGGTGGTATTATTCAGCGGCACCGTCAGCCACGATAACGTGCCGCATTACCTTTCAGCCGCTGACGTATTCGTCTTACCGACCAGAGCTGAAGGATGCTGCAACGCAGTACTTGAGGCCCAGGCGTGTGGGTTACCCGTTATCTCTTCAGCTATTCCTGGAGTGGAGGAACACGTTCCCGCAGACGTTGGCATTCTGACGCCGCCCGATGCGGTGCCGGAGATAGCCCAAGCTATCCGTGACCTCAGGGACAACCTGTCCTTACGCGCCGAAATGGGACTCTCTGCGCAAAGACATGCACAGCATTACAATGTCACAGGACGTGCTGAGAGAGTCGCCTCTATTTTGATGAGGGCTGGTGGAGAGCCAGAGGCGGTCGCAGGAGTCGGCCCATGAGCCAACCTGACGATCGGCTTGGAGGAGAAAGAGGTAATTTCTCTTCATCTCACAGCATTACTGGCATCTTGGTTGGGCTGTTCCTTGCCACTTCCGCCACTGACCCAATTCTCATGCGGTCTATCGGTAGTTGGATACCAGTGTCTTATGCGCTACTTGTCATTCTCGTAACCCGTTTGCTCTTCATAGCCTCCCACAACGTTCAAAGGGTGCACCTTCCCAGGCACTTGATTATCCTAGCTGTCCTCTCATTTGTATACGTATTTTGGGTTGCCCTGGTGTCCAGCAGTGGGAGTTTTCCGCGGTGGAGTGTCGTTGGTTATGCTTTAAGTCTCTTGGTTATTGCGGCATTCCGATGGCAGCGATCGAACGTCAAATCTGCCCTCCTTGTATTTGCGATATCGGTAAGCCTTGTGTCTGTTTATTATGTGTTTTCCTCTCCGGTCATCACTCGCCGATTTCGTGTCGATGGTGACTACAACCCGGCGGCTTGGGGAGCCTACATGGTTTGGGTCACTGTCGCCGGCATTTGGTTGGTCAGGGATGTTCGCGGTCGTGTCTTGACGTCCTTGCCCGCATATGCCGTAGGGCTTTCCGTTGTAACCGTAGCTTTGGGTACGTTGATCTTGACGCAGGCCCGTACCGCGTCAGCAGTGCTCGTATTCTTCTGTGCGGTAAGTCTTTTTGTGGCATTGCTGAAAATACCTGTGGGTAACACCGGGAGTAGGCTCTCACTATCGCTGAGGAGGGCCGCTCTCCTAGCCTTGGCAGCTATCCTACTATATGGTTTCTACGGCACTGTTTCGCGCAATTGGACGGGTGTGGCTGAAAACCGGATCTTAGCTGCGCTCACGTTTGATGTCGACGCTGTTCGGTCGGGTGGTGGCCAAGGGCGGATAAATATTCTTCAAGGCTATCTTTCTGAAGATGTGTGGCGGATATATGGTGCTGGAATGGATGCTAGGGTGGGTGGAAGGGCTCTGCACAATGGATACCTGAGACTATTCTTCGAAGGTGGAATCGTTGGCTATTTGTTTCTGGCAGGGATCCTTGCAACAATATATACGATAGTGCGCCGGACAAAGGAGCCGTTAGTGATAGGTCTGGCTGGAGGGCTGTTGTTTTATGGGTTTGGGAACGATGTATTCTATTACAGATATTGGTGGGTTGGTCTTACGCTATTGTATTTGTTAGCAACCGTAGCCAAACAATCGATGCCGCTACGGGAGGGGCAGACAATGGCTTTTAACGGGCAGGGGGGGGCTTTAATGCAGAACCCTCAGTCTGAAGTGCCCCCTTCATGAGAAGATCCCTCATGTCACGTATAGATGCGTTGTATTTGGAAGAGGCCCTCGCCTCCAGGCGCAGTCTTGGAGGGCCCGGTGTGAGGTAGCTAGGGCCTGTTCACACTACGATGCAGTGATTATGGTCAAGTATGATGATAGCCGAGGAGCAGTTCCGGCGCATTGAAGGATGCTTCCCCACGCAGCGGGGAAACGTCAAGATCTCAAGCCCTAGCGTTCCCAACGCGATCCTGCACGTCTCGGAGAACGGATTCAAGTGGCGCGTGCTGCCCACGCGGTTCGGCCGCTAACACACGATTTACACCCGAATGAACCGTTGGGCGAAGGCTGGTGTCCTGGATCGTGTGTTCACGGCCCTGCAGGAAGAGGAGATCATTCGGATTCGAGTGGACACCCTCTCGTTGGGCAGCACCATCGTAAAGGTTCATCCCGATGGGACAGGCCCGGAAAGAAACGGCCCGCAGTTCATCGGCCTATCCCGAGGGGGCTGGACCACAAAAATTCATATGGTTAGCGCGGATGCTCGTCGGGCAGTGACGTTCTCGATCTCGCCCTGACACCATCATGACGCCCCAACTGGTCGGGAGCTCCTGCGGAGTCTCCCGCCTCCCGAGGGAGCCGTTTCCATGATCATGGATCGAGCATATGAAGGGGAGAACAACCGATAGCTCGCATTGGACCTGGGGTTCAGGCCGGTTGTCCCACCGAAGCGCGGGCGGCTGCATCCTTGGAGTTATGATCGGATACTGTGCTGCCGCCGAAACGCGATCGAACGCCTGTTCCGCCGTCTCAGGGGATTCCGCCGCATCTTCTCACGTTTCGACAAGCTGGACCTCGTGTTCACCGTCCTCATCCACTTCGCACTCATTACGCAGGCCCTCCGGCTCCGGGCAGTGTGAATAGCCCCTAGATTCTGGTGTCCGACTCTGCCGGGCGCTGCAATCCGATTTCGACCTTCTAGGAGCGTGTCCGAGTAACCCGCAAGCCATCTGATGTTGGTACTGGCAGAAGGGAGGTGGGGAGGATAGATTATCCCCTTAACT
>REEG01000229.1 GCA_007695195.1 Gemmatimonadales bacterium | reverse complement strand
CCTACCTCAGATCCGCTCCATGAGGAAGTCCGGGGTGAACTGGATGAGCCACCCGGTGAGGAGGGTGAAGGAGCCGGAGATGAGGAGGATCCCCAGGATCACCAGGAGCACCCCGGACGCGATCTGCACCACAGGCAGGAACCGGCGGAAGCGCTGGAAGGTCCGGAGAAACCGGTCCAGCGCCAGGGCGGTGAGCATGAAGGGCACCGCGAGCCCCATGGAGTAGACGAAGAGGAGCCCCATCCCGGACCAGAAGGTGTCCTGCACCATGGCGTAGGTGAGGATCCCCCCCAGGACCGGACCGATGCACGGCGTCCACCCCGCCCCGAACGCCATCCCCACCGCTACGGCGCCGAGCCGCCCGATGGGCCGGTCCGCCAGATGCAGGCGCGTTTCCCGCATGAGGGGAGCCAGCTTGAAGACCCCCGCCAGGTGAAGCCCCAGAACCAGGATGATGACCCCGCCGATCCGGGCCACCCACT
This sequence comes from Gemmatimonadales bacterium, assembly GCA_007695195.1. Taxonomy (GTDB): domain Bacteria; phylum Gemmatimonadota; class Gemmatimonadetes; order Longimicrobiales; family Gaopeijiaceae; genus PWLA01. The sequence goes on along the minus strand of REEG01000229.1, from coordinate 9,176 downwards.
CCTCGTAGTGACGGAAGAACTGGCCCAGGAAGGAGGCGCTGGCGCCCAGCAGCACGAAGACGATGGTGAAGCCCAGGACGAAGAGTCCGGCGTGCATGAAGGTGCGGCTCCGGTCCCGCCCCTCCTCCAGCTCTTCCAGACTCATCCCTGTGACGAAGGAGAGGTAGGAGGGCACCAGGGGGAGGACGCACGGCGAGAGGAACGACAGAACCCCCGCCATGAGGGCCACGAAGATCCCGACCTCGGTCATGGCGTGCCCTCGGGGGAATGCTCCGGGGTGGTCCCTTCGCCGCCCACCGACTCCGGCGGTCCCGCCATTCGTGTGTCTACCGCCTCCCAGTGGTACCCCAGGAGCTTGTAGACCAGCTTGGCCACCAGGAAGTCCGGGGCGTGGAGGCCCGGGGTGGGCGCCAGCTCCACCACATCCATTCCCACTACCTCGCGCTCGTTGAAGACCCGGCGAAGGAAGCGGAGGGTCCGGTACCAGTCGCCGCCGCCCGGCTCCGGGGTCCCGGTGGAGGGGACCAGGGAGGGATCGAAGTAGTCCACATCCACGGTGAGGTAGACCCGGGGGCCCAGGGCGGCCAGCGCCTCGTCCATCCAGGCGTCGCTCTCCCACATGCGGTCGGCCCAGACCACGTGGATCCCCTCGCGCTCGCGCATCACCGCCACCTCTTCCGACGACACGGCGCGGATCCCCACCTGAACGAAGTCGGCCACATCCAGACAGCGGTAGGCGAAGGAGGCGTGGGACCAGGGGGCCCCTTCGTAGCCGTCCCGGAGGTCGGCGTGGGCATCGAGCTGCAAAACCGAGAGGCGGTCCGGCGACGGAGCCTCCGCGGCCGGATCCTGCTCCGCCAGGTGGCGGGCGGTGGCCCGGATGGCCGGGGCGCTCACGGCGTGTTCACCGCCCAGCATGACCGGGAAGCGGCCCTCGATCCCCTCCAGGAAATCCCGGTAGGCCCGCTCCAGCTCGGCCATGGCCTCGGTGGAGCCGGCCCGGGTGAGCTCAAGCGCCGGGAGGGTGTGGACGCCGCGGCGGATGGGCTCGTCGTCCAGCTCCTGGTCGTAGAGCTCGATGTAGCGCGAGGCTTCCAGGATGGCGCGGGGGCCCTGCCGGGTGCCGCCGCTGTAGGAGGTGGTGGACTCGTACGGGACCGGGAGGATCACCGCCTGGGCTCCCTCCAGGGTGGCCTCGGGGCCCTCGAGTCCCATGAAGGTGTGGGGAAGCTCCACCGGGAGACGAGCGAGTGGGCTTGGCGGCGACGCGGAGGCCGGGTCGGGGGCGGCGACGGCAGCGGCCTCGACAGGACCCGCGGAGGCGGCCTGGTCCGGAGTGGCGGGAGCCCGGGGAGTGGAGCGATTCGGCATGATGGAGTCGGTGGAGAGTCTTGGGTCTACAGGCGGTCTACAGCGTCTCGATGGGACAGGTCAACCCATCCTCTTCGGGCTGCACCCCCGCTTCCTGGCAACTACGGCAGAGTCCGTACATCTCCAACTTGTGGCGGACGGTCCGGAACCCGAACCGCTCCGACATCTCACGCTTGATCTCCTGCACCTCCCGGCTCTTGAACTCGTGCACCGCTCCACACTCGGTGCAGATGAGGTGCTCGTGCTCCGGCTGCCGGGAGAGGCGGTGTTCGTAGCGCTTGAATCCCTCGCCGAAGTCGTGCTCGGCCACCAACCGGCTCCGAACCAGGAGGTCCAGCGTCCGGTAGATGGTGGCCTTCCCGATCCGGTCCCCATCGGCCCGGAGCCGGCCCTCGATATCGTCCACCGACAGATGATCATCCGACCCGAAGACCACCTCGGCAATGGACTGGCGCTGCTGGGTCACCGGCAGCCCCTGCTCCCGCAGATAGCGACCGAAGAGGCGCACGAAGGGCGCAGTGGGCGGCTTGGCGGGGGTTGAGGTCAGGTCCATGGCGAAGGGGGGTATCCGGGGGGTGGGGTTGAGGGATGTCGCGGCGGCGGCGGTCCGGTGTCCGGGTCGTGGCGGCCGGGTGTCGAAGTGTCGGAAGGCCGGTCCGGCGGGCCAGTCCAACCGGCGGTGGGCCTACCAGAACCCCCCGTCCTCGCGGGCGGCTTCGGCGTCCAGTTCGGCCAACACCTCATCCAGGCGAGCCGGATCGCCCTCCACGTCGAACCGGCGGGGATCGCCTCCCGCTCCGTCCATGCGGCGGACCACGCCGGCCATGATCCGTGGCAGCCGGTCCCGGGGCGCCTCCCCCTCCTCGTGGATGGCCGTGTTGAATTCAATCCCGGCCCCCGTCTCCTCGGAGCGATACGCCAGGGTGACCAGAACCCGGCGGTCCGGCTCCGCCACAAGGCATCCGGCGGCCAGGACCCCCGTCTCCTTCCGACCGCTGCGAAGCGGAGGGAAGAGCCAGAGGGTATCCAGCCGACCCGGGTCCACCGCCGCGGCCAGGGCCCTCAGGGCTCGGGGCATGGAATCGGGGACGCCGGGGTCGCTGCCTGCCATGAGGTACGTTCCGTCAGCCCTGCGGTTCCCCATCCGGGGCCCCGTGCGCCACAGCCTCCCGAGCCGGACCCTCCCTTCCTCCCGTCACCAGGGCCCCGGCCGCCGCCACCACGTTCCGGATCACCTCATCCACCTCGCCGGCGACGACCGCCCCGGAGGCCCGGACGTGCCCGCCTCCGCCGAACCCTGTGGCCAGGGCGTTCACGTCCACCTCGCCGTTGGAGCGGAAGGAGATCTTGACCTCTCCGTCCTCCATCTCCCGGAAGAGGATGGCCACCTCGGCGCCCCGCACTTCCCGGGGGATGTCCACGAGCCCCTCCAGATCGTCGGGCTCGCACCCGAGGCGGGCGTAGGCTTCCCGGGGGATCACCATCCACGCCACCTGACCGCGGTGGGCGGTGTCCAGGGTATCCAGAGCCTGGCGCAGGAGCCGGTAGCGGCGCAGCGGGTGGGACCCGTAGACGCGGCGGTAGAGCTCGTCCGGGGAGGCGCCCCGCTCCACCAGCTCCGCCGCCACCCGCAGGACATTGGGGGTGGCGTTGGAGAATCGGAAGGAACCGGTGTCGGTGAGGATGGCCGTGTAGAGCCCGTCCACCGCCGGCTCGGTCCAGGGCCCGCCTGCCTCGGCCAGGATGTCGAAGACCAGTTCGCCCACCGCCGCCGCCGTGGTGTCCACCAACTGCACTCCCTCGATGGCGCGTCCCCCGGGCGGGTGGTGATCGATGACCACCTTCTTCCGCCCCCGGATCAGCGGGTTCACCCGACCGATGCGCGGCACCTCCGCCGTGTCCAGCACCACCACCAGATCGGCGGCCTGGCAGCGCCGGAGCGCCTCTTCCGAGCCGGCGTGGAGGATCCGCGTCGGGTCGGGGAAGAGGAAGCGGTAGAGGTCCGGGAAGGGGGTAGGGTTCACCACCCACCCTTCCTTTCCATTGGCAAGGAGGTACTCCAGGAGGGCGGCCTGGCCGCCGCAGCCGTCACCATCGGCGTTGAGGTGGGTGGTGAGGATCACCGAGTTGGCCCCGTCCAGCAGGTCCAGTACCCGGCGGATCGACGTCCGACGATGAGATGGGATGGTGTAGGTCATGATGGCCCGAACGCTAGACCGCGGGAGGCGGGGGGTCAAGCGGAGCCGCCCCCCAGCTTCTTCCGGACCTTGGCCCAGTTGGAGAGGACGAAGACGTGGAGTCCCGCCCGGCGGCCCTGGGGAAGGGCCCGGGCCAGGGCGGCCAGGAGGGCGGCGGGCTCATTGGGGTGGGCCGGGAGTTCGACCCAGGCGTTCCCCACCTCCCCCACCGAGTGGGCGTCGGAGCCGGCGCCCTGGAGCTTCCCGTGGCGCCGCGCCAGCTCGAGACCCTTCCGGTTCGCCTTCCGGGGGCGGAGGCGGCTGTTGAAGACCTCCACCACATCCACCAGGGGAGCGAGCTCCTCGGCGTAGCGGCCCGAGCCCCCCTTCCCTGCCGCAAACGGGTGCGGAAGGTAGGGGATGCCCCCCTGGGCCCGGATGCGCTGGATGGTCTCCCGGGCCGGCGTACCCTTTGGGATCTCGTCCGACAGATAGAGACCGATGACGTCGATTCCTTCGGCCGTCTTCACCTCCTCGCCGGGGATCACGGCCTCGGGGTGGCGGGCAGCCATCTCCAGCGCCACGCCCAACCGGTTGTGATCGGTGATGGCGATGCGGTGGATCCCCCGACTCCGGGCCCGGGCCAGGACGGCCTCGGGGTCGGAGAGGGAATCCCAGGAGCCCCGGGTGTGGAGGTGGAGGTCGATACGCAGAGCCCCCGGCGAAGGGGGGTGCGAAGGGGAACGGAGGGGAGCGGCAGGGGTCACGGGGCGGCCTCCCCCCCGGGCCCAGCCCCTGCCCCGGCCTCCGCCTGGAGTCGCTCCATGAGGGCCCGGGCCGCTGCCTCCAGCTCTCCCCTGGATCCGTGGTTCACGAGAACGTGGTGAGCGGCGCGGCGCTTGGCGTCGGGATCGCCCTGGGCATCCATGATCCGTCGCGCCTCCTCCTGGTCCAGACCCCGGTCCCGCACCAGCCGCTCACGCCGGAGGTGGGCGTCGGTGTGGACCACCACCACCCGGTGGAAGTGGTGAGCCAGATCCGCCTCGAAGAGGAGGGGGACCTCCGAAACCAGGATCCGGTGCCCTTCCCCCTCCCGGTCCCGGACCCAGGCGGCCCGGAGCTCGGCGATGCGGGGGTGGAGGATGGCCTCGAGCCGCTCCCGGAGCTCCGGATCCCGAAAGACCCGGCGGCGCACGGCGGCGCGGTCGAGTCCACCGTCGGCGGCGCGAACCTCGGGACCCATGAGCTCAACCACCGCCTCGAGGCCGGCGGTCCCCGGCGCCACAGCCTCCCGGGCCAGGTCGTCGGCGCTCACCACGGGAATGCCCATGTGGGACCACACCCGGGCCACGGTGGACTTGCCGGAAGCCACATTCCCGGTGAGTCCCACCTGCAGCGCTTCCTTCGAGGGGAGCAGCGCTTCCTCCGAAGGAACAGGACGGGAACCGGGGGAGGGGGACGACGGGGTCACAACAGCTCTGCCTCTTCGTCACCGCCCAGCGCCGCCCGCCTTCGCGCCAGGATCCTCAGGCGCAAGACCCCGAAGGCCAGCAGAGCCAGGATCAAGAGCGTCGGGAGGACGCCGGGACGTTCCCAGGTCACCATCGCCCGGAGCCCTTCCACCGCACCAATCCCCAGCGCCACATAGAGGGCGGCCCAGAGGACGATGCCCAGGAGGTCGAAGAGGAGGAACCGGGGATACGAGATACCGGACATCCCGGCGGTGGTGGGCATGAGGGTGCGCACGAAGGCGATGACCCGGCCGCCGGTCACGGCCAGAAGGGCGCGGGTGGCGAAGAGGCGTTCGGTGCGGAGGCGCGCGCGGGCAGCCACGGCCCGGGCCCGCTCCGGGAGGAGGGGGCCGACACGGAGCCCTCTGCGACCCAACCAGTACCCCAGGGAGTCGCCCACCAGCGCCCCACCCATGGAGGCCAGGAGCACCGCGTCCCATCCCAGATAGCCCCCATGGGCCAGCCCCGCCGCCGTAGCCAGCGCCACGCCCGCCGGCACCACCACCCCGGCCGGGGCGGCCGTCTCGGCCACCGCCATTCCGAAGAGGAGGATGGGGCCCGTGCGCAGGATGTCCTCGGGGGTGATGGGGATCATGGAGCCGATCCTCACCGTCGCATGAGACGGCGGCCCTCTCTGGAAAGGTCGGCGCCGGTGCCGAACTCCTGGTCCGGCCCTGCCGACATGACACGGAACCCGTCGGCGGTCACCTGCAACCGGTACCGGGTTCCCCAGGCATCTTCGCGGCTGGCGGGCTGGGGGTAGCGCTGGTTGAGCCAGGCGTCGAACTCCCGATCTCCCGCCGGGAGCGGCCCCCGGGTTTCCTGGTGCGACTCCAGGTCCTTCACGATCTGGTTCATCTCGTGGAGGGTCATCCAGCGATACGCCGGCACCAGCGCAGGCCGGGCCGTCTCCACCATGATCTCACGAGACGGCTCGAAGGTGAGCCCCAGGAGGAGGAGCACGATCAGAACAACCAGGGCGCGTCCCATGACACCCGGTCCTCTCAGTCGCCCCGACGCATGCGCCGAGCCCACGACAGGTAGCGGAGCGTCTCCCGGGCCGGCGGCCGGGCCTTGGGATCCCCGTACGCCGTGTCCAGGCGCCACTTCAGGTAGGAGCGGGGCGGAAGGGGGAGGAAGGGCGGGCGGAGGTACCACCCCCGTCGCCGGGCTGCCCACGCCAACCCCACCATGGCGGGGATGCTGCGGGGCCGGCGCAGGGCCAGCGTCATCATCCTCAGGTACATGGGCAGGTCTCGGGCGTGACGGGTGGAGATGGAGTCGGGGGGCGCACGAGGTCTGGATCCTCGGAGCCGGGACCGGGGGCACACACACTCGCCCTGCCGTGAAACCTATCAGGGGTTCGGGGGATTCCCAAGCAATGGGAGGACCACCGCTCGCAACGGTTGCTCTCACCTCGCCTGCGCCCCACCTTTCAGGGTATCATGAGCGATTTCAACGCCTTCGTCAGCCCCGAGTATCCCATCCTCCACACCGTCCTTTCGGCGGACGAGACACCGGAGGAGGTGCCGGATGGATTTTCGGCCATCTCCCTGGCTCTTCTCGTGAAGGGGATTCCGTCCTTCCTCGCCACCATTCCGGTGGCGGCGGAGGATGTGGCGCGCATCACCCGTTCCCTGGACTCGGGAGACGTGCGGGTGGCCGTGGTGGGGATGTCCGTGGATCAGAAGGATGTGCTGGACGCCACCGGGGAGCCCGACGAGCCATGGAAGGCTTCGACGCCCATCCTGGAGGGGCTGGACGAGGCCGAAGAAGACAACACCCTCCCCGCCGCCTTCCTCAGTCTGGTCTGCCGGGATGGCCGGAGGATCGGTGTGGCCCGCATCGTGGCCCGGCAGGGCTCGGCGTCGCCGGAAGAGGTCGCCCGCTTCGTTCTCAAGCAGATTGCCCGGGGTGTTCAGATCCCGGACCTGGCGCAGGCGGGGTAAATGGTCAAGATCCAGAAGTTTCCGCAGGGGACCCGGGTGCGGGTGAAGCGGGGCGATTTCCCGCTGGACCCGGAATTCGAGGGACTGGAGGGGATCGTGGTGGTGCTCCACCGGAACCAGGGACGGCGGTACTGGGTCCAGTTGGACGGCCGGGAAGGACTCGAGGCCTTCGATGAATCCGAACTCAGCGCCATCTGGTCACCGGCATCCATCAGGGAGGCGGGAGCGCACCAGGGCGGAAGCGGAAGCGACGCCGCCTCCTGATCCGGCGCGAGGCCCGGTTCCGCGGGACTCACCTTGGCCCTCCGGTCCCCCTGGGCTATCTTTTGGCGCTTAAGGCTTGCCGTCCCGGCAGGAGACCGCCATCCCCGGCCACCTCCTTCCACCGGGGTTCATCAGGCAGCCCCACGCCCCGACCAGTCAGAAGGCCCTCCGGTACCCATCCGGCCGGAGGCGCGTCCGCCTCCCCCCCGAGCGCCTTCTTCCCACCATTTGAGACTCCCGAGAGGACGAGCGACCATGGCCAGCGACGTGACCACCGAAGCCCGCACGGACCAGGACACGGAGACCCCTCCCACCGAGGACACCGCCTCCGAACCGTCCCAGTCCGCCGTCGGTGCCGGTTCGGCGCCGGAGCTGGGGGGCGAGGACCTCCTCGAGATGTACCGGCTCATGCTCACCGCTCGGGCGGTGGACGACCGGGAGATCAGCCTCAAGCGACAGGGCAAGATCTTCTTCCAGATCTCCGGGGCGGGGCACGAGGCGGTGCAGGTGGCGCTGGCCCGGCACCTCCGCTCGGGCTCCGACTGGTTCTACTTCTACTACCGGGACCGGGCCTTCGCCCTGGCGCTGGGTCAGACGCCCCTGGATCACCTCCTGCAGGCGGTGGGCGCCGAGGCCGACCCCGCTTCCGGGGGGCGGCAGATGCCGGCCCACTTCGGCGACGTGCGCTACCGGATCGTGAGCACCTCCTCACCCACCGGGACCCAGTTCCTGCAGGCGGTGGGATCGGCGGAGACGGGGTGGCGGGCGGCCCAGCTCCAGGAGATGCGCGAGAAGATCGAGGCCTTCGAAGACGACGAGGTGGTGGTGGTGTGCACCGGCGACGGCACCACCTCCGAGGGCGAGTTCTGGGAGGCCATGAACACGGCGTGCAACCTCAAGCTCCCGGTCATCTTCCTGGTGGAAGACAACGAGTACGCCATCTCGGTGCCGGTGGAGGTTCAGACCGCCGGAGGGAGCATCTCGAAGCTCCTCACCGGATTCCCGGACCTCTTCATCATCGAGTGCGACGGAACCGACGTGCGGGACTCGTACGAGAAGTGCGGCGAGGCGGTGGCATACTGCCGCGCGGGTAAGGGACCGGCGCTGATCCACGCCCACACCGTTCGGCCCTATTCCCACTCCATGTCCGACGACGAGCGCATGTACCGGCCCGAGTCGGAGCGGGAGAAGCAGGCCAAGCGGGACCCGCTGGTGCGGCTCCGGGGGCTCCTTCTGGAGGAAGGGGTCGCCGACGAGGAGGCCCTCGACCGCCTGGAGAAGGAGGTGAAGGACGAGGTGGCCCAGGCCGCCGACGAGGCCCTTGAGTACCCGCAGCCGGCCCCGGAGACGGCCATGAAGTGGCTCTTCTCCGAAGAGGTGGACCCCACGGGGCCCGACTTCGACACCGAGGACAGCCCGGCCTACGAAGACGACAAGGAATACACGGTGGTGGACCTCCTGAACCGGTGCATGAAGGACGAGATGCGCCGGGATCCCCGCATCGTGGTCTTCGGGGAAGACGTGGCCGACGCCTCCCGGGAAGCGGCGCTGGACGAGGTGTCCGGCAAGGGGGGCGTGTTCAAGGTGACCCACGGGCTCCAGCGGGAGTTCGGCGGGGTGCGGGTGTTCAACTCACCCCTGGCGGAAGCCAACATCGTGGGGCGGGCCGTGGGGATGGCGGTGCGAGGGCTCAAGCCGGTGGTGGAGATCCAGTTCTTCGACTACATCTGGCCCGCCTTCCACCAGATCCGGAACGAAGTGGCCACCATGCGCTACCGCTCCGGTGGGAACTGGGCGGCACCGGTGGTCATCCGGGTCACCTACGGCGGGTATCTGAAGGGGGGCGCCATCTACCACTCCCAGACCGGTGAGACCCTCTTCACCCACACGCCGGGGATCCGGGT
>REEG01000127.1 GCA_007695195.1 Gemmatimonadales bacterium | reverse complement strand
CCGCCGGGTTCGCCGCTGCCGCTGTGGGACTGGGTCAGGAGCGGACGGGCCTGGACCCGCTTTCGACCGGGACCGGCGGACCGGGTCCCGTCGCCTCGACGGCTCCTGACCCGGTGGTGTGCCCCCGGCGCGGAGATCTGGTGGCTAGGGTGGCGGTTCTACCCCTGGGCAGAGGTGGCGGAGGAGGTGGGGATGACGGCGGTGTGGTGGGCCACGGGACAGGCGCCGCCGGAGTTGAGGTCGGCCCGAAGACGCGGATGGAGGTCTGGACAAGGGCACGGGTGGAGATCAGGACGACGGCACGAGCGGCCGTCCCCGCGAAGGCCGCAGCGGAGGCCAGGGTGGGCGCTCGCGAATTCGCCGGATTCGGGCGCACAGAAACGGGAGGCGACTCGGGCCCGGGACCTGGCCATCGGGCTCAAGCATTGGCTCCGGCGCTACCGGGGGGTCTCGACCCGGTGGCTCCGGGGGTATCTGGCGCTCTTCGCCGAACTCTACGAGGGCGGGTGGGCGACGGCGACGCAGCGGTTCCGGCAGAAACGGCCCGGGATGCAATCGTCCCGGTGGCAACGGTTCCGCGAGCAGCGCTGGGCAGCGCTGACGTGGCGCCTCGTCGAGATCAGCGTCCGCGCCGCGGAGGGACCCGTAGCCAGGGATCGGCGTTGCTGGGTCCGGTGACGCCGAGTCCGTTGACGGCCGGCACCAAATTGGAATCCAGATTCTAATTTCGGGACCAGGGAGGGCAGTACCGAGGGTCCGAAACACGGGGCAGGGCGATAACCGGGGGGCCAGGCCATGACGAGCAGTCCAAATCGCGCCGGGATCTTCTCCCGAATCCTCTCGCCGGCGGATGATTTCGCCCGAGCCTGGCTGGGCTTTTTGTCGATGGAAGCAGCGACGTCCCCGCCTGCCAGCGTCTTGCGCCACCCCCCGCGAACGCTCTATAACCAGACCGTCAAATCCACCCTGAGGAGGCGGAATGGAACCGGAACAGAAAGCACGGGACGGCTACTGGAAGGGGAACCTCATCCTTATTGTGGTCCTTCTTTCCATCTGGTTCGCCTTCGGCTTCGTGATCCCGTACCTGCTGGGGCCGTGGCTCAACCAGTTCACCTTCCTGGGCGGCCCCCTGGGATTCTGGATCGCCCAGAACGGATCCATATATGTCTTCTGGATCCTGATCCTGGTCTACGCCCTCCAGATGAACCGGCTGGACCAGCGGTTCGACGTGGGGGAGTGACGAAGCCATGACACTTCAGATCTGGATCCTTCTGGCGGTCTTCCTCACCTTCGGGCTGTACGTCGGTATCGCCCTCTGGGCCCGGGTGTCCACCACCAAGGGATTCTACGTGGCGGGCCAGGGGGTGCCGCCCTTCTTCAACGGAATGGCCACCGCCGGCGACTGGATGAGCGCCGCCTCGTTCATCTCCATGTCCGGGCTCATCGCCTTTCTGGGCTTTGATGGGGCCATGTACCTCCTGGGGTGGACCGGGGGATACGTGCTCCTGGCCGTCCTCCTGGCGCCATACCTGAGAAAGTTCGGGCGCTTCACCGTCCCGGCCTTCATCGGCGACCGGTACTACTCGTCCACCGCCCGGGTGGTGGCTGCCGTGTGCGCCGTGGCGGTCTCGTTCACCTACGTGGCGGGGCAGATGCGAGGAGCCGGTATCGTCTTCTCCCGCTTCCTGGAGATCCCCATCGGGTGGGGGGTGGTAGCGGGAATGACCATGGTGGCCTTCTACGCCGTTCTGGGCGGAATGAAGGGGATCACCTACACCCAGGTGGCGCAGTACGCGGTCCTCATCACCGCCTTCATCATCCCGGCGGTGGGGATCAGTCTGGAACTCACAGGAGGCGCCCTTCCCCAGGTGGCCTTCCCTCAGGTGGCGACCCAGCTGAACCTGGTCATGGAGGACCTGGGCTTCGGGGCGTACACCTCGCCCTTTACCAACCTGTCTCGCCTTGACGTCATGCTCATCACCATGGCGCTCATGTGCGGAACAGCGGGCCTTCCCCACGTCATCATCCGCTTCTATACCACCCGCACGGTCCGGGGCGCCCGCTGGACCGGCGTCTTCGCCCTCTTCTTCATCGCCCTTCTCTACACCACCGCACCGGCGGTGGCGGTCTTCGCCAAGTTCAACCTCCTGGACACAGTGGTGGGAGAGCGCTACGAGGATCGTCCGGAGTGGTTCCGGACCTGGGAAGACACCGGGCTCCTGGAGTTCCAGGACAAGAACGCCGACGGCATCATCGACTTCGCCCCCGGCGCCATGCGGGATCCAGCCAGCGCCAACGAACTCTACGTGGACCCGGACATCATGGTGCTGGCGAACCCGGAAATCGCCAACCTCCCGGACTGGGTCATCGCCATCGTGGTGGCAGGGGGTCTCGCCGCCGCCCTCTCCACTGCGTCGGGACTCCTCCTGGTCATTGCTTCGTCGCTTTCCCACGACATCTTCAAGACCTACGTCCGCCCCAACGCCTCGGAGCGCGAAGAGCTCCTGGTGGCAAGGGGCGCCATGTTGGGCGCCGTGGCGCTGGCCGGGATCCTGGGGGTGTTCCCACCCGCCTTTGTGGGCGAGGTGGTGGCCTTCGCCTTCGGCCTTGCCGCCGCCTCCTTCTTTCCCGCCATCGTCCTGGGCATCTTTGATCCTCGGACGACGCGGGAGGGCGCCATCACGGGAATGCTGGCGGGGATCACCTTCACCGCCTTCTATATCATCACGGTGGCTCCTGGGATCGGCATCGGTTGGGACCCCTGGTTCTTCGGGATCTCGCCGCAGGGAATCGGCACGGTGGGAATGCTCCTGAGCTTCGTCCTCACCTTCGTGGTGTCGCGCCTCACACCGCCGCCGCCCCCGGATATCCAGGAGCTGGTGCAACGGATCCGGTATCCCCGGGGCAGCGGCGCCGCCATCGATCACTGAGGCTGCTCCGTTCGGACGGGAGCGGTCCGGACCGGGAGAACTGGGTGTGAGAGAACTGGGTGTGAGAGAGTTGGGTGTGAGAGAGTTGGGCGTGAGTGGATTCGGGAAGAAGGAAAACGGAGCAGACCGGAGAGAGCCGGAAGACCGGAGGGGAGCGAGGTCGGCGCTGGTCGGCACCGGGCCCTTTCGCCGGCTCCGTCTCGGCCGCCGAGGCCTCCACTCTGCGGTGGTTGGGATTCTGGCCGTAGGTGCCCTGGCGGGCTGCGACGACGGTCGGGAGGCCCTGATGGAAGAGCGCGCCGGCGTCCGCATTGTGGCCGTGACCCACGGCCAGCCCGCCGACCCCTTCTGGTCCGTGGTCTCCAACGGCCTTCGGGCCGCCGGGCGTGACCTGGGCGTCCGGGTCGAGTACCAGGCCCCGTCCACCTTCGACATGGTGGAGATGAGCGACCTCATGGACGCGGCTGTGGCCTCCCGCCCGGACGGCCTTATCGTCTCCCTCCCCGACCCCGACGCCCTGGAAGGTTCGGTGCGCCGGGCCGTGGCTGCCGGCATCCCCGTCATCTCCATCAACTCCGGCGCCGAGCGAGCCGCCGCCCTTGGGGTGCGGGCCCACGTAGGTCAGACCGAGTATGAAGCCGGCTTCGGGGCCGGGGAGCGGATGGCGGCCGCCGGGGTCCAGAGCGCGGTGTGCGTGAACCAGGAGGTGGGCAACCTGGCGCTGGACCTCCGCTGCCGCGGCTTCACCGACGCCCTCACGGAGGCAGGGGCCCGAACCCGGATCCTGGCAGTGGAACTGGCCGACCCCGAGGGCACCCGTCAGCGCATCGCCGCCGAACTCCGGGGTGACGCAGGGGTCGACGGACTCCTGACCCTGGCCACCATCGCCGCCGAGCCCATGCTACAGGCGCTGGACGAGACCGGCGCCCACGACCGGGTGCTGGCGGCTACCTTCGACCTCTCCCCCGAGGTCCTGGCCGCAGTGGAAGAGGGGCACCTGGCCTTCGCCATCGACCAGCAGCAGTACCTCCAGGGCTACCTCCCCGTGGTCTTCCTGGTGCAGTTCCTGGAGACGGGCACCATGCCCGGGGGTGGCGAGGTGGTGCGCACCGGACCCGGCTTCGTGACCCCCGAGGAGGCCCGGGCGGTGGTGGAATTCACCCGGCAGGGCGTGCGGTGAGGCTTCTGCGCCGGCCGGAGTTGGCCGCCGTGGGGGGTGCGGTGCTGGTCTGGGGAGTCTTCGCCGGGGTGGCCGGCGGCGCCTTCACCTCTCCCGAAGCCACGGCCGCCTGGCTGAACGCCTCGGCTCCGCTGGGGATCCTGGCAGTGGCGGTGGCCCTCCTCATGATCGCCGGGGAGTTCGACCTCTCGGTGGGTTCACTCATCGGCGCGGCAGGGATGCTCCTCATGGTCATGGTGGGACCGGTGGGATGGTCCCTCTGGCCGGCCATGGCCGCCACCTTCGTCTTCGCCCTGGCCGTGGGCGTGGCCAACGGTCTCCTGGTGGTCCGCACCGGCCTCCCTTCCTTCATCGTGACGCTGGCCACCCTCTTCATCCTCCGAGGGCTGGCGGTAGGGGGAAGCCGGGCCGCCACGGGTCGGACCCAGCTCGGGGGGATCCGGGAGGTGGAGGGATTCGAGAGCGCCCGGCTCCTCCTGGCCTCCACCCCGGTCGGCTCGGTGCGGGCTGCGGTCCTGTGGTGGCTGGGGTGCGCCCTGGTGGGGATGTGGGTGCTGCGCCGCACCGTCTTCGGCAACTGGATCCTGGCCACCGGCGGGGACCGGGAGGCAGCCAGGAACAGCGGGGTGCCGGTGGACCGGGTCCGGATCACCCTCTTCGCCGTCACGGCGGCGGCGGCGTGTCTCGTGGCGGTGATCCAGGCCGTACAGTTCGGCGGCGCCGACGCGCTCCGGGGACAGCTCTTCGAGTTCCGGGCCATCATCGCCGTGGTCATCGGCGGGACGCTCCTCACCGGCGGCTACGGCTCGGTGCTGGGCGCCGTCTTCGGGGCCGTCATCTTCGGTATGGTGCAACAGGGCCTGGTGATCACCGGGGTGGACGCCGACTGGTTCCAGGTCTTCCTGGGCTTCATGCTCCTGGCCGCCGTTCTCTTCAACCAGGTGGCGCGGCGGCGTCTTGCGGGGGCGGGATGACGGCGGAGCAGCCCCAGGGGTCGGAGGCACCGGATGACGCCGCGATCAGCGGGGAACAGGGCGGCACGGCGCGAGGGCCGGAGGGAGCCGCCGGCGCCGGCGCCCACCTCGTCCTGGAGGCACGTCAGCTCTCCCGCCGGTTCGGACCGGTGGTGGCGCTGGACGGGGTGGATCTGGAGGTGTACGAGGGGGCGGTGACCTGCGTCCTGGGGGACAACGGCGCCGGGAAGTCCACCCTGATCCGGATTCTCTCCGGGGTGCACAGACCATCCTCCGGCACCCTCCTCCTGGACGGCCGATCCGTGGAGATCCCCTCTCCCCGGGCCGCCCGGCGCCTGGGCATTGCAACCGTCCACCAGAATCTCGGCATCGTACCCTTGATGAGCATCTGGCGGAACTTCGTACTTGGGGCCGAGCCCGCCCGGGGCTGGGGACCACTCCGTCGGCTCGACCGGACACGAGCCCGGGACGAGGCCACAACGGAGCTCGCCCGAATGGGGATCACAGTGCGGGACCCGGATGAACCGGTGGGTGTCCTCTCCGGTGGCGAGCGCCAGAGCCTGGCCATCGCCCGGGCCCTTCACCAGGGCGCCCGGGTCCTGATCCTGGACGAGCCCACCGCCGCCCTCGGCGTGCGCCAGTCGGCCCTGGTGCTGGACCGGGTGATCCGGGCCCGGGACCGGGGCACCGCCGTCATCCTCATCACCCACAACCCGGAACACGCCCTGCAGGTGGGCGACCGGTTCGTGGTCCTGGCCCGAGGGCGTGTGACGGCCCGGCGGGAGCGGGGCAATACGGACCGGGAAGAGCTCTCTGAACTGATGCGAGGCTCGCCTCAGTGAGGCCGTGGACGTCCATCACCAATCTTTCCCCATAGCAGCGAAGGAACCGATGCGGCGACTATCGCGACGAGACTTCATCCGACTGACCGGACGGGCCGGCCTGGTGGCCCCCATGGCCGCATCCCTGAGTACGTCACCCCTCCTGGCGGCGTGCGGAAGCGGCGCCGACCCCATTCCCCCGCCGGGGAACGGGGCCAACGGGGGAGCGGACAGCCGCTTCCCCCTCCGGCTTCCCGAGGCGGTGGGAGCCGGTGACCTCCGCTTCGTGGCCGCTCCAACCGAGTGGGACATCGGCGGGGGCCTCAGGACGCCGGTCTGGGCTTTGAATGGAGAGGTGCCCTCACCCCTCATCCGGGTCCGACGCGGCGAGCGCTTCCGGGCGGTCATGGAGAACCAGGTGCCCCACGATCTCATCCTCCACTGGCACGGCCTGGCGCCCCCCGACGACATGGATGGGCACCCCCGCTTCGCCGTCCCCCCCGGAGGATCGTACCACTACGACTTCCCGGTGGAAGACCGGGCCGGCACGTACTGGTATCACTCCCACACCCACCATCACACCGGCGAGCACACCTACCGGGGGATCGCCGGCCTCCTCCTGGTGACTGACGACGAGGAGGACGCTCTGGGACTCCCCTCCGGACCCCGGGAGATCCCCCTCATCCTCCAGGACCGGAGAGTGGACGCTCAGGGGGTCCCCTTCTTCCAACCCTTCGGGCCCGCCCTCATGGCCGGCTACATGGGAACCCAGGCCATGGGAAATGGGGTTCGGGATCCCTACCTGGAGGTGGACACGGCGCTCTACCGGTTCCGGATCCTGAACGGCTCCAACGCCCGGATCTTCCGCCTGGGATTCTCCGACGGGACGCCCTTCCACCTCATAGGCAACGACGGTGGGCTCCTCCCGGCGCCGGAGGTCCTCACCGCCGTGGATGTGGCTCCGGCGGAGCGGGTGGACCTGCTGGTGGACCTTCGCGGACGGGATGTGGGAGAACAGCTCATGCTCCGCTCTCTCCCCTTCTCCCTCAGCGGTGGGATGGGGTTCATGGGGGGCCAGAACCTGCAGGGCGATCCCCTGGCACTTCTGGAACTCCGGGTGGCCCGAGCAGTGGACGATGGCGCGTCCATTCCCACAAGCCTCCCGCCGGTGGCCCTCCCCGACCCGGCCGACGCCGTCCGGGAGCGCACCTTCCGCTTCGACTCCCGGCAGATGAACCACTTCATCAACGGTCGGAACTTCGAGATGGAGCGGGTTGACGAGCGAGTCCCCTTCGGAGAAACCGAGATCTGGTCGTTCGTGAACGAGAGCGGGCTGCCCCACCCCGTGCACCTCCACGCCACCCACTTCCGGGTCCTCTCCCGGAGCGGCGGGCGGGGACGGGTGTTTCCGTGGGAGGCAGGGCGGAAGGACACCGTTCTGCTGCAGGGCTTCGAGACCGTCCGGGTGGCCGTTCGCTTCACGGCCCACCGGGGCCTGTACCTCCTTCACTGCCACAACCTGGAACACGAGGATCTGGGGATGATGGCCAACATCCTGGTGGAATGATGACCGAGAGGCGGCGTGTGAATCAGCGGGAGCGTCGTGTAGATCAGCGGGAGCGTGGCGATCAGCTGAGGCGGATGGATCGGCGTGATGAACAGATGCCCAGGCTGGGCATCGCACTCGCGGCCCTCCTCCTGGGGCTCTTGATCGCCTCGGGCCCTTCGACGACGCCGGCGGCGGCGCAGGAGACGGGCGAGATCGCCGCTCCGGCGTTCGACCCCACCTGGGAAGCGCTGTCGGCCCGGGCCGAGATCATTCGCACCACCCGGGGGATCCCCCACATCCGGGCCCGGGACACCGGCGCCGCCGGCTTCGCCCTTGGCTGGGTGCAGATGGAGGACTACGGGCCTCGGGTGGTGGAGCTTCTCCTCTCGGCTCGGGGCGAGACGGCACGGTACTTCGGCCCGGGGGCCGGCGACGGACGGATCACCTCGGACGTGCGCGCCCGACGGACGCTGGCTCAGGCCGAGGCGGCCTTCCCCACACTCCCCCACGACCTGCAGGCCATCTACACCGGGTTCGCCCTGGCGGTGAATCGGTGGCTCGAGCTGAACCCGGAGGACGCCCCGCCGGCGCTGCGGCCGGACTTCCAGGGCTTCCACATCCTGGCGAGGGACATTCCTGGCCCGGCCTGGGGGTTGGGAGAGCGGTATGTAGCGCGGGGTGGGGCGTCCACGGGAGCCTACGGGGGCAGGACCGAGGACCGGGAGGCCTGGGATAATGCAGGGGGCGATGTCTGGGCCGAGGCCGGCTCCAACACCTGGGCGCTGGCGCCGGAGCGGACCACCTCCGGACACGCCATCCTCATGCGCAATCCCCATCTGGCGTGGACGGCCGGCTACTACGAGGCCCATCTCCGCATCGACGGGGACCTTGAGTTCTACGGGGACTTCCGCATCGGCGGCCCGTTCAGCGTCATCGGCGGGTGGAATGCCCGCCTCGGCTGGTCCACCACAAACAACAACCCGGAACTCTCGGATCTGTACCGCCTGACGCTGGACCGGGACCGCCCGGGCCATGTCCTCTGGGACGGGGCCTCGGTGCCCTTGGAGGTGGCAAGCTACACGGTGGAAGTGTGGACCGGCCGGCAGCTCGAGACCCGGACCCGGGAGATCCTGGAGAGCCCGCTGGGTCCCGTGGTGCATCAGGGCGACGAGGAGGTGCTGGTGGTCCGCACCGCCGGCGACGGGAATCCGCGGCTGGGCCGGCAGTTCCTGGCCATGATGCGGGCTGAGAACCTGGACCAGTGGCTGGACGCCATGCGGATGCAGGACCGCACCCAGTCCAACTTCACCTACGCCGATGCCGACGGAAACATCTTCTACGTGTGGAACGCCATGCATCCGGTGCGCCCCCACCCCTTCGGCGCCGACTCGGTGGCCCACCTGGCCCGGGGACCCGACGACGCCTGGCACGAGCTCCTCCCCTTTGATGACCTGCCCCAACTTCTGAACCCCCCGGGCGGGTATCTGCGGAATGAGAACGACCCCTTCCACCACACGAACCTGAACCAGATCCTGGACGCCGCCCACTTCCCTCCGGAGGCGGAGGAGCCGCGGGTGCGGCTTCGGAGTCAGCACTCCCTGGAGCTCCTCCACAACGACCGCCGCTTCTCGCTGGAAGAGGTGGTGGCGCTCCGGGCCAGCGAGCGGATGCTCCTGGCCGACCGGGTGCTGGACGATCTTCTGGCCGGCCTCCGGGAAGCCCGGGCCCGGGGGGAGGACTGGTCCCCGCTCCTGGATCGGGCGCTGGGGACGCTGGAGGGGTGGGACCGCACGGTGGCGGTGGAGGCTCGGGGCGCCGTCCTCTTCACCGAGTGGTGGGAGCGGTACCTGGAGGGGGCCGGACGCGCCTCCGCAGCGCCGGCGTCGGCGGGCTTCCCGGCCCCGGCGGAGCGGCTCTTCCGCGAGCCGTGGACCGCCGACGCCCCCATGACCACGCCCCAGGGGTTGGCCGACCGGGACCGGGCCGTGGAGGCGTTCCGGGAGGCGGCGGCGGCCACCCGGGACCGGTGGGGATCGGTGGACGTGGCGTGGGGGGCGGTCCACCGGGCGCGACACGGACGTCTCGACCTCCCCGTGGGCGGGTGCGACGGGCTCCTGGGGTGTTTCCGGGTCATCTGGTTCATGGACGACGACGACGGACGGCGGCGGGTCCGGGGCGGAGACGGGTGGATCTCGGCCGTGGAGTTCGGACCCAACCCCCGGGCCTATACCGTCCTGGCCTACGGTCAGAGCAATCGGCCCGAGAGTCCCCACCACGAGGACCAACTCCACGATTTCGTGGAAGAGCGCATGACGCCGACCCTCTGGACCGACGAGGACATCGAGCGAAATGCGCTTCGGCGGTACAACCCCGGCTGAGGCGGTCCGACCGGGGTTAACGAATGGGACACCGAAAAGCTCTGTAGGGAGTAAGCGCGCTCGCCGCCTCCCCTGAGTCCGACAGGATCATCGGGGCGGGGCGGCGATCTGGATCCACGCCCCACCGCGGATGCGTCCCCATGCTCGGCTCTTTTCTCCATGTCCCTGGTTTCCTTCGACGCCTGGCCGTGGCGCTGTTCCCGGTGGTTCTTCTCGCCTCTGCGGCGTTTGCGGCCCCTCTGGTCGTCCCCGGGAGCCAATTGGTGGCCCAGAGCGCCGACCTCATCACCGGGCAGGTCACTCGCGCCGACGGCAGTCCGCTGGCGGGAGCCCGGGTGGAGGTCTTCTCGCTGGAGCTGGAGACGAGCCGCTCGGCCCTCACGGACCAGGACGGGCGCTATACCCTGCTCTTCCCGGATGGCGGCGGCGCCTACGTGGTCCGGGTCAGCTTCATCGGCCAGCGCGATCTGGCTGTGACGCTGGTCCGGCAGGGGGAGGAGGAGATCCTCCTCCAGAATCTCACCATGCAGCCCCAGGCCATCGAGATCGAGGGGTTCCAGGTGGAGGGGCGCATGACCCCGCCGGCGCTGGCCCAGAGTGGGGAGCAGACCACCGACCTCTCTCAGGATCTCCTGAACCGACTCCCGCTTCCGGATCTGGATCCCACCACACTGGCGCTTCTTGCGGCGGGGGTGGTGGCCACGGACCTGGACTCCATCAGCGGTCAGATGGGCTTCTCCGTGGGGGGCATGAGTGAGCTGCTCAACGACGTGACGCTGGACGGGATCTCCCTGGGGGATGGCGGCCTCCAGGTCCCTGAGGAGGGGATCCGGCGGACCCAGGTGACCACCAGCACCTTCGATGTGAGCCGGGGCGGATTCGCCGGCGGGCTCGTGAGCCTGACCTCGGCCCGGGGCTCCAATCGGCCCGGAGGCGCCTTCACCTGGCGGTTCGACAACGACGCCCTCCAGATGAACTCGGCGGCGGTCACCCAGGGGTTCTCCCGACAGAACCTGGGGGGATCGTGGGGATCGGCGCTCATCCAGAACCAGCTCTTCTACAACGTGTCGTTCCAGGCGGGGCGGAACCGGAACCAGCGCTTCGCCCTGGACGGATCGGACCCTCTCGCCGCCCAGCGATCCGGGGTGGCCCCCGACTCCATCCTTCGCTTCCTGGATATCCTGGGCGGCGAGCGAGCACTGGCCCCCGTGGGCCTGACCGGTCCCTACAGCCAGGTCTCCGACGACCTGCGCCTGTCGGGCCGACTGGACTGGAACATCCAGCAGGGCTCCACCTCGTCCCACAGCCTCACCTCTCGCTTCAATGTGAACCTGGCGGACCAGGACAGCACACGGATCAGCCCCCTGGATCTGGCCGAGCGGGGCGGAGACACGGAGCGCAACTCCCTTCTGGCCGCCGTCACCCTGAACTCGCGGTTCCGCACCACCTGGACCCACCGACTCACCGCCTCGGCGGGTCGGACCACCAACGCCACCCTTCCCTTCACCGAGATGCCCGAGGGACGGGTGCGGGTGACCTCGGAGTGGGACGACGGAACCCGGGAGGCCCGGACCCTCACCTTCGGGGGAAATCGGGGGATGCCGTCGGACCTCCGCTCCACCGACCTGCAACTCTCCAACGAACTCACCTTCCTGCAGCCCGTGGGCTCGCAGATCCACCGGCTCAAGGTGGGAGCGGCCGTGCAGCGCCAGGAGACGGTGAGCCAGTCCAGTACCAACCTCTTCGGTTCGTATAGCTACGCGTCGTTGGAAGACTTCGAGGCGAACCTGCCGGACCGGTTCCAGCGGGCCCTCACCGGAACCGAGTTCACCACCACCCGTACCGACCTCGGGTTCTTCGTGGGGGATACGTGGCGGGTGAGTCAGCCCCTTGAGCTCACCATGGGCGTGCGCTGGGACTATTCCGGCCTCGAGGCGCGCCCCGAGTACAATCCGGCGGTGGACGAAGCTTTCGGCCGGCGCACCGATGTGAGGGCCGGGGCCTCCATGCTGAGTCCGCGGATCGGCTTCAACTACCAGCTCTCCCGGAGCGGCGATGGACCGCCCATCCCCGGGATGGGACGCACCCTCTCCGGCGGCATCGGTGTCTTCGCCGGGCGGGCGCCGGTACAGGTGTTCAACCAGGCCTTCCGCCAGACCGGTCTTCCCTCGGCGGAGCAGCAACTCATCTGCATCGGGGACGCGGTGCCCATCCCGGACTGGCGCGCCCTCTCCGGCGATCCGTCGGGCGTTCCGGAGCTCTGCGCCGACGGTGGAACGGGGCTGCCCCCGGCCTTCTCGACCCGGGCGCCGGATGTGACGCTCCTGGGAACGTCCCCGAGCCTTCCGGCATCCCTCCGGGCCGATCTGGGATACCGGACGCGGGTCCGGGACCTTCTGCCCATCAACGTCCGCTACACCTGGTCCCGGGGCTTCGGCCTCTGGGGCGCCCAGGATCTGAACCTGGACGAGGAGCGCTTCTTCATCCTGGCCGACGAAGGGCGACCCTTCTTCGGCGACCCCTCGGCCATCTCGACCCGGACCGGCGCCGTGTCGTCGGTGCCGTCGCGGCTGGATCCCGAATTCGGCAATGTCCTTGAAGTCATGACGGACCTGCGGTCGTCGTCGCACCAGGTCTCGGCTCAGGCGTTTGGCTCCCTGGGCGCCGACACGCGGGTGGTGGCCTCCTACACCCTGGGCTGGAGCCGGGATGAGGGGTCGGCCGGGGGTGGGACCGGGCGCTTCGCCGGGGGTGGGGGAGGAAGCCTCTTCGCGCCCACCGCCGGAAACCCCAACCAGCGCGACTGGGCACCCTCGGCCAACGACCGGCGCCACACCGTCAACCTGAACGTCTCCCGGGCTCTTCGTCCCAGCCTCGAGGTGTCGGTGTCCGGACGGCTGTCGTCGGGCACCCCCTTCACACCGCTGGTAGACCGGGATATGAACGGCGACGGCCTGCGAAACGACCGGGCCTTCGTCTTCGACCCGACTCTGGCTTCGGATCCCAGCGTGGCGCTGGGGATGGAGACGCTCCTGGCCACCGCTCCGTCCAGGATCGTGGAGTGCCTCACCGACCAGATGGGTGGAGTGGCGGGGCGGAACAGTTGCCGGAATGGGTGGACCCAGTCGCTGAGCGCTCGCATCGGCTTCCGACCGGAGCTTCCCCGCCTCGATCGCCGCATGACCATCTCGGTGGATGCGGTGAACATCCTCACCGGAATGGATCAGTTGGTGAACGGGAGCGAGAACATGCGGGGGTGGGGTGACGGGGCGCGGGCCGAGCCCGTGCTGCTCCGGGTTACCGGGTTCGATGTGGATCGCGGGGCCTTCAACTACGAGGTGAATGAGGCGTTTGGCCAGAGTCGCCGGGGGGCCAATGCGCTCCGCGCGCCCTTCGGGCTCACCATCTCGGCGCGGGTCGCTCTGGGTCAGGTCCGGGGCGGGACCAGCCGGGGCTTCGGCGGGGGCGGAGGCTGGGCCGGCGGCCGGGGGGGAATGGGCGGCGCCGACATGGCCGCCATCCGGGAGCGTATTGCCGCAGCCATGGCGGAGGGTGGTCAGGAAGGCCGCCCGGGCGGGGCGCCGGGAGCCGAGGGCCAGGCACGGGGCGGCGGGCTCGCCGCCATGTTGGGGGCGGCGGGAGTGAACCCCCTCACCCTGCTGGACCGGTCCCTGGCCAACCCGGTGCAGGTCCTCCTGGAGCTGGAAGACGACCTGGGCCTCTCCGCCGAGCAGACCCAGCAGATCCAGGTCATCTCGTCCGAGCTCCAGGAGCTCCTGGACAACCGCCGCGAACGGTTGGGTCAGCGGTTCGACGGAGTGGCCCCGGAGGATGCCGTAGCCCTCTTCCAGGAACTGCAGCCCGAACTTCAGGAAGGACGCCAGGAGATGCAGGCGGCCATGACACGGGTGCAGGGCGTGCTCTCGCCCGAGCAGTGGGAGCGGGTACCCCCGCAGCTCCGGCAGGGGTGGGGAGGAGGGCAGCGGGGCGGTCCGGACGCTCCGGTGCGCCGCCGCCCGGGGCAGGGATAAGTCAGCGGGGAGAAGGCAAAAGGGGCGGTTCCCGTACGTACCGGGAACCGCCCCTTTCTCGTTCGTGGGAAGCCGGGTTCAGGCGCAGGGAGTGCGCACGCCCGAACCGGCCTCCCCGGTCACCGCGTCATGGACGCGGGGCCTCAGCGCCCCTCAGCGGCCAGGTCCAGCACCGCGCCGGCCAGACGCCGGATCCGCTCCACGTCACCCTGGGCCTGTCCGTGGTCTGCCCGCCGGGCGTCATCCCAGAGGGCAATGGCCAGATCGGCCAGCGCAGAGGACCGCTCCGACCCCGCCGGCATGGCCTCGAGACGGGCCAGCTCCGAGGAGATCTCCGACGCCCGCGCCGAAGACACACCCTCATGACGCACCAACTGGTCATGGAGCGCCCGGGCCACGGCGAAGTGGGCAGGCCAGACGATGCGCGGCTGGTGCTGGGGGTTGAACTCCTCAAAGTGCACCAGACGCGCCGCCTCCAGCTCGTTCTCGGTCAGCCACTCACTGGCGGTCAGTTCCAGGACGTCGAGCCCGCGGGAGATCTCGGACCCGTAGATGTACCCGTTGTGCCAGTACGTCCCCCAGTAGCCGGCCAGGTACAGCTCCTCAGCGTCGATGGGGCCCCGGTCGAAGAAGGCGATCTCCTGCGGGTTGTGGGCGTCGGTGAAGTCGAAGACGGACACCCCGCCCTGGTACCAGGCCTGCACCTTGATGTCGCGCCCCGGCACCGGCACCAGCGAGCCGTTGTGGGCCACACAGTTCTCGGTGCTGGTCTGGGCCGCCGGCATCTTGAAGTAGCTGGCGTGGCTCATGCGGCCGTTGGAGAGGGTGAAGATGGTGTTGGCGCCCCACTCGTACCGGTCCTCGGCGCGGCAGCGGGGCTGGGTGCCGCCTCCCCACTCGTCGGTGAAGATCACCGTGGTGCCGTCGTTATTGAACGTCGCCGAATGCCAGAAGGCGAAGTTGGGGTCGATGACCTCATCGATCCGCACCGGCTCCCGGGGGTTCGAGATGTCCAGCAGGATCCCGTTCCCGGAGCACGCTCCCAGGGCCAGCCCCAACTCCGGGTAGGCCGTGATGTCGTGGCACCGGTCGGTGGGCCGGGTGGTCTGGGTGGCGTCTCCGTGGTCCCCACCCTGGAAGAGCCCGTCGATGCGCCCCGTCTCGGCATCGGCAAAGATCCGGGGCGACGAGACCAGCCGGGCGTTCTGAGGTGCGCTGAGCGGCACCTCGATGACGTCGATGCTCCAGTAGGCCGTATTGGGGTTCAGCGGATCCCGGTCATCCACGCACCCGGCCATCTCGTCACCGGACCGGGACGCGCTGGTGCCGGAATTGTAGACGTAGAGCATGTTGGGGTCGTTCAGATCGTCTACCAGGGTGTGGGTGTGGGACCCCCGGCAGGTCTGGACCGCCGCCACCTGCACCGGGTTGTCCAGATCACTCACGTCGAAGATCCGGACACCCCGGAACCGCTCCGGGTCCACCGGGCCGTCCAGCGTTCCCTGGGTGCCGCAGTCGATGCGACCCCGGGGCTCCTGCGCCGACATGAAGACCAGATTCCCGTAGACCGAGACGTCCCCCTGCCCACCCGGGCACACGATGGTGGTACGGAGGACGGGACGGGTGGGATCGGTGATGTCGTAGATCTGGATCCCGTGGTAATTCCCCACATAGACCAGATTCTCCTGGAAGGCCAGGTCAGTGTTGGCGAAGGGGAACGCGCCGGGATCGTCGGGATCATAGAAGCCGTCCGGACGGGGAAGGTTGAGGAGGAGGTCCATGTTCCAGGCCGCCTCCTCCGCATCGAACCATCCGGCTCCCAGTCCCACCCGGGGATCATCGTCGCCGCCCAGGGTGAAGTCCTGGGCCGACGCGCCCGGAGCGCCCAGGACCAGCGCCGCCGCCAGGGCGCCGCCCATGAGCCCCAGGTGCCGACCCCGGCCCCATACCCCACTACGAAGTGTCGACGTCATACCGGTTCTTCTCCTGTCTGATTGTCCTGGTGGTGTGATGGATGGCGTTCCCACGCCTGCCGAGGCCTCAGCGGTCATCGGCGAGCATGGCTCGCATCCGGGCGATCTCGTCCTGCTGGTCGTTGGCCACGTGGGTGGCAAACTCGAACATGTCGCTCCCCCGCGCTCCCCCCGGTGATCCGAAGAGTTCATTCACCATAAGGATCGCTCCCTCATGGTGATAGATCATGAACTCGAGGAAGAGGCGGTCGAACTCTTCGCCCCGCGCCGCCTCGAGCTGCGCCAACTCCTCGTCGGTGAGCATGCCCGCCATCATCTCGTGGTCATGGCCGTGATGGTGGGCATGGGGATCGTGGTCGTCGGGATCCCCGTGAGGGTGGTGATGATCGTGGTGGTGGTGATGGTGCGCCCCATGATCCTCATGGCCGTGATCATGATCCCGATCCGGAACGTCCAACTCCACGGAGAGGGGCGGGACCTCCTCGCCCCGGAGTTGGAGCCAACGGACCATGGCCCAGATCTCATCGCCCTGGGCCCGCTCGATCTTCTCGGCCAGGGTCCGGACGTCATGGCGCGCCGAGCGCTCCGGCACCATGCGGGACATGATGAGGGCCTGCTCGTGATGGTGGATCATGTCCTGCATGAACCGCACATCCGCCTCGGTATAGCTGTCCCGCTCCGGGGGACGCAGGTCGTCCGGGCTCAGCGTCCGGCCGGCCTCACCCGGGGCACCGGGTTGCACCGTCGTGTGGGTGCGCTCCTGCGCCTCGACGGCGGAGGTGAGCACGAGCGATCCGGCCAGCACCAGGGCTGTCGACAAGGTCCAGATGGGCGATGACATGAAGGATAGGCCTCCTGACTGGGGTGAGCGTCAGAAGGAATATACTACCGATGGGGCCTGCGGGGTTTCACCTCCCTCCCTGGCATCGACCGCCCTTCCCACCCCGACCTCTCGCCCCTATCTCTCAATCTCATCCCCGTCCGCCCCATCGCGAGTCGACCCGTGCCCTCTTCTTCGCTCCGAATCCTCCCCGCCGTTCTCGTCTTCCTCCTGGCCGCCGCCTGTGCCCCGGACCGACCGGATCCCGAACCCGGCGACGACCAGGCACGGCCGGACGTCCTGCCCGTGGAGTCCACGGTCCCCTTCGATCTCCTGATCCGGGGAGGCACCCTCATCGACGGGTCCGGCGCACCCCCCCGCGCCGGCGACCTCTTGATCCGGGACGGCCTCATCGTCCATGTGGGGACGGTGGATGCCGACACCGTGACGGTGCTGGACAGCTTCGACGCGCGCGGCCTCACTGTCACCCCGGGCTTCATCGACGCCCACGCCCACGGCGATCCCACCGAGACACCGGGCTTTCCCAACTTCCTCGCCCAGGGGGTGACCACCATCGTGCTGGGGCAGGACGGCTCCAGTCCGAGACCCGCCGACATGCCGGCCCTGATCCGGGAGCTGGAGTTGACACCGCCGGCTGTGAATGTGGCGTGGCTCACGGGCCACAACACCATCCGGATGGCGGCGGGGGTCGAGTTCGGCGAGCCTGACGCGGCCGGTCTTCAGCGCATGGCCGAGCTGGCGGAAGTGGCGCTGGACGAGGGCGCCTTCGGCCTCTCCCTGGGCCTCGAGTACGATCCCGGGGTCCGGGCCGGGATGGACGAACTGGTGGCCATCGCCCGGCCGGTGGCGGACCGGGACGGCGTGGTGATGAGCCACATGCGAAACGAGGACGTCGACCAGGTTGAGGACTCCCTGGACGAGCTTCTGGAACAGGGCCGCCTCTCCGGCGCCCGGGTGCACGTCTCCCACATGAAATCGGTGTTGGGGAACGACCCGGACCAGGCGCGGCGCATGCTGGACGCGTTGGCGGCGGCGCGGGAGTCGGGCGTGGAGGCCACCGGCGACGTCTACCCGTACACCGCCTCCTTCACCGGTCTGTCCATCCTCTTCCCGGAGTGGGCCCGCCCGCCTCACGACTACGACCGGGTGGTGGCGAACCGCCGGGACGAACTGGCCACCCATCTCCGGGAGCGTGTGGAAGGCCGCAACGGCCCCGAAGCCACCCTCTTCGGCTCCGGCCCCTGGGCGGGGATGACGCTGGCCCAGGCCGCCGCCGTGGAGGACCGGCTATTCGAGGACCTCCTGGTGGAGCTGGGTCCCGGCGGTGCCACCGCCGCCTACTTCGTCATGAACGAAGAGGTCATGACCACCTTCCTGGCCGACCCTTTCGTGGTGGTGGGCTCGGACGGGAGCCCCACCATGCGCCACCCTCGGGGCTACGGATCGTTTCCCCTGGTCATCCGTCGCTATGTGGTGGACGAGGAACTCCTGCCGCTGGAAGAGGCGGTGCGGAAGATGACAGGGCTCACCGCCCGCATCCTGAGGCTGGATGACCCGGAGCGGGTGGAGGTCCCCCGGGGCCGGTTGGAGGAAGGGTGGGCCGCCGACATCGCCGCCTTCGACCCGGGGGAGGTCCGGGACCGGGCCGATTTCCAGAACCCCCACCGGTTGGCCGAAGGGATGCGCCGGGTCTGGGTGAACGGGGTGCCGGCGTGGACCGATGGGGCCCCGTCGGAGGCCGGGCATGCTGGGCTACCCCTCCGTCAGCGGCCTCCCGGGAGCGGGGAGCACTGATGGGGGATGGCGCGTGAAGGACCCCGATCCTCTCATCGCCCCGCCATCCCTGCCCTCGTCCGTCCACCATCCAGATCAGTGGGGAACCCGTTCCAGCAGCCAGGTCATCACCTCGTCCAACACGGCGCCGACGATGAGTGTGTGGCCCTGCGTGTCCATGACACGGAGATCCACCTGGACCCCCTCACGTCGCCCGGCCTCTGCCGCCGCCTGCATCCGGTCCGGGGCCGCCAGTGGGTCGAGCCCTCCGGCAACGGCTAGAAGCGGGGGCAGGGTCGCCCCGGTCCCGGCTGGAACACCGCCACCACAGGGGCCGGCGATACAGGCTACGGCCCGAATGGCGTCGGGCTGCCGGGTGGCCAGACTCCAGGCGGCTCCCGCCCCCATGGAGTGGCCCACCAGGTAGACCCGGTCCCGGTCGATGGCCCCCTCCTCGGCGGCTGCGTCCAGGAGCGCCCCCAACGCACCAGGGTCCGCCGCCATGGCCGGTGTGGAGGGGGAGATCACCACGAAGCCCAGCGCATCGGCCAGCGCCGGCAGACGCCCGGCGCCGTAGGCCTCCAGGAACATGTGTTCGTTGCCCCCGGCGCCGTGGAGTGCCACCACCACGGGAAGGGGCCCCGCCCATCGATCCCCTTCCTCCAGCTCAGGCCAGTGGAGCCGGTAGGGGAGAGGCGTGGGTCGATCCAGCGTCCGGCCCCGCGCCGGGAGCGCCTCCACCGTCGCCCGTGCCCGCTCGGCCTGACCAGCGCGGACACCCTCGTCGGGCTCGATCCGGGCCGCCAGTTCGTCCATGGCCTGGAGCACGGCCTCCTGCTGTCCCGCGAAGAAGGCCAGGGTGGCCCGATCGAAGCGCTGGTTGAGTTCCGCTACCTCCTCCGCCTGCGGAGGTCGCTCGGCCAAGGCATACTCGACCCGCAGGAGCGCCTCGGCCAGTGCCTCCTGGGCCGCGAGGGAGGGAGGCGGCGAGATCATCGCCATGAATGGAATCAGGATGAGAGCGGTACGGATGGTTGCTATTGGATCTGGCATGGCACGGGAGTCCGGGTGTGCACCCCTGGGGACTGACTTTGCGCCTTCAAGTCGAGGGGCTTAAGGTGGCGTGAGAGTCTCCGAGTCGTGGCGCGCATTGTGGCCTGACAGTCCGTAAGCGGTTCGCCGGGCCGCGAGCATCGAAGATGCGACCGAGGGTGAATATGAACAATCGAATCCCCACCGACTCCCGGAACTCAATTCCGCAACTCGTCCGGCGGGACCTCACCCGGTGGCGTCGCCCGGTCGTAGGGGCCCTGACCCTGGCGGCCTCGGCGAGTCTGGTGGGACCGTTGATGCCTTTGGGGTGGGGGTTCTTCTCCTTCGCCGCCCTGGCTGCGACCCTGGTGGCAGCCTTTGTCCTGGCCGCGGCCATCCAGGCCGATCCGCTGCGTAGCCCGGATCGCCGGGTGCACGGCCAGGGATTGAGTGCCGGAGCCATCTTCACCGGGAAGGTCGTCCTGGCGGGCCTCCTCTTCGTCCCCCTGACGCTCATCCTCGAAGTGCCCTGGGTCGTGGGCTTCGGCATCCCCGGGACCGAGATCGCCGCGGCGTTGGGCGCGGCAACGCTGGCCGCGTGGCTGTGGGCCGTGGTCGCGGTGGGCGCCGCAGCCTATCTCACCCACTCCCTCAAGGCTTTCGCCGCCGTGCTGATCGTCCTGCTGGTGATGGGCAACTCAATCAATTCTCTCATCTCGGACGATGACAGGGAACCCATCCCGGCACCACTCCTCGCCCGGGATGCCCCCCCCACCCTGGAGGGTGCCCGAGACAGGGATGTGGCCCCCCTGGCCGTAGGGATGGCCTCGGGGACGCCCCAAGGGGTACCCGCCGTCCGGATCAACCACGTCCGCGTCCACGGGGCAGGCATGGGTCGCCCCGATCCTACCATGGTACTCGTGAGCTTGGATGCGGACACGGTATCCCGGGCGTTCCCTGGCATCCTGATCGAACCGGAGGTCACCGTGGTGCCCCGGGGCGAGGCACCGGAAGGATCAGGCAAGGCCCATGCGAGTGCCATACGCACGCACGTCACCTGGCCACCGGCACCGCCCTGGCCCTCCCGGGAATGGATCTCCACTCGGCCTGTCCGATGGCTGGGGTCCCTTCGGGGCGAATGGGCGCCGGAAAGGGAGTTGGGCCACGGCTTCTCGGTGGAGATCCCGGAGGCGACGGCCCGGGGCTTTCGGGACTCCGGCGGGAGCGTGACGGTATCGGGCCGGCTCGTGGCCCTTGAGCCCTTCCTCCTGGCACGGCTCACGCCCCATCGGTCTCGCCTTGTGGATCACAGGATCCGGTGGAGAGTGCACGCCTGGGCGGTGGACGAGGAAGGTCCTCGCCTCGCCGTCAGCTACCGGAGTTCAAGGCTCGAGGAGGGTCTACCGCACCTGGTGCCCATGAGTCCCCTGGGTCAGCCCATCATCTCGCACCGGGAATTCCAGTACCTCCTCCATCACCCGGAGCGGAGCGAGGCATTGGTTCTTCGGTCCACCCAGGGAGAGACCTTCCGTCGACGGCCCCCTTCTCTCCCTCTCCGGGGGCGCGGGGGGCAAGGGGAAATGGCCCGTATGACCCTGATTCCGGACCGGCCGGAGTCCATGGACGGCGTGGAACGGGCGGCGTGGCTCGACGAGGCGGAGTGGGCGACGTGGCTCGACGGGGCCGAACTCCTGGTTCTGGCCTGGACCGCAGGGGAGTCGGCATGGATCGAGCTGGAATGGGAAGATGATGGAACGGGGATCCACATCGGATATTGAGGCCATTTCCCACTGAGTCGCAGGGTGGCGAGTCCGACCCGACCCCACCCTTGATCCCGGCGGCCGCCTACCCCCATATTTGACGGGAATCCCACACTGCTGTACGCCACTCGTCAGGATCGGGACGAGGCGCCCACCCGACACCACCTTGGAGCCCACCGTGCCCACCCTCTACTGCTACCTGGAACGAGGATTCTCCGGGGAAGAGGTGGAGGTGATGCTGGGGGGGCGACCCATCTTCCAGGGACCCGCCACCACCGATCTCATGATGGGCTTCGCGGCCGAACTTACTGAATCACTTCCGGCTCAGGCCCATGAGATTCTGGAGGTGGGGCTTCCCGCCATGGGACTGGCGGACCGGACCACCATTCCGGGGGGAGAAGGGGACCGCTGGGTGCGGATCCGGTTGGAAGGTGGCAGGCTCATGGTCATGGTGGATACGGAGCCGCTGGGATTCCTCTGAGCGCCGGACCCCTGGACGGCCCGGCGACCTCGATTTCTCAAGGACCGGAGCCGCCCCATGCCACAGGACCCCGACTCACCCGACCCCTCCTCCCTCGACCCACACAATCCGGACCCTCGGAACCTGCAGGTCCGTCAAAGCCTCCGGGATCTGCAACGTGTAACGCTCCCCAGGGATCACCTCATCAACCTGGATCTTCAGCACATCTTCCGCTTCATCAGCGTGAGTGGGCGGTACGAGGGCGATTCCATCAGCCCGGATGCCGATGAGCGCATCGTGCTCCGGGTGGATGTGGATGCCCGCTCCGCCCACTCACCGGTGCTCAACCGCCTCAGCGCCGACATCTTCCGGATCCAGCGTTGGACCTGGGGGGGACGCACGTTCACCTGGACCACCTACCAACGCTCCTGGATCGTGGACGAGGTGGAGCGGGAGTGGGAAGGCCAGGTCCGCGTCCTCCGGGGCGGAATCCGGAACTGGTCCGGCGGACTGGTCAGGCAGGCGGTGGAGGTGCGCATCCCGGTGGGGAATGGTCGGGTGGGTGCGCCGGTGGAGGTATTCATCCGGGATCGCCGCACCCGCCGCCTCATCCGGACCTTCCACTGCACCCGCACCTCCCGGGCCTTCCGTGACGTGCGCCTGGAGGTGGCCGTCTGCGACTCGGTGAACAGCGAGCCCATTCTTCCCACCTACAACACCCACGCCGCGTCCGATCGCCCCACCGAATTGGCCGAGCGGAACATGACCATGGCCTCTGCCTTCGACGAGGCAGGGGTGCACCTGGATATTCCGCCGACCCCGACCGTATTCGACGACAGCGCGGCCCAGTTCACTACCTGGAGTAACGACGAACTCCACGATGCCATGGAGACCCACTTCAGCCGCTACGCCGCCGGTGGCGCGTGGCCCAAGTGGGACCTCTGGGGAATCCTGTGTGGTCGCCACGACAATGCCGGACTGGCGGGGATCATGTTCGACTGGAGCGCCACGAACCGGCCCCCGGAGCGGCAGGGCTTTGCCCTGTTCCGTAATCACTGGTGGTTCAACAGCGTACCCTCGGGAGCTCCCATCACCCAGGCCCAGGCCCGGGCCCTCCGGGTCTATCTCTACACATGGGTGCACGAGGCCGGTCACGCCTTCAACTTCGTCCACTCGTGGAACAAGGGGCGTCCCGACTCCCTGTCGTGGATGAACTACCCCCAGAACGTGACGAACTTCTGGAACAACTTCCTCCTGGAGTTCGACGAGGAGGAACTCATCCACCTCCGGCACGGGGACAGGGCCTCGGTGATTCCCGGGGGCGACGCCTGGGCCACCGGACTCCACCTGGAGGATCACGGCCACGGCACGGCCCTCCTCCCACCGGAGGGGGAGATGCCGCTGGAGTTCCGGGTCCGCTCGGCGGGGTACGTGGACTTCCTGGAGCCGGTGGAGGTGGAGTTCCGGCTCCGGAACACCTCACCCTTCCCCTGGGAAGCGGCCGCCGACCTTCGACTGGAAGCCGGCTACGTATCGGTGGAGGTACAGAAGCCCTCGGGCCAGATCGTCCATCACGACCCCCTCCTGTGCGAACTGGGGCCGGCCGAGACCCGGACGCTGCAACCGGAAGGCTCCGAGCCCGGCACCGACCGATTCAGCCAGACCGTCTCCCTGGCCTTCGGAAAGGGCGGCTTCACCTTTGCCGAGCCCGGCGAGTACCGGATCCGGGCCACCTACCACGACCCCATGGGCGTGAACTTCCCCTCGGCGGTCCACTCCCTGCGGGTGGGCAACCCCGCCGGACGGGAAGAAGACCGGATGGCGTCAGACGTCTTCAGCCGCGAGGTGGGGCTGGCCATCTACCTGGATGGATCCAACGCACCGGCCCTCAAGGGCGCCATGGATGTCCTCCGCGAGGTCGCCGACCGGTTCAAGGATTCGCTGGCCGGGGTCCACGCGGCACTCACCGTAGCCAAGGCCGAGTCCCGCAGCCACTTCCGTCTGGGGGAAGAGGAGAAGGGGGAGCGGCCGCGCCTTACCCTCTCCCACGCACCTGATCCCGAAGAGGTCCTCAAGGTCACGCAGCAGGCCGCCCGCCTCCTGGGCAGGCTCGACGTCCCGGCCGTCAACCTCCTCCACCACGAACTGGTGCGAGACCGGGCCCTGGCTCTGGTCGCCGCCGGTCGCGCCGGAGACGGAAGGAAGGAGGTCCGCAGCCTCAAGCGCACCCTGCAGAAGCGTGGGGTCAACGCGCCGGTCCTGGAGGAAATCGAGCGTTTCGCCTTGTCACTGGACTGAGTGCCCGGGGGTTGTCGGGAAGGTGCCGACGGCCCTGGTCCGGGAACACCTCCCCCCTTTCTACGGCTGGGCCGATCCCCCACGGGATCGACCCAGCCGTTCCTTTTTGTCCAACACTTGCGGGAACCTGATCGTACAACTACTGTACAGCAGTTGTTCAGGCAATGCGCAGCAAGAGATCATCACTTGCACAGCTCTTGTTCAGGACGTGCCCTGGACGCTAGCTAGACACCGTTACCCTCCACCTGGGAGTACATCAATGTTTCTGCATCGGAATTTCTGGTTCGCCCTCGCGCTCGTCGGACTCTGGGTCTGGAGCCTGGTTGCCACCACGAGCCCCATCGGTCCCGCTCTGTTCGCCACCTCGGTCCTCCTCCCCATCGCCGGCTTCCTGGTGATCTCGGCATCCCGGCAGGAACTCCAGCCCCAGGAAGCGGAAGTCTGACGCGGCGCTGAAGAAGAGCTGTGCGGCATGCAGCAAACCGGTAGACCTCGTCCGTTGATCCCGGTTTTCACGGCTGGGCCGATCCTTTCGGGGGTCGGCCCGGCCGTTCTTCGTTTCCGGGCCCGACCCACCATGTCCACGGCCCCTGTCACAATCCTGTCTCTCCCCTTCCGGATGTCCGGGGGAGGGTCTACGCTCCGCTCGGTAACCTCCGCAAGTGTCCGCCCCTGTCTGGAGTTGACGTCCCCATGACCGTACCGACCCGTCTCCTGTCTTTCTGGTTCTCCCGCAGCCGTCCCGCACCCATGGCACTGGCCCTGGGGCTGGCCGCGGTAACCCTGGCGACCGCATGCCAGGCTCCTTCGACGGAGATCCAGATCCAGAACCCCTACGCGGGCGTGGACTGGGAAGGGAGTGATCAGTACAAGGCGAATCTCCACACCCACACCACCCGGAGCGACGGGCGGATCAACCCGCAGGAGGTGGTGGATCACTACCACCGAATGGGCTATCACATTCTCGCCGTCACCGATCACAACGAGGTCACCTACCCGTGGACGGGTTTCTCCGCCATGGAGCCCAGCAACACCTCCCTGAACCGGATGGAGTCGCAGCCGGAGAACATGCCCGACGACTTCGTCTACGAAGACCGGGACCCTTCTTCCCTGGGCATGCTGGCCATCCAGGCCAATGAGGTTTCGGCCCCACACCACGTGGGAAGCTACTTCAGCGACTTCAATGACCGGGCGGACACCGAAGGAGAAACACTCCGTCGTCTGGAAGCAGCAGGGGCCACCGTCGTCCTCTTCCACCCGGGCCGGTACACGGACCGTGCGCCGGAGACCTACACCGACCAATGGTACCTGGACCAGTACCGGACCTTCCACAATGTGGTGGGCATCGAGATCTACAATCAGGGAGACCGCTATCCCACCGATCGTGGGCTCTGGGACCGCCTCCTCACCGAACTCATGCCGGAGCGCCCCATCTGGGCCTACTCCAACGACGACATGCACAGCGCCGGGCATCTGGGTCGCAACTGGAACGTATTTCCTCTCACGGAGCTCTCCCAGGATGAGCTGAGGGCGGCCATGGAAGAGGGCCGCTTCTACTGGGTCTACGCACCGGAAGGACAGTCCGGCCCCACCCCTCCCGCCCTCCGCGGCGTTCGGGTCGACGGACGAAGGGGGATCATCGATCTGGATGTGGAGGGAGGGGACCGGATCTACTGGATCTCCCGCGGCGACACGATCCAGACGGGTGCCACCCTCGATCTGACCCAGCTGGAGCCGGTGGAGGGATACGTCCGGGCCGAGATCTGGGGTCCGGGGAACACCATTACCGGGACCCAGCCCTTCGGCATCGGCTCTAGCGCAGATTCCGGTAGAAGGTGACCCCGCCGTCCTGGCTTCCCACCAGGAGATCCAGTAGACCGTTGCCGGTGAGGTCCACAAGCCGGGGAGCCGCGAGGCGGGCGAAGCGCCCTCCCAGGGCAGTGCCGTCTTCCCGGAACCGTGGAAGCCCATCCGGACCCGGCCCCAGGTTCTGGAAGACCATGACCCGGCCGTCGCGGGCACCCACCACCAGATCCAGGAGGCCGTCCCCGGTGGCGTCCACCAGCGTCGGCGCGCTCCGGGCGCCCACCTCCACTCCGGCCAGGGCATCGGGTACGAGCTCCAGATCCGGCGCCCCCACCGTGCCCACGTTCACAAAGAGCGTGAGACGCCCGGACCCTTCCCCCACCACCAGATCCGGGAGCCCGTTTCCCGTCAGGTCCCCCACCGCCGGCGAGAAGTAGTTCCCCCGGGGCGGGCGGGCGATAGGGCCATCGCCCACCGGCACGAATCGGGGCTCATCCACGCCTCCCTCGTTCCCATAGAGGAAGACGCCCCGGTTGAAGCTCCCCACCACCAGATCCAGGCGCCCGTCACCGGTGAGGTCCGCCAGCACCGGTGCCCCGTTCAGGTGCGCGGCCTCGGAGATCTGGCCCCGGTACTCAAGACGCGGCGCCCCCGGCGTCCCCACATTGGCGTACCAGTGAAGGGGCGGCGGACGGGAGGTGGCCGGATCCAGCTTCGACCCCACCACCAGATCCGGCAGTCCGTTCCCGGTGAGGTCACCCACCGCCGGCACCGCCTCACTCCCCCAGTCGATCCCGTTCAGGAAGCGGGTGGTCTCGAGCCGAAAGCCCCCTTCTTCCGTTCCCCGATAGAAGACCAGGTTATTGGCCGAGGTACTGTTGGCGTTGTAGGCCCCGCCCAGGACCCCTATGAGGAGGTCCAGCCGCCCATCGCCGGTGAGGTCGGCCAGGGCCGGGGCATTGAACCCACTCGTCACCACCGTGGGCTCGGCGGGGAGCAGCACCGGCGGCACATCCAGATCCGGCGCCTCCCGCGTCCCCACATTCTCGATGAGGAGCAGCCCCGGCTCGAAGAAGTCTCCCCACACCAGATCCGGCACCCCATTCCCGGTGATGTCGGCGAAGGCCATGGAGTTGGCTCCGTGAAGGGAGGGCCGCTCGTGCCCCACCAGGGGAATCCCCTGCCCCGAGGGCGGATCCGTGTACGCGCCGTAGATCTCGATGTTGGCGAAGCGGTCCGTGACCTGCCGGAACACCGGCCCTTCGTCGTCCATCTCCACGAACTCGTACCGGGTCAGCGTCCCATCGATGCGGCCCAGGAAGAGGTCCGGCCGCCCATTGGCGTCCAGGTCCACCAGGAAGGGGATATTCTGGGCGTCGGCGAAGATCCGCTGCCCTTCCGTGTCCCGCACCGGGAGGCCCGGCATCTGGAACAGGGGCTCCTCGGGAGTGCCCGTGTTGGGCACGTACTGGATGAGGCTGTTGGGAAGCTCGACAAAGAGGTCCACCCGGCCGTCCCCGTCCAGATCAAAGAACCGCACCCACCCGCCCACATCCAGCTCCTGGAACCGGGAGCTTCGCCACTGGAAGCGCGGCTCCGCAGCCGTCCCCACATTCTCGAAGTGGACCAGTTCGTCCCGGAAGGTCTGGACGAAGAGGTCGTGCAGGCCGTTTCCGTTGATGTCCACCAGATGGGGCCGGGGAACCTCGAACCCGCCCAGGAAGGGGAACTCATACGGCACCCCACTCCGGCCCACCACCTCAAAGGGCGCGATGACGCGCTCGAAGGAATCCGAGGGGAGGAAGGCAGGACCGGCCTCGGCCTCCACGCCCATGCCCGGACCGGCCCCTGCCCCGCCCACACCGCACGCCGCCAGCGCCATGATGGGCACGAGCATGGCAAGGGCGCGGAGGTGGCGCCTCCCCTTCCCGGATCTTCCATCACGGGACCGGAGTCCCTCCCCTCCCCGGCCCGGACTCACCAGCGCCGCATCCCGATCCCCGTGGTATTCCGCCCCATCTCCAGCACCCGGACCACCTCGCCGGTGGAGAGGTCGAGGACGCTCAGGGTGCCTACGGTCCGGGGCGCCTCGGCATCCCCGGCCTCGGGGCCGTGGGCATGGCCCGGATCCTGGACAGGGTCCGGCGGGTGGCCGTGATCCGGCCGGTGGTCCGGGTCTCCGTGATGCATCCCGTGGTGGGCTCCCCCCGCCAACGTCTGCCCCACCGCCATCCCGCCAGGTCCGCTGGACGACAGGAAGAGGTAGCGGCCGTCGGACCGGATGAGCGCACCGTGGGGCCCGTGGAAGGCGGGGTGGGAGATCCGCTCCACCACCTCGCCCGTCACTACATCCACCGCCACCACCTCGTCGTCGCCCTTCAGCCCCATCCACACCCGGGTCCCGCCCGGCTCGAAGACCGGATGCCAGGGCCCACTCCCCACCTCCACCGAGTGACGAAGCTCCGGCTCGTCCGGCGCCGCCAGATCAAAGATGAGGAGGCGGCCGGTGAGTTCCCCGGTGGCCACCAGGGTGGACTCATCCGGCGACACGGCCACCTGCACCACCGTATGGATGGGCCCGTCCAGGTTCAGGAGTCCCATCTCCAGCGTCTCCACCGCCAGGGACCCCATCTGGTTCTGGGAAAGACTCGCCGAGAAGATCCGTTGGAGCCCCGGCGCCAGCGCCACCGCATGGGGGCGGGGGAAGAAGACGTCCATCTCCTCCACCTCCATGGTGCCGGTGTGGATGCGTCCCACCGACCGGGGCGGGTCCGCGGCCATCATGGAGCGGGCCACGTAGAGCCACGGGCCGTCCGGATCTCGCACCATGAGCCCCGGGGCCTCCAGCTCGGCCTGCCCCACCATCCGGTTCTCCCGGTCGAACCTCACCACCCGGTTCTCGGTGATGAGGGAGACATACCAGTGGGATCCATCCGGGTCCACCGCCGTGTGGTGGGGGTTGGCGTTGGCCGAGAACCCCAGCTCCGTGAGATCGACCCGGTCCACCTCCTCAAAGGTGGCGGCATCCACCACCGCCACCCCTGCCTCCCCCTGCAACGATACGTAGATGTACTCCTGGGCCAGGGCCGCCCCGGGGACGGCCGGTGCCCCGAGAACCAGAAGAACGAGAATCGGGATCCAGCGTCGCATAGTCGTCAGTCCTGGAAGACCACCCCACCCACGGTGGGACGGAGCATGAAGAGGCCCTCGGCGCCGCCGGTGGAGATCACCGTGCCGTCCAGGAAGAAGGGGTAGTTGGACCAGGCCCCTGAGGTCCCCGGGCTGTTGTCGCCGTAGGGCACCGTGTCGAAGAAGCCCACCTCCACCGGCTCCAGGGGCTCGGTGATGTCAATGACCCTAAGGCCGGCCTTGTAGTTGGACTGGTACATGAGGTTGCCCACGATGTAGAGGTTGTGGTCCGACGCCGCCTCGGAACTGAAGAACTCGCCGGCCACCTGTGGGTCGCTGAGATCGGACACGTCCCAGATGATGGTGCGGGTCCGATCCACCAGCCCGGCGATCTCGTCCAACTCGTCGTTCATGTAGAACCAGCGGTGGTCTTCGGTGAGCCACCCCTGATGGGAGTAGGCCACGTTGGGGTAGGTGGCGCTGGAGATCTTCACGGCGTTGGCCGGATCCGTCACATCGGCAATGGAGAGGGCCGTCTCGTTGGAGCCCAGGCAGATGGCCCGCCCCACCCACTCGGTGTCGGGACCGTCATAGATGACGCACTGGGCGTCGTGGGTGTACCCCGTTCCTGCCCGCCCCGTCTCCGGATCCGAGAAGCAACCGGCGAAGACCGGGTTCAGGGGATCGTTGATGTCCACGATGTGGAGCCCCCCACCGCAGGTCTCGCCTCCGCCACCGGCGCCCACGATGTAGGCGTGTCCGATGTCCGTGTTGATGACCACATTGTGGGCGCTGGCGATCCGGTCATACACCAGGTCCTCGTCGAAGAAGACCGGGGGGCCGCTGGTATGCTCCCGGAGCCGGGTCAGGTCGAAGATCTGCATGCCGTGGGGGCCGGCGGCGTCGGACACGATGAAGACGTGGTTCCCGAAGGTCTTGAGGTCTCGCCACGCGCTTCCGTTGGCGCCCTCGGTCATCATGAGGATACCCACCACCCGCGGGTTCTCGGCGTCGGTCACGTCCACGAAGGAGCTCCGGTCGGTGAGCCCCACCAGGGCGTACTTGCGACCGGTCTCCGGATCCTGCCACCCCCAGTTGTCGTTGGACCGGAGACCCCGGCTCCCATCCCCGGACAGCTCGGTGACGGGCAGATACGAGAGGAGGTTCACCTCGCTGCACTCCCACACGCCGGCCCGGCCGTCCACGCAGGAGACCTCACTCCCAACCACCCGGTCGAACTCCTCGGGCTGGCTTCCCAGCACCGCCGTCACCTCGCCGTTCTCGTAAACCACCACCTGCCCGACCCCGAAGTCGGCGCGGGGAGCCCCCACCGCCGCCAGGGTGCCGTGGGCCGTCACCGTGCTCCCGAATCCGCCGCCGATCTCCCCTCCCCGATCCCGGACCACCCGGGACACGGCCCCCTCTTCGTCCAGTTCAAAGACGTAGATTCCCTGGCTCGACCCCACCCACACGGCTCCGTCGGTGGCGGCCATATCCACTCCGAAGGCGCTGCCGGGGCGCCGCCCCTGCCGGGGGACCCCGTCGAAGGGAGTCCAGCGTCCGGCCTGCTGCCAACCATTCCCCGACTCCGCGAAGGCGAAGACGGCTCCGGCGCCGGCGCTCTCCGGGGCCCCCACGAAGACCAGGCCGTGGAGGAAGGCCACCGTCGACCCGAACCGGTCACCACCCGACAGGCCGGCCCCCTGGAGTTCGGCCACCATCTCGGCGCCGTCGTCGTGGACCCGGAAGATGGCGGCGGCCCCGTTGCCGTCGCCCCGTCCGGGAGCGCCGATGAGGGCGTGGTCACCGTCCAGGGCCAACGCTGTCCCGAACCGGTCGTTCTCCTGGCCGTCGGGGAGGGTGATTCCACCCACTCGGACCCACTCGCCTCCGCTGCGGCGGAAGAGGTGGACGGCGCCGGCACCGGAGGCGGCTGCCGGGGCCCCCACCAGGGCGACGTCGCCGCTCAGGGCCAGCTCAGACCCGAAGGCATCGTCGCCGTCCAGGCCTTCTTCCGAGAGCCGCCCGGCCGCCACCCACTCGCCATCCTGCCGGGTGAACCGGTAGAGGCCGTGGTTTCCGGCCACCAGCATCTCGCCTCCGGACACGGCCACCGCCGTCCCGAACCCGTCCATCATCTCGGCATCCTCGGCCATGAGGGTCGCCGTCCGCACCCACTCCCCGCCCACCCGCTCGTGGATGTGCACCATCCCGGGACGCACCGTATTCCCGCCCTCGCCCACGATGATCTGTCCCTCGGAGAGAACGATCTGACCCCCGAACGCCGCCATGAGGGGAGCCGCTTCCTCTCCACCGATGAAGGTCTGGGCGGCGCCGGGCGGGGCAGCGAAGCCAAGGAGTAGAAGGGGAAGGAGAAGGGCGTTCATCCAACGAATCACGGGCATGATCACTCCGGGGTTGGGGCGAAGGGAAGACGCGGTCATGGGTTCGGACCGAGAACTCAGCGTTTCCCTTGTACTGGTCGCAAACTGCGCAATGGTAGCGACCGGAGGGCGAGACGGCCACCTCGGGGGAATCCCGGCGGTGGCCCCCCCGAGGCCTCCACAGTAGACTTCCCTTCATGGACGCCATATCCGACACCCCCGATCTCCTACCGAGACTGAAGGCCGCCCTCGATGCCCCCTCCCAGGGGATCGACGCCCTGGCCGCATTTCTCGCCGATGTCCGTCCCCAGACCCTCCTCGACCTCTGGTACGAACTGGAGCCGGGAGAGCGGGAACGGGTGCTGGCCGCCCTTCCTTCCGAGGCTGCGGCGGAGCTTCTGTCGAACCTGAGCGCCGAGGAACAACCCGAGATCCTCCAGGCCCTGTCCCTGCCACAGGTGGCCGATGTCCTGGAGGAGCTGTCTCCCGACGATCTGGCCGACACCCTGCAGGCACTGGAGAACTTCGACCCGGAGCACTCCCGGGAAGTGCGCGAGGTCCTGGATCCCGGGACCCTGGCGGTGGCCGACGCCCTGAGCGGGTACGACGAGGAGGAGGCCGGGGGGCTCATGACCCCGGAGTTCGTGGCGGTCCGCTCCTCCATGACTGCGGCGAAGGTGCTGGCCTTCCTCCGTCGCGCCGGCCCCGACGCCGAGACCATCTACTACCTCTACGTGGCCGATGCCCAGGGACGGCTCACAGGGGTCCTTTCGCTGAGGCAGCTCATCGTCTCCCCTCCGGAGCGACGGGTCCACGAGATGATGAACCCGGACGTGGTCTATGTCCGCACCGATACGGACCAGGAAGACGTGGCCCGTATCATGGCGGACTACGACTTCACGGTTCTCCCGGTAGTGGACGAG
This sequence comes from Gemmatimonadales bacterium, assembly GCA_007695195.1. Lineage (GTDB taxonomy): Bacteria > Gemmatimonadota > Gemmatimonadetes > Longimicrobiales > Gaopeijiaceae > PWLA01. The sequence goes on along the minus strand of REEG01000127.1, from coordinate 6,666 downwards.
GAGGATCGGATGGTGGGAATCGTCACCGTCGACGACGTCCTGGACGTGGTCACGGAAGAAGCCACCGAGGACATCCGCCGGCTCGGCGCCGCCCCCATCGATATCGACTACGTGCGGGCCACCCCTTGGCTCCTCTTCCGGAAGAGGGCCTCGTGGCTGATTCTCCTGGTGGTCTCCATGACCCTGACCTTCAACGTCATCAACTACTACGAGGACATCATCGCCGAGGTGGTGATCCTGGCCGCCTTCATCCCCCTTCTCATCGGAACGGGCGGGAATGTAGGAGCGCAGGTGGCGACGCTGGTGGTGCGGGCGCTGGCCACCCGGGAGCTGGAGCTCAAGGACTACCTGAGCGTGTTCTGGAAGGAGCTCCGCACGGGAATCCTCCTGGGCCTGGCGTTCGGGCTGTTCATGACCGGGTATGTCCTCTTCTTCCGAGCCGAGCCACGGATCGCGGTGGCGCTTGGGATCACCATGGTCCTCATTGCCCTGTGCGCGAACCTGGTGGGCGCCAGCCTCCCCTTCCTCTTCCGGAAGCTGGGGATCGACCCGGCCCTCACCTCGTCGCCGGGGATCACCACGGTCATGGATGTGGTGGGACTCCTCATCTACTTCCGGGTAGTCATCTGGGTGCTGGGACCCATGCTGACGGGAGGGTGACCGGAGCGGTTCGACCACGCTCTCCCTCCCCGGCCAGGCGTTGCATCGAACCCGTCCAGGCGTTGCATCTAATCAACCATTCCGGCAGATTGTGGTGCTGAACCCTACGGGTTCATCCCCACCGAGCCCACCTGCAGTGCTTTCCAACGAAACGAGGACCGGAGACATCCATGGCTGGAAGTGAAACGAAGACCAATGGGAAGTGCCCCGTCATGCACGGCGCCAAGACCACCACGGAGAGTTCGGTTACGGACTGGTGGCCCAATTCCCTGAATCTGGACATCCTCCACCAGCACGACCGGAAGACCAACCCGCTGGGAGAGGACTTCAACTACCGCGAAGAGGTGAAGAAGCTGGATGTGGAGGGCCTGAAGAAGGATCTCCACGCCCTCATGACCGACAGCCAGGAGTGGTGGCCCGCCGATTGGGGTCACTATGGCGGGCTCATGATCCGCATGGCCTGGCACGCCGCCGGCTCCTACCGCATCGCCGATGGTCGCGGCGGCGGCGGTACGGGGAACCAGCGCTTCGCCCCCCTCAACTCCTGGCCCGACAACGTCAATCTGGATAAGGCCCGGCGCCTCCTCTGGCCCATCAAGAAGAAGTACGGGAACAAGCTGAGCTGGGCCGATCTCATAATCCTGGCGGGCAATGTGGCCTACGAGTCCATGGGGCTCAAGACGTACGGCTTCGCCTTCGGGCGGGAAGACATCTGGCACCCCGAGAAGGACGTCTACTGGGGCTCCGAGAAGGAGTGGCTCGAGGCCAACCGCTATGCGGACGGGGAAGATCGTGGGTCGCTTGAGAACCCCCTCGCCGCAGTGCAGATGGGTCTCATCTATGTGAACCCCGAGGGTGTGGGCGGCCAGCCCGACCCTGCGCGCACGGCCCATGACGTGCGGGAGACCTTCGCACGCATGGCCATGAACGACGAGGAAACCGCCGCCCTGACCGCCGGCGGCCATACCGTGGGGAAGAGCCACGGGAACGGCCTTGAGAGCCTCCTCGGTTCTGACCCCGAGGGTGCCGACGTCCACGAGCAGGGTCTTGGCTGGCGGAATCCCCAGGGCTCCGGCAAGGGACGCCACACCGTAACCAGTGGGATCGAGGGAGCCTGGACCACCCACCCGACGAAGTGGGACAACGGGTACTTCCACCTCCTCCTCAACTACGAGTGGGAGTTGGTGAAGAGCCCGGCAGGCGCCTGGCAGTGGGAGCCCATCGACATCAAGGAAGAGGACAAGCCCGTCGATGTGGAGGATCCGTCGATCCGCCTGAACCCCATGATGACCGACGCCGACATGGCCATGAAGGTGGACCCGAGCTATCGGTCCTACATGGAGAAGTTCGCTCAGGACCAGGAGTACTTCTCCGAGACCTTCGCCCGGGCCTGGTACAAGCTGACCCACCGGGACATGGGCCCCCGGGCGCGCTACATCGGGCCCGAGGTGCCGGAAGAGGAGCTGATCTGGCAGGATCCGGTGCCCGCCGGCTCCACCGACTACGATGTGGAGGCGGTGAAGGCGAAGATTGCCGCCACCGATCTGTCCATCGCCGACATGGTGAGCACCGCCTGGGACAGCGCCCGGACCTTCCGGGGCTCCGACATGCGCGGAGGGGCCAACGGCGCCCGCATCCGCCTGGCGCCCCAGAAGGACTGGGCCGGCAATGAGCCGGAGCGGCTGGCGCGGGTGCTGGGAGTCCTCGAGCCCATCGCCGCCGAGAGCGGCGCCAGCGTGGCCGACGTCATCGTCCTGGCCGGAAATGTGGGGATCGAGAAGGCGGCCAAGGCGGCAGGCTTCGACATCACCGTGCCCTTCGCGCCCGGGCGAGGCGACGCCACCGACGAGATGACCGACGCCGATTCCTTCGTCCCGCTGGAGCCGGTGGCCGACGGGTACCGGAACTGGCTGAAGGAGGACTACGCGGTGCAGCCCGAGGAGCTGCTCCTGGACCGGACCCAGCTCTTGGGGCTCACCGCCCCGGAGATGACCGTCCTCATGGGCGGGATGCGGGTCCTGGGCACCAACCATGGCGGCACCCGACACGGAGTCTTCTCGGATCGGGAGGGGGCACTCACCACCGACTTCTTCGCCAACCTCACCGACATGGCGTACGACTGGGTCCCCAGCGGGGAGAACCTCTACGAGATCCGTGACCGGAAGACGGGCGAGACCAGGTGGACTGCGACCCGGGTGGACCTGGTCTTCGGGTCCAACTCCATCCTCCGGGCCTACGCCGAGGTCTACGCCCAGGACGACAGTCACGAGAAGTTCGTGCACGACTTCGTGGCCGCCTGGACCAAGGTCATGAACGCCGACCGGTTCGACCTGGAGTGAAGTAGCGGCGACAAAGGACGGTCCCTTCCCGCCGGGAGGACAGACACCGCGCAACCGGAGCCGTTTTGATGCTCTGGGTGCGCGGTGTTTTTCGTTGCGCCCCAAGCGGAGACGGCACCACCGGGGAGAACAGCCCGATGTATATGGGAAACCACACTTTGGAAAAAGCGAAGGCATGGCCGGTTGTGCCACGAGATGCCCCCTTCTAGCTTCCGTGATTCTCAACCCTCATCAGGAGCTCCGGATGCGCCTCGCGCACGGGGCACATTCGTGCATGGACCCAGTGGATCTCACACGGGAACTGGTGGCCATCCCCTCCCCCACGGGAGCGGAGGGTACGGTTGTGGACCGGGTCGAAGAGATCCTGATCGAGGCCGACTGGGTCGTGCGTCGGCAACCGGTCGCCCCGGGGCGGGACAACCTCTTCGCCACCCTAGACCCTCCGCTGGTGGTCCTCTCCACGCATCTGGATGTGGTCCCCCCCCACCTTCCCTTGCGGGAAGACGAGGAGTGGCTTCACGGGCGGGGCACCTGTGACGCGAAGGGAATCGCCGCCGCTATGATGGTCGCGGCGGGACACCTCCAACGGGCGGGGGAGCGGCGGGTGGGCCTCCTCTTCCTGGTGGGAGAGGAGGACGGCTCCCAGGGTGCCTTGGCAGCCGCTGAGCTTGAGCCTAGGGGCCGCTTCCTGGTGAACGGCGAACCCACCGAGGGTCGCCTATCCATCGGGCAGAAGGGAGCGCTTCGCATCCTCCTGGAAGCGGAAGGAGTCTCCGCTCACTCCGCCCATCCTGAAGAAGGACGCTCCGCCATCCATCTCCTCCTGGACGCCCTGGAGCGGATCCGGGCCATCCCCCTACCGTCCGATCCCTTGCTGGGGGACTCTACCCTGAATGTGGGACTGGTGGAGGGTGGTGTGGCTCCCAACGTCCTCGCTCCGTCCGCCTCGGCGGCTCTCCTGGTGAGAACCGTGGAACCCTCTTCTCGCCTGAGGGAAGTCTTCGCCAAGGCCGTGGCCCCCTTAGGGCCGCACCTCCGACTCACTTTCCCCCTGGATATCCCCGCGGTGCAGTCGGCCCCCCTTCCCGGTTGGGACACCGTAACAGTGCGCTACACCTCGGACCTCGCCCTCCTGGCGCCGTGGGGAGCGGGATACCAACTGGGGCCGGGTACGATCCGGGTAGCCCACACCGACGGAGAGCGGATCCGGAAGTCCGAGCTCCGGGAGGCCGTGGAATCGTATGTTCGTCTCTGCCGGCAGCTCCTGGAAATGGCCGACCCGGCCCCGAAGGCAACGCCGTGATCGTCATGAAGTTCGGTGGGACTTCCGTGGCCGATGCCCCCGCCATTCGTCGGCTGGTGGAGATCGTCCGCACCCGGAAGGCGGAGCGACCCCTGGTGGTGGTCTCGGCGCTGGCCCGGGTATCCAATGCACTCCTCGGACTTCCCCTACTCGCGGCGCAGGAGCGGAAGGCCGCCGTCGAAACCCTACTGGAGCGGCATCAGGCCCTGGCGCTGGAGTTGGAGCTCCCGGCGAAGGTCACGGAGCCCACCGTCCTGGAGGCGGATCGCCTTGCCTCCACCCTGGAGGTGCTGGGCGACACCGTCCCGGAGGGGGACCTACTGGATTTCGTGGTGGGGCATGGAGAGCTCTGGAGTTCCCGCCTGGTGGCGGCCGCCCTGGAGAAGGGAGGAGTCCGCTCGGCGTGGGTGGACGTGCGCTCGGTGATCCGCACCGACGGCTACTTCACCTCGGCCGCTCCGGAGCGGGAGGGCCTGCCGGCCCGTGCCCATGATGCGTTCCTTCACCATCTGGGGACCGGGGTAGTTCCCGTGAGCCAGGGATTCCTGGGCTCAGGTCCGGACGGCCGACCCACCACCCTGGGCCGGGGCGGTTCCGACTACACTGCCGCCCTCCTGGGCGCTGCGCTGGAGGTGGACCGTGTAGAGATTTGGACCGATGTGGACGGCATCATGACCGCCGATCCCCGGGTAGTACCCCAGGCCCGACTCCTCACAGTGGCCAGTCATCATGAGGCGGCGGAGCTCGCCGCCTTCGGAGCCAAGGTCCTCCACCCCGCCACTCAGGCACCGCTGGTTGAGGCGGGGATCCCTTGCGTGGTCCTGAACTCCTTCGCTCCCCACCGAACCGGGACCCGGGTCATCTCCACCGCGGACCCGGGGCAGGTGGGTCCCTCTCCGGTTCGGGCGATCTCCTGCAAAAGGGGGATCACCATTGTGAACGTGACCTCGCCTCGCATGCTGGGCGCCTCGGGCTTCCTTCGCCGCCTCTTCGAGGTTTTCGAACGCCACCGGATCTCGGTGGATGTCCTGGCCACCAGCGAGGTGAGCGTCTCCATGACGGTGGAGAACTCCTTCCCTCTGGAGAAGCTCCGGGAAGACCTGGAAGCTTTGGGAGAGGTCGCCTTCGCCCCGGAACGCGCCATCGTGGCAGTGGTGGGACTCGCCCTCCGGGACACGCCCGGGATCGCAGCTCGGATCTTCAGCGCCATCCGGTCCATCAATGTCGAGGTCGTCTCCCAGGGCGCCTCGAGCACCAACCTCACCTTCGTGGTTCGGGAAGAAGAGGCCTTCAACGCGGTCCGGGCTCTCCACCGCGAATTCATCGAGGAGTCGGCATGAAGCTCGCCATTGTGGGAACCGGCAGGATGGGGCAGGCCGTGGAGACTGCCGCCGAGGGTCGGGGACATCAGGTGGTGGCCCGGGTGGGCCGACAGGAGAATCCGGACGGTCAGGCCCTCACCGCCGAACGGCTGGGTGGGGCCGAGGTGGTGGTGGAGTTCACCACTCCCGACGCCGTGGTGGCGAACCTGGTCCGGCTGGCCGACCTGGGGATTCCCGTGGTCACCGGAACCACCGGGTGGCTCGACCACCTTCCCGACGTGGAGGCACTCGTTCAGGCGGGCGGCGGCGCCCTTCTCCACGCCGCCAACTTCTCCGTGGGGGTGCAGATCCTCCTCCGGGCGGCGCGGGAGATGGCCCGAGCACTCCGGGGTCAGGCCGGCTTCGACGCCACGCTGGTGGAGTGGCACCACCGGGAGAAGGTGGACGCGCCTTCCGGTACCGCCCTCAAGCTGAGGGATGCCCTGGTGGCTGAGAACGGGGAGCGGGAGTGGCCCGTCACCTCTCTCAGAACCGGATGGATCCCCGGGACCCACGCCTTGGAGGTGGATGGGCGCTACGAATCGATCTCCCTGGTTCACACCGTGCGGGATCGGGGGGTCTTTGCCGACGGGGCCGTGACGGCGGCGGAGTGGCTCTGTGGGCGCAAGGGGGTATTCACCTTTGAGGACATTCTTTCGGGAGACGAACCATGACCCTGACGCTCAGGGGATGCGGGACCGCCATCATCACACCCCTCACCCCCGGTCGTGAGGTCGATGAAGAGGCTCTCCGCCGGCACGTGGCCTGGCAACTCGACCAGGGTGTGGACTTCCTGGTACCCTGCGGCTCCACCGGAGAGGCCCAGACGCTGACGCCCCTGGAGCAGCGGAAGGTGGTGGAGGTGGTGGTGGACGAGGTGAAGGGCCGAGCGCCGGTGGTGGGCGGTGTGAGCGGAAACTATACCGCCCGCACCGTGGATGAGACCCGGGAGATGGCCGGATGGGGCGTCGACGCCGTAATGGTGGTGACCCCCTATTACAAC
>REEG01000223.1 GCA_007695195.1 Gemmatimonadales bacterium | reverse complement strand
GGTGGTTGCCGGCGTGGAGATGGGCCGATAGCGCCGCGATGGCCTCGCCCAGCGTTTCCGTGTCCTGGGTGGCGGGGTCGCCGAAGAGGGTGTCGAGGTCGGGGCGGACATCGACCATGAATTCGGGATACTGAACGGCCCGTTCTCGGACCAGGATCCCCGCCACACCGCCCGCCCACGTCCCTCGCCCACCCACCCCGAACCCTTCCGCAACCCGCACCATGACACCCCCTATCTGATTGATCCATATACACCTATGTAATCTAATCAGGGGGGTTGGCGACCTCGGAGAATGCTCCAGGATCGCCGAACTGGGGGGTGCGCCACCCGGAAAGGGTCATGGGCAGCGTGGAAGCGCCCCTCCGCCGGAAGAGCCGCCTTCTCGGGCGTCCTGGCGCCACATCCCGCCCCACCCCCATCGCGAACCCCGAAATCCGTCCATAGCTGGATGGGACGACGTCACGGGAGATCCGGGCCCCGGCCCCCGCTCTGTGATGGGCCTCAGCCCCGGCCCTTCCGCCGCGCCGCCAAGAGGCCGTCCACCGAGAAGGCTCCGCCGCCCCGTACCACCAGATAGAGGAAGATGAAGCAGTAGAGCGCCGCCGAAGTGCCGCCATTCACATAGGGCCAGAAATCCCGGGGCGCGTGGACCATGAAGTAGGCGAAGGCCATGGTTCCCGAGGCCAGGAAGGCCACCGCCCGGGTCCCGAACCCCAGCATGATGAGGATCCCGCCGAAGAATTCGATGACTCCGGCGAAGAAGGTCAGCTCCGGGAACTCCCGCGTGGTCCCGTCGAACCACCCCCAGAGCTTGGCGGCGCCGTGCTGCATGAAGAGGAAGCCGGAGACGATGCGAAGGACATTCAGGACGATGGATTCCAGGCGATCCTGCATGGATGGGGTCCTCGGGTTGGAGTGATGCAGCCGCCGGGCCGCTCATGGGGCGGACCGGGAGGTGAGAAGGGCATGGGTACCTCCAGACCGGGGTTTGAGATCCACCATGTCCAGGTCGTCGGTGGCGTCCCGGTGGATGGTGGACCGGACCCTGTTTTCGGTTTATGTTCGGTTTCCCATGGCCAACCCTCCCCCTCCCTACGTCGAACTCCACTGCCACTCCGGCTACTCCTTCCTGGACGGCGCCTCCCACCCGGAGGAGCTGGTCCACCAGGCGGTGGAGTTGGGGTATCCGGCGCTGGCCCTCACCGATCATGACGGGCTCTATGGGTCCATGGCCTTCGCCCGGGAGGCTGTGGAGGTGGGGCTTCAGCCCATCACGGGGGTGGAGCTCACCGTCCGGGGGTGTGTGGCGCCGGATCCGAATCGGCCCCTTCCCCCGGCCACCTCCCGGCCCCAGGAGCCCCGGGACCACGGGCATGTGACGCTCCTGGCCGAGACGCCCACCGGCTACGCCAACCTCTGCCGCCTGGTCACCCTGGCGCACCGGGAGAGCCCTCGGGGCTGCCCTTCCCTTCCCCTGGACCGGCTCCTGGATCCGGTGGAAGGGCTTGGCCAGGGGCTCATCCTCCTGTCGGGGTGTCGCCGGAGTCCCCTGGTTCTGGCGCTGGACGACAGCGTGGCCCGGGCCGAGGCGCTGGCCCGGCGAATGGCCCGGGCCTTCGGGCCGGACCGGTTCTGGGTGGAGCTTCAGGAGAACGGAGTCCGGGGAGATCGCGATCGGAACCGGCGTCTGGCCCGTCTGGCCGATGGACTGGGGCTCCCGGTGGTGGCCACGGGAAACGTCCACTATCACCATCCTCGGCGGCACCGTCTCCACGATGTGGTCACCGCCATCCGGCACCGCTCGACCCTGGACGGCTCCCACCACCTTCGACGCCCCAACGCCTGCTTTCACCTGGCGTCGCCCGGGGAGGTGGCGGCCCGCTTCGCCTCCCGCCCCGATGCCGTGACCAACACCCTGCGCATCGCCGAGCGGTGCGCGGCCTTCGACCTGACCCGGGATCTGGGCTACACCTTCCCCGACTTCCAGGGGAGCGACCGGGGCGGGGCGGTGGAGACGTTGACGGCGGTGACCCGGGCGGCGCTGGATCGGCGCTATCCGGACGATCCGGCCCGGGAGGCGCGCCGCCGTCGGGCCGAAGCCCGGAGGCGGCTGGACGAGGAGCTCCGGCTGGTGGAGCGGCACGGGTTGGCGGGGTTCTTCCTGGTCTATCGGGACATCATGGAGCTGGCTCGGGAGGTGGGGATGCGGGTGCGGGGAGACTCGCCCCGGGCCCGGGCCGGGCTTCCACCGGGGCGGGGGCGGGGCTCGTCCGTCTCGTCCATCATCTGCTACCTCATCGGGCTCTCCCATGTGGATCCGGTGGAGGCGGGCCTCTTCCTGGGGCGCTTCCTCAACGACGCCATGGGGTCGGTGCCGGACATCGACCTGGACTTCCCCCGGGAGATCCGGGAGGAGCTCATCCTGGAGGTCTACCGGCGATACGGCTACGACCACACCGGGCTCGTGGCCACCTTCCCCACCTATCGCCTCCGCTCGGCGGTCCGGGAAGTGGGAAAGGTGCTGGATCTCCCGGCCGGGGATCTGGAGAAGGTGACGAAGCTGGCGGAGCACCGGTCCGCCACCGGCCTCCGGGAAGATCTGGCCCGAATCCCCGAGTTCGCCGGGAAGGTGGAGAGCCGCCCCTGGCGCCTCTTCCTGGAGCAGGTGGAAGAGATCGCCGGCCTCCCCCGGCACATCTCGCAGCATGTGGGGGGGATGATCATCTCCAGCCGCCCGCTGCTGGAGCTGGTCCCCCTGGAGCCGGCGGCCATGGAAGGGCGGGTCCTGTGCCAGTGGGACAAGGACTCCTGCGACGACGCCGGGTTCATCAAGATCGACTTCCTGGCGTTGGGAATGCTCTCCCTGGTGGAAGAGGCGGTGGATCTCATCGCCGAGCGGGGCACGGCCGTCACCCCCGAGGCGCGCCGCGCCGGGATTCCGGTGGTGGCGGGGGCGCCGGACCTCTCCCGCATCGACCTGAACGACCCGGCGGTGTATGGGCGGATCCAGGAGGGCGACACGGTGGGGATCTTCCAGGTGGAGAGTCGGGCCCAGATCCAGATGCTCCGGCGCACCCTCCCCACCAATCTGGCCGAGCTGGCGGTGCAGGTGGCCATCGTTCGCCCGGGGCCCATCGTGGGCGGCGCCGTGAACCCCTACGTCCGGCGCCGGGAGGCCCAGCGGGCCGATCCCACCTATGTCCCCCCCTTCGACCACCCCCTCCTGGAAGAGGCGCTGGGCGAGACGCTGGGGGTCATCATCTACCAGGATCAGGTGCTGCAGGTCTGCCGGGATCTGGCGGGGTTCACCGACGGTCAGGCCGAATCCCTGCGCCGGGCCATGAGCCGCAAGCGCTCCCGGGAGGCCATGCGGACCCACTGGGAGGCGTTCCGGGAGGGGGCGGCCCGGCGAGGTGTGGACCCGGAGACGGCGAAGACGGTCTTTCGCCAGGTGGTGGCCTTCTCCGAATTCGGCTTCCCCAAGTCCCACTCCGCCGCCTTCGCCCTCCTGGCCTACCAGTCCGCCTGGCTCCGGCACCACTTCCCCACCGAATACTACGTGGCCCTCTTCAACAACCAACCCATGGGCTTCTACTCCCTGGACGCCCTGGGACGGGACGCCCAGCGCAACGGGATCCGCATCCTGCCCCCGGATGTGAACCGGAGCCGGGTCCGTGCCTGCGCCGAGGGATCGGATCTGCGGGTGGGGCTGGGGTTCGTGCGGGGATGGGGTGAGGAGATGGCCGCCCGGGTGGTGGACGAGCGGGACCGGGAGGGCGCCTTCCGGAGTCTGGGCGACTTTCTCCGCCGGACCCCGGCGGCGCTCCGGCGGCCCGCCGTGGAGAATCTCATCTGGGTGGGCGGGTGCGACGGGTGGGGGCTCGGACGGCGCGAGCTCCTCTGGCAGACGGGGCTCTGGTTGGGACCCGACGAGGCTCGGACCCGGGCCCGGGGGCGCCGGGACGACCCCCAGCTCGAGTTGGGGGCCCTCTCGGCACCTGCCGCTCCTTCGGCCGGGGCTAGCCGATTCGCCGATCTGGACGACGGGGACCGCCTGGTGGCCGAGTACCGCATGCTCCGCTTCTCGACCCGGCACCACCCCCTCCACCTGGTCCGGAGTCGACTCCCCGCTCACGTCCTCTCGTCGGATCGGATTCCGGAGCTGGAGAACGGAGCCGTCATCACACTGGCGGGGATCGTGGTGGCCCGGCAGCGCCCCCAGACCGCCAAGGGGTACGTCTTCGTCCTCATGGAAGACGAGTTCGGCCACATCAACGTCATCGTGAAGCCCGACGTCTACGAGCGCTGCCGCGCCGCCGTTCGGATGGAGCCCTTCCTCCTGGTGCGGGGACGCCTGCAGAAGGACGGGGCCACGGTGAACCTCATCGCCCTTGAGGTGGAGGCGCTGCGGGGAGCGGAAGGGCGCCGGAACCAGGAGGGCGCCGGGGCGCTCCCGGATCCCATGGAGTACTGGCCGGACCCGGGTTCGTCTGGGCGGCGCGAGGCCCGGGCCAGGGAGCTGGACGACCTCCTCACCCCTCTTCGAAGCACCCCTCCGGAGGTGAAGAGTTGGGGGTAGGAAGGGGGTTGCTTCGCTTCTATAAATCACATCAGGTGAACAACGTAATCCTCATTATAACAGTAACTTGATTGCTCTCACCCGAAGTTGCCTGTAGATGTTTCACGGCCGTGTAGGCGGGCCATTATGCCCCACACTCGCTGCCAGAGGCCCGGCCACCGGCCGCCCTCCGCACACCACCAGGAGTACCGGAGACCCTCCCACGGTATGGACCAGTTCCCGTTCATCCCGGTGGCGAAGGAGAACCAGGTCGGCAGGCAGACCGGGGGCGATGCGTCCGAGTTCAGGCCGCCCCAGGAGCACGGCTCCATTGGCCGTGATGGCGGCGATGGCCTCGGGCGGGGTGAGGCCGCACTTCCGCACCGCCAGCGCCGCCGCCAGGGGGAGAGACGGGGACGGGGCCGAGCCCGGATTCCAGTTCGTCGCCACCACCACGGCGCCTCCCCCGTCCACCAGGGAGCGCCCCTGGGCGTAGCGGTCATCCAGGTGGAAGCCGGAGATGGGGAGGAGCACGCCTGCGGTGCCGCTCCGGGCCAGGAGCCGGAGGTGGTCCCGGGTGCTGGCCTCCAGATGGTCCACGGAGTGGAACCCCCGGCGCACCGCCTCCGGGATCATTCCCAGGGAGGTGAACTGATCGGCGTGGACGCGGACGGGGTGCCCCAGCTCCCGGGCCGCTTCAAAGAGGCGCAGGCATTCGTCCAGGGACCACGCCCCCTCCTCGCAGTAGGCGTCGACGACGATGCCGGGAAACTCTCGGGAGATGGCAGGAAGGGTCTCGCGGATGGTCCGATTCACCTGATCCGGCTGATCCGGGTCGCGGGCGTGGCCCAGGCACGCCGTGGGAATCACCCTCCCCGGCCAGTCCGCTCCCGCCCGCCGGATGGCCCGGAGCATGCGAAGTTCCGTGTCCGTATCGAGCCCGTAGCCGCTCTTCACCTCCACCGTTGTGGTGCCCTCTTCCAGGAGCCAGCCCAGACGGACCCGGAGCTGGGCGGCCAGAATGACCTCGGAGCTCTCCCGAACCGCACGCACCGTGGAGAGGATGCCCCCCCCTTCCCTGAGGATGGAGGGGTAGGAGGCGCCGCCGAGCCGGGCCCTCCATTCGGGGACGCGGCTCCCGGCCCAGCAGGCGTGGGTATGGGCATCCACCAGGCCTGGGAGAACCACCCGCCCCTCGGCCCGGATCTCGGGAACCCACCCAGGCGCCCGGATCCGGGCGTCGATCCGCTGGATCCGGCCGTCCCGGATCAGGAGGTCCGCCTCCTTCCAGACCTCCAGTCGCCCCATCTCCCGTCCCCGACGGTAGCCGGTACCTGCCGGGGCGGTGACGATGCGCGCCTCCCGGATCAGGAGGTCGCCGCCGCCAGGACCGGGTGGGTCCTGGTCCATCCGGTCAGGTGGCATGGTTCGGGGAGTCGGGGTGACCGGTGTCTGCGGACCGGGCGGCCACACCGCGCAGGAAGGCCAGTAGGAGCCGCGCCGCCAGCCGGGCGGTGCGGCCCTCCGGATCCCAGCGAGGCGAGAGCTCCATGAGGTCGAAGAGGCGGGTGCCCGGCTCGGATCCGGCACGGTGGACCCACGCTTCCACCTGAGCGGGGCTCCACCCCACGGGGTTCGGGGCGCTGACCCCCGGAGCGAAGGCCTGGTCCAGCACATCCAGGTCCAGACTGACGAAGAGCTGGCCGGACGGCCACGGGTCTCCAGGGCCGAACCCTTCCGTCTCTCCACCGCGACTCCGGAACCAGGCCAGGTGTTCGGCGGAGTTCACCATGGGATCCAGGCCCCGCACGTGGAGGGCCACCGGATCCAGCTCCTCCAGGATCCGGCGAAAGGACATGCCCGAGCCGGGACGCTCCCGAACATCCAGATGGGCGTCCAGGTAGATGCCGGTGAAGGGACTTCCCTTCCCCGATGCGCCTTCCTCAAGAGCCCGCGCCAGCGCCCGCACCTGCGGGTAGGTGAGGTCATGCCCCCCTCCCAGCCCCACCGGCAGGCAGCCGGCGGACAGGAGGGCCAGGACCACCTCCGTCACCCGGTGATGGGTTTCGTCCAGGGTGGCGGCGGGGACCACATCACCCACATCCACCACCGAGGGGAGGCCGGGCACCGAGAGCGCTTCCGACCCGTAGCGCCCCAGGGCCGACCGAATGGCCGTGGGCCCCTGGTCGGCCCCCCGGCGGCCCCCATTGAGGCGCACCCCCAGGTCATGGGGGAACCCCACCAGGGCGACGGCGCCTGCCGGGGGAAGCTCCCTGCCGGACAGGACGCGGATCCCCTGCGCCGCACCGCGCCCCCGGGCCCACTCCGCCCACGCCGGCGACGGAGCCAGGAGCGACCGGGGGATGGACGCCGTCATGACGTCTGCGAATCCGGCGCAGGCGGGAGGGGGATCCGGATCCCGAACTCGTTGGCGCAGGCCACCGCTTCGTCGTAGCCGGCGTCCACATGGCGGAACACCCCGGTGAGGGGGTCGTTGGTGAGGACCCGCGTGATCCTGCGCTCCGCCTCAGCCGTTCCGTCGGCCACCACCACCTGGCCGGCGTGCTGGGAATAGCCGATCCCCACCCCACCGCCGTGGTGGAAGCTGACCCAAGTGGCCCCCGACGCCACATTCACCATGGCGTTCAGGAGGGGCCAGTCGGAGACGGCGTCGGAGCCGTCGCGCATGGCCTCGGTCTCGCGATTGGGGCTGGCCACAGACCCTGAATCCAGATGGTCCCGGCCGATCACCACCGGCGCCGACAATTCGCCGGAGGCCACCATCCGGTTGAAATGAACCCCCGCCCGATCCCGCTCCCCGAACCCCAACCAGCAGATCCGAGCCGGCAGACCCTGGAATCCGAAGCGCGGCCGACAGCGGGACCACTCCCCCGCCATGAGGGCTCCGGGGTCCCGGTGGCAGCCCAGGATCCACCGCCGGAGCGCACCGTCCCGGGGGAAGAGCCTCAGCAGTTCCCGGTCGGTGCGGTAGATGTCGGTGGGGTCGCCGGAAAGGGCCACCCAGCGGAACGGGCCCCGTCCCCGACAGAACTGGGGCCGGAGGAAGGCGGGGACGAATCCGGGGAAGCTGAAGGCCTCCGCCACGCCCTGGGAGAGGGCCCGCTGCCGGATATTGTTGCCGTAGTCGAAGGTCACGGCTCCCCGTCCATGGAGTTCCACCATGGCCTCCACATGCCGGGCCATGGATGCCAGGCTCCGGGCCGTATAGCGCTCAGGATGGTCCCTTCGGACTCTCCGAGCCTCGTCCAGGGACCACTCCACCGGCACGTACCCGTGAAGAGGATCGTGGGCCGAGGTCTGATCGGTGAGAAGGTCGGGGACGATCCCGTCCGCCAGGAGGCGTTCCAGGAGCATCACGGCGTTCGCCACTACGCCCACGCTCCGTGCCCGACCCTGCTCACGTAGATCCAGGGCGCGAGCAAGCCCCTGGTCCAGCCCCTCGGCCAACTCGTCCAGATAGCCGTCGCCGAGGCGCCGCACCAACCGATCCCGATCCACGTCCGCAATGAGGCACGTCCCACCGTTCAGGGTCACGGCCAGCGGCTGAGCCCCTCCCATCCCCCCACACCCGGCGGTGACCGTGAGCGTTCCCTTGAGCGACCCACGAAAATGGCGGCGGGCCGCCTCGGCGAAGGTCTCGAAGGTCCCCTGAAGGATCCCCTGGGTCCCGATGTAGATCCAGGAGCCGGCGGTCATCTGGCCGAACATCATGAGTCCCCGGGCCACCAACTCGTCGAAGTGCTCCTGGGTAGCCCAGTGGGGGACGAGGTTTGAATTGGCCAGGAGAACCCGCGGAGCATCCAGGTGAGTGCGGACCACCCCCACCGGCTTCCCCGATTGGACCAGGAGGGTCTCGTTCGGCGCCAGCCCCTGGAGTTCCCGGATGATGGCGTGGAAGGAAGGCCAGTCCCGGGCCGCCTGTCCCCGGCCCCCGTACACCACCAGCTCTTCCGGCCGCTCCGCCACTTCGGGATCCAGGTTGTTCATGAGCATCCGCATGGCAGCCTCTGCTCCCCAGGTCCGACAGCGGCGAGCTGCTCCGCGGGGAGCGCGAATGACCGGGATGTCCGGGCCTCGGGACGGCTCAGGAGGGTCGAAGGGGGACACGGAATGACGAGTCCTGACGCAGGCTCACAGGGGACGGCACATTCCCCACGTTGGCACGCCGAGGACCGAGCCGCAAATCGGGCGCCGGGACCCACCGGGAAACAGAGTGCCCCCACCGGAGTCGTCTCCGATGGGGGCACTGGTTGTGTCGTTCTCGCGGGTAGTCCCACTCCTCTGGACTCCCCGTTGTCACGGGGGAATCAGCCTCCGAACATCACACCCACGGACAGGCTCAGGGCCCCGGCACCCGAAGTGCTGTACTGGAGCTCCGTGAAGGCCGGGACGGATCCCAGGCCAAACTCCAGTCCGCCGAGCAGGTTCAATCCTGAAGAAGAGCCGGTAAATCCGAACGATCCGAACCCGGCACCCGAGAAGCTGGACGAGAAGCGCGTATGGTTGATGCCTGCACCGGCATAAGGTGTCACCGCCGCATCAATCTCGAAGGGAACCAGCGCATTGGCATTGACCAGAAGGCCGCTCCAGCTCCACTCCTCCCCACCGATCCGCTCCGAGTCGCCGAAGATGTAGCTGACGTTCACCGATCCGCGCAGGGCCGAAAACGTACCTTCCTCGATTCCGAAGGCATCGGCAAGACCAAAGTCGACGCGGCCACCCACAGCCAGTTCGTCAAAGTCCCAAAGCACCACCTGGGGCCCGAAGCTTACCTGGGCTTCAGCCTCCTGCGGCGGTGCAGCAAGGACGAAGAGGGCCAGACCGGCGAGTAGAACGAAGTGGCGTTTCATGTTGAACTCCCGACAAGGAATCCGCAGGAGAGAATGATCCGTGCAGCGCCGGCACGGGTCACCTCTAGACGAGGGCGCCGGATCTCCGAAGCCCAGCGCCGGTAGCGAGGCAGGGCTCAGGGCCAGGGCCCAATGGAGAGTGTCGGCACCGTTACAAAGGAACTGTAGTTTCTTCCGAGAATCAAGTAGGAATTGCGCCGGGCCGGTCCGGGAAAAATGGAAAAGGCGGCCACCCGTAGGTGGACCGCCTCTT
>REEG01000105.1 GCA_007695195.1 Gemmatimonadales bacterium | reverse complement strand
CGGACCCGCGGGGGCTCGACGCCCACGCTCCGCCCCACCTCCTCTCCGTCGGCCCAGAGAATCACGGTGGGAACGCTGCCGATGCGGAAACGCTCAGCGGCCTGGGGGTCGGCGTCCACATCCACCTTCACCACGGCGAGACGGTCTCCGTATTCCTCCGCCAGGGCCCGAAGTGTCGGCACGATCCAGGCACATGGCCCGCACCAGGCGGCGAAGAAATCCAGGAGTACGGGGCGGGTGAGGTCGGAGAGGAGGTCCTCCAGCTCCCCGCCACCGGCGACGGGGAGCTGGAAGGGATCGGGGGGAAGGGAGGTCACCAGTCCGCTCAGAACTGATAGCGGAGGCGGAGAAGCGCCATCCGGCCCACCTCGGGCGTACCGGGGAAGCTCCGGAACGCCGTGTCGAAGATGTTCTGGACCGATAGCTGGGCCGTGGTGTTGGCCAGCCCCGGGAGTCGGTACGAGAGGTTCATATCCACCAGGGTGGAGCTCTCGACGCATGGCCCAGCGGTGGAGGGGGCATTGGGGAGGCAGGCCAGACCCTCGTAGACGCCGGAGCTGGCGGGGAACCCTGCGGCCACCCGGACCCGCCCCTCGGCACTGAGACCCGATCCCCGGTTCCGATACGCGGCGGAGGCGGAGCCCTTCCGGCGTGGAGCGTTCAGCGTAACCACCTCACCCCGGCTCGTGGTGAACGAGTCGTCGTTCACCAGGGAGACGGATCCGGCGAAGGACCACCGATCGTTCACCAGGAAGCGCGCCGACAGGTCCACACCCCAGAGGTCGAAATCGTCATCCACATTGGTGTAGGTGGAGAGGAGCTGGGCGCCGTTGGCGTTGATGTCCGGCGACGAGAGGACGCCCATGGGCACGGAAGCCAGACCCTCGGCGATCTGCTGCACCGTGGCCTGGGCCGCCTCAGGGGAGAGCCCCTGCGCCTGCAGGGCCTGCAGGAGGTTGTTGTCCACCAGGTACTGGAAGATCTGACCCCCGTTCATGGTGATGAACGGCGTCTGGATCGTCAGGGGGGTCACGAGCTGGCTGCGACGGGAGTACCAGACATCGGCGGCCAGGAGTGCCCGACCTCCAATGAGGCCCGTGTACCCGAGCTCGAAGGTGGACTGGAGCGACTCCCGGATGGGATCCACATCGGGCCGTTCAAGGGAGGCGAGGCTGCCCACCTCTCCCGTGACGGGATTGAAGAAGTTGGAGCCGATGTCCTGGGCCGTGGGGTTCAGACTGGCCAGGAAGGGCAGCAGGTTGGCCAGGTCCGGGTTCTGGGCCCCCGCCACCTGCACGGCCGCCTGCCAGAAGGCGGCGGCATTGGCGGGAAGGAGCTGCGCCGGCCCGCCCAACTGTTCCGGCGTGAAGGGTGAGCGCATGAGGTAGTCGCCGGTCTGTCGGAAGCGGAACCCTTCCGTTCCCGTTCCCTGCACCCGCACGCTGTACCCGAGCTGGGCCAGCGCCGCGTTGGGGAAGGCGGTTCCCAGATCCAGGAACTGGTTCAGCGAGGACGGTGTGGAGAAGGCCCGGTTGTAGGTGGCCCGGAACGCCTGCCCCTCCACCGGCTCGTAGACCAGGGCGGCACGGGGCGAGAAGATGGCGTCGGGGAGGGCGGAGTGGGTATCTACCCGTCCCGCCAGCACAAGGCTCAGTTCGGGGGTGAGCTGGGACTCGGCCTGCAGGTAGGCACCGAACTCGGTGGTGTCATCCTCATCCTCGTAGATCCCGTTGATGGTCCCTTCCGTCTCGGGATCGGTGTAGAGGAAGTCCAGCCCGTAGGTCAGGTTGTTCCGGGTCCCGATTCGGGTCCCGTGCTGGAGCTGGCCCACGTAGAGCTTGGAACGGTCCACGATGGGCGCGCCGTTGCGCAGGAGGAAGGTGTTCCCGGCGTTGCTCTCGTTCAGGTAGAACTGGGCGAAGAGCCGGTCCCGGTTGAAGCGGGCCTGGTAGAAGGTGTAGCTCCAGTCGTTGATCTGGGCGGCGCCGAGGCCGGTCATCTCCACTTGGCTCGAGGCGTTGGAGCGACCCACGGTGAAGATGGCGGTGGCGTCATCGGAGATGGCCCAGTCGGCCCGGACCTCGCCGGACCACCGCTCCAGGTCCGAATCCCGGGCGGCGATCCGGTCGATGCGCTGCTCGGCCTCGCCCTGGGAGATGCCAACGGCGCGCATGAGATCGGCCCGCCAGAACGCCGGGTTCGAATCGAACTTCTCCCGCTCCGCCACCTCGACCGGGTCCTGGAAGGCCCACTCCTCGGCCCGGAAGAGTTCACCGGAGAACTTGACTCCCACATTGTCCGTGAGGAGGTGCGATGTGCGGAAGGCGCCGGCCAGGAGGCTCTGCTCTCCGCCCATGACGCTCACCGTGGTCCCCTGATCCCGGAGCGGCGACTTGGTGAGGATGTGAAGAACCCCGTTGGCGGTGTTGGGGCCGTACAGGGCAGATCCGGGACCCAGAACCACCTCCATCCGCTCGATGTCATCGTCGATGGTGGGGATGAAGTTCAGGACGTTCACCCGGAGCGACGGGACGCCGGCGATGCGGTTGTCCGTCAGGGTATGGAGGGCGCCGGAGAAGATGTTGTTGAAGCCCCGAACCACCACGTTGGTGGACTGGACACCCTGCTGGATCACATCCACCGCAGGAAGGCTCCGGAGGTGATCCACCGGGGTGGTGGAGGGTCGGTCCCCGATGATGTCCTCGGTGATGATCTCCACCCGGGCCGGCGCGGTGAGGGCCTTCTCCGCCTCACGGCCCACGGACACGACGACGGCGTCGAGCTGGAACGCTTGGGTCCGGAGGCGGACCTCGGTCTGGGTCACGCCATCGGCCGAGACGGTGATGCCGTCCACGCGCTCTGTGGCGTAGCCCACACTGGATACCTCCACCCGATAGACCCCGGGAGCCACATTGGCCCGGTAGACTCCGTCCCGGTTGGTGAGGCCGGTAGCCACGGTCCGACCGGCGTCGTTCTCGATGCTCACGAAGGCGGCGGACCTGGGGGCGCCGTCATCGGCCGCTACAACCCGGGTTTCGAGGATTCCCTGCTGGGCTGCCACCACTCCGGGGAGGAAGAGCAGCGCAGCCGCCACGGCCAGGAGGAGTAAGAAGGTCGTGGGTTGCTGGGGTCGGGTGGACGGCGGGACGGGACGCTGAGAACACACAAGAGCAGCGGGCATGGCAATTCCCTGGATCTGCAAGGTGGGTCGGCGCCTCAGGGGTGGTCGGACCGGCGGATCACTCCATCGTCCAGCAAGGCCATATGAGATGTGAGGACGGAGTTCCGGCCAACTTGGCGGCCCCCTGAGGCCACGGTGGATTGAATAGTATTCCCGGTTGTATGGCCGCCGCAATGAAGCGACGACGTTCCGTTTCAGGTCCGACCTGCTCTTCAGCCTGTCCAAGCCTCGGCGATCCTGGCTCGGGGGCAGTCCGACTGCCTACTGCGGAGTCTTCGGAATCGACTCCGGCCCTCCCGGTAAATCGAGGTGGGGTACTACATTCAGTCGGAGATCCGCAGGCGCATCCGGCGGCTGATCCTTCCTCCAACCCTCTTCCGGCTTCATGCTCATCGGACTTCTTCACACCCACTCGGGACTGCGCTATCTCGTGCTTTTAGCGGCGGTGGTGGCTCTGGCCTACGCGCTCACCGGTTGGCTCGGAAAACGCCGGTATGATCGGGGGATGCGGATCACCGGCATGGCCTTCGCCGGACTTCTCCACCTGCAGGTAGTGGTGGGGCTGGTGATGCTGGTGGCGGGGTGGCCCCTGGCCGGGCACGTCATTGCCCACATCTTCGCCATGATCTTCGCGGCGGTGGTGGCGCAGCTTCCCGTCA
Organism: Gemmatimonadales bacterium; assembly: GCA_007695195.1. Taxonomy (GTDB): domain Bacteria; phylum Gemmatimonadota; class Gemmatimonadetes; order Longimicrobiales; family Gaopeijiaceae; genus PWLA01. The sequence goes on along the minus strand of REEG01000105.1, from coordinate 5,917 downwards.
GCGTGATGAAGCGCCGCCCGGAAGAGGCCCGGACCTACGCCCCCCACGTTGTATGCACCCTCATCTCCGTGGCGCTCATCTGGCTGGGCATCAACTGGGTCGGGAGAGGCCTCCTGGAGGGCTCGTTCTGATCCAGGCGTACTGCTGATCCAGGCCCGCCGCTGATCCAGGGGTACTGCTGATCCAGGCCTGCTGCTGTTCGAGGCCTGCTCCTGGTCAAGGCGTGAAGGGTTCCTCAGGTCGTAGGCATGTCCTGGGATCCGCCCGGCGAAAACCCTTGTCTGAACACCAACGCCCCGGTCCGGATCATCTCCGGACCGGGGCGCTTCGCTTGTGCTGCCGGGTGGGTCAGGCCAATACGTCGTGCCACAATGCGGGGTGAAGCTCAGGGACGGGCCATGGAACGCTGGTACATGCGGTACTGATCGTTGTCCCTGGGGTCCACCTCGATTCCGCCGATGAACATGGTATCCAGACGGGTCAGCGGCTGGATGGGGTCGCCGTCGGTGATAAGAAGGTCGGCCCGCTTGCCCGGCTCCAGGCTCCCCATGAGGTTGCCGAGACCCAGGAGTTCGGCCGGACGCATGGTCACCGCCTGGAGGCCTGCCTCCCGGGGAAGCCCGTGGGCCACGGCGATCCCCACATGCTCCGGAAGCACCCGGACGTCGGATGAGTCGTCCGTGGAGAAGGCAAAGCGGACGCCGGCGGCGTGGAGCACGGCGGCGTTGCTCATGGACGCCGTCACCGGGTGACCCCGGTCCGGGGTGGGAGAGCGGGTCCGGGTCAGGATCACCGGCACATCCCGGGCCGCCAACTCGTCGGCCAGGAGGAACGATTCCACTCCGCCCACGATCACTCCCTCCACTTCGGGGAACTCTTCCAGGAAGAGGAGGGCGTGGCGGATCTGCCACTCCGAGTCGGCGCGGAAGAAGACGGGGACATCCCCAGCCAGTACCGGACCCATGGCCTCCAGGAGGACCTCGTCACCGCCCCAGACGTTGGCCTCGAAGGGCTCGTCGCCGCGTCGGGTCGAGGCCGGTGCGGCCTGGTATTCCCTGGCCCGGACGAAGAACTCGGTGAGTTCGTCCATGCGACCGGTCTCGAGGGAGGGCTGGGGGTCGCCGCTGGAATCCCGGACCACGGCCACGTCGTGGAAGGCCACGGGGCGCGGCCCATGGCTGTGGTCGTGCCCATGACCATGATCGTGGTCATGGTCGTGATGGCCCACGCCTCCGGCCATGAGCCCGATTCCCAGCACCTCTTCTCCGGCCCAGATGACCTCGCGACCGTGGGCGTGGTCGGCGAATTGATCCCAGGCCCGGGTCCCCGGCGGCTGCGCCGGAACAGGCAGGTTCACCAGCAGGGCACCGGTCCCGCGGATTTCGGCCCGTTCGAAGGTGTCGCCCTCCAACTGCACCACCGATCCCATTCCCTGGATGATCCCACCGGTCTGAACAGTGAGCGCGGCAGTGACGCCCCGGGCACGGGCCACGGCGGGAGCCCGTCCGTGGGGATTGTAGCCGCCCAGCGCCCGGATGTGGGGATTGAAGTCGCCGATCTCGTTCCGGTCCGTGGCCTGCGCCACCTGGCCAAACTCGAAGATTCCCAGGCTGGTGAGGGGATCGATCATCCCCGGGTAGACATGCCGACCGTCCAACTCCACGATGCGGGCTCCGGAGGGGATCTCCACCTGAGCCCGGGGCCCCACTGCCTGGATCCGTCCGTCCACCATGACCAGGGCCCCGTCCTGGATTGCCTCACCGCTGACGGGGTGGATGGTCCCACCCACCAGCGCCACGGTCCCGGCTCCGGGGTGGACCGGCTCCATCTCCGAAAGATCAGCGGTGCGGGCGGAGGCCGGGCCCGCGACCCGGGCGGCGTCGGCCTCCGGGCGGTACCGGTCCGCCGGGAGGGCCGGGAGGGACAGAACCGGCTCCCCCCGGAGCTCTTCCTCGCGATTCGAGTCGTAGTAGACGATCCCGTCCACCACCGTCATCTCGACCCGGGAATAGGCATCGAAGGGGTCGCCGGTGAGAATGGCCACATCGCCTTCCTTCCCCACCTCCAGGGATCCCACCCGGTCGCCGATGCCCAGCATGATGGCCGGGTTCAGGGTGAGCATGCGGAGGGCCGCTTCTCGATCCGTACCGCCGTACTGAACGGGCTTGGCGATCTCCCACTTCATGAAGGGCTGGAGCCAGGGGATGTCCGAATTCAGGGCGGTGAGGACACCCCGGCTCTCCAGGATGGTGGCGTTGAAGGGAATGGCGTCGTAGGCCTCCAGCTTGAACTGCCACCAGTCCGAGAAGATGGAGGCGCCGGCGCCGTGCTCCCGGAGTTCGTCGGCCACCCGGAAGGCCTCCAGGGCGTGGGTGAAGTTGTCCAGGGTGAAGCCGTACCGATCCGCGATGCGGGTGAGCATGAGGATCTCGTCACTCCGGTAGGAGTGGGCGTGGACCAGGATCCGGTCTTCCAGCACGTCCACCAGGGTTTCCAGACGCAGATCCCGACGCGGTGGGACCCGGAAGGCGGACGGGTCGGCCTCGTACGCCTCCCAGAGCGCCTGATACTGGCGGGCGGCGGTGAAGGCCTGGTCGTAGATGGCTTCCACCCCGGGGCGGGAGGCGGGGAAGCGGGAGGCGGGCCCACGGTTCTGGGCCGACTTCCGGGTCACGTTCTCACCCAGGGCGAACTTGATGGCCTTGGGCGCGCCGGGGATCAGAAGCTCCTGGGTGGTGCGGGCTCCCCAGCGAGGCTTGATGACGGCGCTCTGGCCCCCGATGGGATTCGAGCTTCCGTGCATGATCCTGACGGTGGTGATCCCCCCCTGAAGCGCCCGGTAGATCCCGAAATCGGTGGGGTCCAGGGCATCCAGGACCTCCACCTCGGGCACGATGGGGGCCGTTCCCTCGTTGGTCCCGATCTGGGCGATGTGGGAGTGCTCGTCCACCATGCCGGGAATGGCGGTACGACCCCGGCCATCGATGACGTCCACGCCCGCAGGGGCCTCCAGGTCGGGGCCGATGGCCTCGATGATCCCGTTGCGAATGAGGATGGAGGTGTTCTCCAGCACTTCCCCGGCTGCGGTCCAGACCACATCCAGATTCTGGATGAAGAGATCGCCGGTGGGGTGCACGCCGGCGTCGGCGGGGAGCTGTACCCGCATCTGCCCCTGGAGAGGGGAGGTGGAGAGGGTCAGCAGGAGACCCAGAACGGCCGCCATGGCGGCGGCGGGACGAAGAAGTGACATGATGGTTCCGGGGACGGCACCGAGGGTGAAATGGGGTCGTGGGGCGGAGGTGCGAGTGCGGGGCCTCATCGGTCACCTCCCGGAGTCCGGTTCATGGTGAAGCGGAAGTCGAAGTTCGCAGCCGGAGACCGGATGCTTCCGGTGCCCCGCATCACGTCGCCCTCTACGGCTCCCCGGAACTCCATGGAGCCACTCATCTCCTGGACGTTGAAGGGGACGGTGAAGAGGAGTTGTCCGCCCTCGATTCGAATGTCCTGCAGGGCCATGGTGTCGATTCCCTCACCGGTGGCCTCCCCCGCGAGTTCCGATCCATCACGGCGCAACTCAATGGAGATGGGCATGGCCGGGATCTGATCCGATTCCAGCGAGCCCCTCCAGGCGCCTACCACGTCCCCCGGTGACAGGTCGTCAGTTCCCTCGGCAACGGCGTTGTTGGCCCGCGGCTCCTGTCCCTCCTCGGCATGTCCGTTCACGAAGCTCCACGCCACCCGGACGCCCTCCTCCAGGAGTTCCCGGTCCGTGACGATGAAGGTGGCGGCCATCCCCTCCTGGATCCGTCCGAGGTCCGGAGCGGCCATGAGTTCGGCGGGGGTAAGGGTCAGGGCCCGGAGGGCGCCTTCTTCCGAGAGACCATACTCCATATACCGACGGACCCCGGAGAGGAGCGTGGACCCACCCTGGCCTCCCGAGGTGATGGCGAAGCGCACACCGGCGGCCTCCAGCTCACCGGCGGTCTCGTAGAGGGGCACCAGGCGGGCGCGCTCCCGGCCGGCTTCAGGCGACAGTGCACCGTCATCCTCCGGGTCCCAGGCGGACGGACTGTCCAGATCGGCGCTCAGGAGAACAGGCACATCGCGGCGAGCCAGCTCCTCGGCCAGGGGCCCGGAGCCCTGCGCTCCCACCACCACCGGACGGAATCCGATCTCATCGGAGAGGGAGAGGACCCGACGAACGAATTCCGGGCCGTCAGCCCGGAAGAAGACCGGAATGTCTCCCTGAGCCGCCCGATGCAGGAGATCCAGATCCGGATCCTGGGCCACGGGGGTCCGTCCTCGGGAATCCTGAGCGAATCCTGCCATCCGGCCGGCGTGGTGCTCGGCGTCCATGAAGCTCTGGCGGATCATGGCGTGAACGGCCATGAGCGTGGCCGGATAGACGCCCTGGGCACCCTGGAAGGAGAGGACGAGCCCGATGCTGGGCTCCAGCACCAGTTGGGCGGCGGAACGGGCACCGGGATCGTGGAGGATGAACGAGGCCTGGCCGGGGATGGGGCCACGACCCGGAAACACTCCAGACGCCAGAACCCCGTGTCGACGGTGATCCGACAGCGTTTCCCCGCCCCCGGTGAGCCAGTCGGCGGCCCGGCGGTGGGCGGTGAAGTTCTGGACCTCCCGGGTGGGGTGCCAGGACTCCACATTTTCCCGGTTCGGCGTCGGGAAGGTGGTGGGCGCGTTCCCGTGACCGTCGATGAGCCCGGGATAGAGGTAGAGTGTGCCTTCATCCCAGGAGATTCGCCGGGCATCGGCCGGAGGCTGTACATCCGGCCCCAGCGCTTCAATGATCCCATTCCGGACAACCACGGTCACCCCTTCCGTGCGGCTGCCGTCTCCCTGCACCAGGGTGGCATTCTCCACCGACCATGCGGAAGGTGCCGGGGACTGGGTGTACTGGGCTGCTGCAGGTGCCGGAGGCGCGGCAAGGGGGATGGCCAGAGCCAGGGTCAGGATCGCTGCGGCCCGGTGGTGGTGCCGCAGCGATCCCGGCCCCTTAGCCGAATCGCTTGAAGGGAGATGGTGCATCATCGGTAGCGGTTCCTCGTGCTCTTCCCGGAGGTTGACAGGGCAGGGTGGCAGGAAGGTGGAGCGTCACGCGGGGTTCAGAAGTCGGACGCAACCCACTCCTGCGGCCTCCCTGAAGGTGTCGGAGGCTACGGGGCGCTCATACGGTCCGTCAAGAATGGGGACGCCGTCCCTACTGCGAAGGGCGTGATGAGGTCATCTTCCAGAGAGCACCCTGTCCGGCCTGACCTCCGCTACCCGTGCGGAGAAACGGTCCGATTCCGCCCCGCCTGTCGAAGCCGACCGCGCGGGCGAAGGAGCCTTCTCCCATGGTCAATCGAAAACAGATTCCCAATATGGTCACGGCCAGTCGTCTGCTGGCCGTTCCGGTCCTGTGGGTATTCGCTTTGGGAGGGTATGAGGTCGTGGTGGGTGTCGGGGTGTTCTACGCCTGGCTGTCGGACGCCCTGGATGGTCTACTGGCCCGTTGGTTGGACGCGGAGAGTGCCTGGGGTAGCCAGTTCGACTCGGTGAGCGATACCCTCATGTTCGGATCCGCCCTGGCGTGGGTGGTGATCCTGCGGCCTGAGTTCGTGGTGGAGTTCGCCCTCCCCATCGCCATCTGGATGGGGCTCGGGATCTTCAACTACCTGGTGGCGTGGAGGCGATTCCGGAAGGTCCCTGACGCCCACCTGTACTCGGCGAAGCTCGCCAATTTCGTGGGCTTCCTCTTCGTGGCTTGGCTCCTGGCCGTGGGAAGCTATCCCGCATGGTTGGCGTGGCTGGTTCTGGGCATCTGCATCGGAGCCGCCGTGGAGACGTGTGTGTCGGTGGTGGCGTTGAGGCCCGACCGGGAGCGTCTGTTCACGGTGCTGCAGCGGCTGCCCCT
>REEG01000222.1 GCA_007695195.1 Gemmatimonadales bacterium | reverse complement strand
GCGGCGGTTGGAGCCGCCGCATGCGCGAGTTGACAAACGGTGGGGAGTCCCCCCCCAGCCCCCGCCGCCCTGCCGCCCGGGCGGGCGAGAGATCCCGCGGAACGCTTCGCTCCCAGCGCCGCCCGGAGCCGCTCGCGTGCGGTCGCCCTGTGCCGTTCGACGCGCTTGATGGTCATGCCCAGATCGTTCGCGATCTGGGCCGCACTCCATCCTTGAAGCCACGTTCGCCTCGCCACGGCCCGACACCGGGGTGGCAGGGTTTCGATCGCTTCCGCGACTCGCCGACGGCGTTGCTCGCTCTGTAGCCGCTCCAAGGGTCCTTCGGGAGGGATCGGAGGTCGCGGAACGAGTCGGCGGGCAAGTGCGTCGGCTCGGCCCTGGGACCGGAGGTGATTTAGGGCGGCGTTCCGGCCGGCAACGCGGAAGTACCGCTTCGACAGGGGGAATGCGGTCGGGTTTCTGAGGAGCCGCAGGAAGACCTCCTGCACGATGTCGTCGCACGCCGGTCGTGGCCCGAGCACCGCGCGCGCCGCCTCACGAACCTCCTCCGAGTAGCGCAGAAAGTACGATTCACAGAGAACGGGCCACTCCGTCGCACGGGTGCCGAGGCCCGGGTGGTGATGCGGACCTTCCCTGGTACGATCCATTTGCTTGGCTCCTCGACCGAACGGGGGGCGCGTCCCCAACGTTGCACCCAGTTACGCGGGGTGGTCAAGATTTTTCGCCGCTCCTCGCTGGTCTCAGTGGGTTGAGAGTTGGGGAGCTTGCCGTGCATGAGGTCGATCATGGCAACGAGGTTGCGGGTGGACAGGAAGCCTCCGGCGCGGGACTTGGTGGCCTGGACGAGGGAGGAGCGGCCCACGAGGATGCCGTTCGAGATCTCGGAACTGTCCCCTTCGCGATCCCTCCCGGCCCCCGCCACCCATCCAGCACAGCGAGGCCCGTCCGATCCTGCCTCCCCGGAGGGGGGGGATGTGGTTCGACCGGTGTTCGAGAGGGTAGATGTCTCAGATCTTGACCGACACCGATGGAGGTTTCCCATGAACTTCGGATTGAGCCTCAGGAAAGGAATCCTTGCCGCGCTTGCGTTCCTCAACCTCGTCCTGGCGATGTCACTTGTGGCTCGGTTGGCCGTCGCGCAGGAGGTACCGTCGGCCTGCTCGATGTGCTACTCGGGGTTGATCAGTGGCACGACCTACCACAGCACGCACGAATGGCCTGGCTTCGAACCTGAAGAGGCCGTGCTTCCGCTGCATTCGCGCGCAAAGGCCTGGAGCTGTTTCTCGCCACTCGCCGACACCCATGCCTGTTGCGCGCCGGAGTGACGCTGCCTGGGCTGAACTCGGTCATCCGGGCTCGTCGCGATCAGGCCCGGGGCACGCCCCGCCAACTCCACGCTCTGCAGTGCGGGGAAGGGGGGGGACGTGACCAGGTTTGAGGCGGTTTCCTGGGGCCTCCTTGCGGCCGGCGCAGTATTCCTGGCCTCAATGAATGTTGCATTGCAGAGCAAGAATTCCGACGACCTCACTTCGGACCTTGAGCCAGGTGACCACGTACCCGAACTCCTGCTTGCGCTCGCCGACGGGGGTGAGGTCCGGATACCCTTCCCCGAGAGCGAGGCTTCCGAGACCCTCCTCATCATGTTCTCCACATCATGCTGGCCCTGCGTGCGTGCGCTTCCGGTCTACCGGGAGATGGCGTCTACGAAGTGTGACCTCGGGATCGGGCTCGTGATTCTCGATCTGAGCCATGACGAGCTGGCCGACTGGTGGCAGGCCCGTCGAGAGGACTGGGGGAAGGCATGCGCACCGATCGCGGTGGGGCGGCCAGCGCACTCGCTCGGGGCGTACTCAGTCCGCCTGGTTCCGACGCATTACCTGATCGACTCCGGAGGAACGGTGCTCAGAAAGATGGTCGGTGCCCATCCGGAGGATCTCCAGGATCTTCGCCGGGACTGGACCCCGTGAAGCGCCCGTTCCTCTCTCCGGGCCTGTCGATCCTTGCCTGCGTCATCGCGGCCTGTGGCGAGGCTGCCGCTCCGTCCGCAGACCCCGCCTGGCCTCCGGCCGATGGATCCACGATCAGTGAGGAACTCCCGCCTTGCGCCGAGAGCTCCTTTCAACGCGACCCCGACGCCAGCTCCCTGACGGTGGAGGGAGTTGTCCCTCCTTGTCGGTTGGAGTTCCGGGAGGTTGCACGCCTTAGGGGCGAGGCGGACGGCCGCTACCCCCGGCCCCCCATCGCCCTCGCGCCGAATGGTGGATACGTGTCGGCTACCTACGACCCAGGGGAGGTCGCTGTCTGGTCTGCTGATGGGCGCCTGTCGAGGACGATTGGCCGGGGACCCGGAGGCGGTCCAGGCGAGTTCCGCTGGCCGCTCGCCCTGGTGGTGGACGCCGACCGGGTCGTCAACATTTCTGCAGGGCAGGCGACGCTCCACCGCTATGACCCCAGCGGGGACTTCATGGGTTCGTTCCCCCTTCACGAAAGGGCCCCAGGAAGCCAACTGGTGATCGGGCGAGATGGAGCACTCGTATTCACGGCACGGGGCCCATTGGGACTAGAAGTGGTGACGTGGCGACCGGGCGATCCCGAATTGACCGTCCTCCGGGCACCGCGTCCGTTTGTCCGAGGAGGGCTCCTCCTCGCCGCCTCGGAAGATGGCGAGGTGTGGTTGGCGGAACCGGAGACGTACGCCGTACACAGAATCGATCTGGCGACTGGGATGTCGGATCTTACCGTCCGGCGCGAGGCTCCCTGGTTTCTCGCCGAGGGATCGGCGCCTGCCCAGCTTTCCCGGCTGGCCGCAGATCGTCGGGGACTCGTATGGATGGTCTCCAGCGCCCCGGCACCGGATGCCCCTTCGGGCCCTCTTCCCGAGTTCCAGGATCCAGGGGAAGCGCTCGGGTCCACGGCGCTCTCGCGTTACCGCGACAACCGGATCGAGGTGGTTTCCTCTGAAGGCCACCTGGTGGCGTCGCGGGTATTCGAAGATGTCCGGATGAGCCCGACCCCCATCACGGCCCGATTCTGGTACCTCGAGCCCCATGACGAGCCGGGCGTCATTCTCATCCTGGTCGCAACGCTCGAGGACCCGTAGGATGCCGAATCACCGACGCATCTCGAATGCGACGGGACCCAAACTGCGCCTCAGGAGACGTCTGCCCGTGCGGGAACGCGCGGCAAACGCGCCCGCCTGAGCAGGGCCTTCCCAAGAGTGCCTCGGCTTTCGGAGGTCAACTCCACCGGGGCGGTTCAGAGTCCGTTTGCCAGCGTCCGGGCCCCGGACCACCGACGACAGCCGTTTCAAGCGAGTAGGCAGAGCCACCACCTTCACCTGGAAGCTCCTCGCCGGCGCCGCCCGATCCGGATTGAACGTTTCGGCTCGTGTCGGAAACCTGAGGATGATGACCGGTACCGGATGACCCACCAGACAGGAGGCGAGGCTGATGCTTGGAAAGATGGGAGTCTGGGGCATTGGGGCGGCAATTCTTCTCCTTGCAGCCCCAGAGGCCAGGCGCTGGCCTGCGGGTGCTGCTACCAGCAGTTCAACCCTTGGCCGATGTACCATCACACCATGTACGAATCCCCCGGAGGACAAGATTGCCCCGGGGGCTTCCCACGCACCATCGAGCCGCACGGTGCCCACGGAAACCTTCTGCCAGGCTCCTGCAGCAACGGAACTTACCACAACCAATGCGGCGTGACTCTTCGTCATTCGTCGGAGAGCCTGCTCTTCGGGAGTTCCGAGACGCTCAAGGAACTGGCGCTTCGCGATCCTGAGATCCGCTTCGGAAACGGGGGCGTCGAGTTTCTAACCTGCCAGGGCGAAGTCTACGGCTGGGCACCTCTTCAGGACCCAGAGGCTCCTTTTCGAAAGTTGAGCCTTGTCGTTGGATCCACGGGTGCCTGAGGTCCAGCATGTGCCCGACGGCGCTCCACGTGTAGGCCTGGGAAGGCTCGGAGCAGTCGCCTTGCTCCCTCTACTCCTGGTAGCGTGCGACCGGCCGAACCCCGCCGAGTCGTTCGCACCGGGCCCCCCAGTCCCGGTTCTGGAGCATATTCTTGACCTGAGGTTCATGGACGCACCGGAGTTGCCGACGCTCTCGGCCGTGATTGCGTCGAGGGTCCGAGGGGAGGGATTCGCGGTCGCAGCATCCGCCAACCCGTCGGTCATCTTGATGTTCGACGGTGAGGGTCGATTCACCGGCCCGCTCAGTCGTCGAGGGATGGGTCCGGGTGAGATCTCGTCGGTGCGAGACATCGTATTCGACCACGTTGACCAGTTGTGGATATTTGGAAACGGCCGTGTCGATATATGGAATCAATCATTGAACGAATCGCGGACTATTGCTATACCGATCGCGGTCACATCGGCAGCAGCGGCACCACAGGGCGGGACGATTGTAGTCGGCACCGATCCAAACGACATTCGGGTACGCGTGCGTCACCTGTCAGATGATGGCGCCTTGGTTCCATTGGAGATCGAGGGAGGCGCGTTCCTCCGAGGTGACCCGGGCGCGGAGCACCGATCCGTCGCGCCTGTCGATGAATCGTCCGCCTGGGTGGCCATGTTTCATACGTACGAGATGCGAAGGCTGGACCGCAGGAGCGGTGATACGATTCAGCGGATCGAGGACGACCCTGAGTGGTGGGAGGTCGGCGGCGACCTTCGTGACTTCGCAGGGATCATGGATCAGTCACCAGCAATTCTTTCCCTTTCGGTCGGGCCGGACGGAACTCTCTGGACGGTCTCGGGGATACCGACACCGGACGCGGGGGCCGTCAGCGCGCTCTACGAAGGGGACTCCTCCGCGATCACGCGCCTTGTGGATCACGTCATCCGGGTTCACGATGGGCAGTCGGGCTTGCTCCTCTGTGAGCACCATGCCGAGTATCTGCCACTCCAGTTCCTGCCGGGCGATCGCGCAGCCGCTGTCTATCCGGATGGAGACAGCATCAGTATATCCGTGTTCAGTCTCCGTCCTTGCGCTGGCACGTACTCTGATCGGTGACCGGCAAGACGGGGTCGGCCGCCTCCCGAATGGAGTTCGACAGCGGGTGAGGCTCGCTTGGGGGACCTGGGTGGAGCGTACGGGAACGGTTGATGGGCAAGACGTTGCAGTCGCGGTTGGAGGACGCGTACAAGGCCTGGCGGCCGGGCCTGCTGGCGAGGCTGTGCGAGATGGGGGTCTCGGAGGACTTGGCGGTCGATATTGTCCAAGAGGTCTTCACGGATGTCCTGGCTCGGGGATTCTGGACGGATGTCCGATGTCACAGATCCTACCTGACCGGCGCCGTCGTCCAAGCTGCCCGGAGACACTGGCGTGACAGGCAGCGTCGTGATCGCCGCCACAGCCAGGTGCGACAGGAATGGACGAATGCGGCCCAACGGACCTACGATGTTGCCGAACAGGCAGAGGTCCGGCGTGCGCTCTCTGCGCTCATGTCTCGCCTCCCGGACCGACAGCGCACGGTGTGTGCTCTGCTCATGGAGGGGTACGACACTGGCGAGATCGCGGCAAGGCTTGGATTGGCCAGAGGTACGGTGAGGAGACATCGTCAACTCGCACGCGATGCTTTGCTCGGATACCTCCCTGAGTACCCGGTCCTGCGATCGCTTCTGGAGCGGGACCCACCCCTCCGGTGAGCCCCGCGGGGCCAGGGATGACGTGTAGCCAGGCAGCCCGTCAAGGAACAGCGGATGATCCGTAACCCGACAACCAGGTCGCTCTCCTTCCTCGTTCTCGCCCTGGTTGTGGGGTGCGGCGATGCCGACGTTTCCCCGGAAGCAGCCGTGCCCGGGGCCGTCCGTTGTCTGGATTCGCCCGACACGGTCGGGTACCGCTTCCTGGGCCTCCAGCAACCGACGACCTTGAGGGCGCTGGAGCGTGAACTTGCGCCCGGTGATCCCGAGGATCGCCGGCCCACAACCGGGGCGATGACCCCCATTCGCATACTGCGCGTGGCCTCCTCCCCCCCCGCGAGCCCTTCACAGCCTCCAGCCTTCGAAGCGTTGGTGCGCGGGGGCCTGGATGAACCCGTGATCGGACCGATCGTTCAGTTCAACGCGCACGACGTGCCGGCCCTGATCATCGGGAACACCCTCGTCCTCACCGTTGGCGCCCGCCTTTACCTTGACAGGGCCTGGTGGGACGAGGCGTGCACCGCTCCCTATCGGTTGACCCTGCTCGAGGAGGGCGTGGAAGTGATCCCCCGCTGACCGGCCCCACGTCCTCCCCCGTGTTCCGGGCCGTCGAACGGCTCGGGGGCGCGGGACCGGCGGCTTCTCCGTCGATGGCTCCGTCCGCATGGAGGCCGAGGACCGCGCGGGTCTCGAGGCCGGTGGCCTCGTGGAACCGCACTCCCCGCTCGATGTCGCCGGAGATCACGCCGTCGAGGGCCAATACGTGGCGGTGGTAGTGGGGGTTAAGCGAACTCCCGAAGCGCTGCGGGAAGGAGACGGCTCCGATTTGCGCGTCGCGAAGTGCGACCGGCACCCTCGGGCTCCCGTCCCGGAGTGCGGCCCGGAGCCCCTGGAGGAAGATGCCGAGCATGGCACTCGCCACCTCGGGCGTCTGGTGCAGGAAGGGCCGCAGCCGCTAGGGCACGGACAGCACCCACTGCCGCACGGGGAGGTTCGGGACGACCTGGTCGGTCATTTAAGCGGCCACCTCCGCCATGCGCCGTGCGTTGCAGGAGGGACAGACCCCCCGACCTTTGCAGGAGAAGGCCGGGAGCCGGTCATGCCCACAGTCCGTGCACCACATCCGCGCGAAGCCGTGGGCGAGGATGCGGCACCGCAGGTAGCTGCGGAAGTCGCGCTCCACCCATTTGGGTACGCCCCAGCCCATGGGGTCGGCGTCCTGCGCTTCGGCGAGGCAGGTCTCCAGATGGTGCTGGACCAGCGGGTAGAGGGCCGTCTCGGTAGGGCGGCGGGGGCGATAGACCCGGCCGTGACCTGGGGCGGGCCTACGGGCGGGGGAGCGCGGGACCGGCGGTGGCGGTGGTCTCCACGCGGGGCGCCGGGATACCGGCGGCGTCCGGACCATGCCTGATCCTGCGCCGATCCCAGGGGCGAGGCCATGGCGCGGCGGGGTAGGGGAGGTGTGCTGGTCACGCCGGCCACCCCTCCGGGAGCTTCGGCGGACCTGGCTCGGATGGGAGCGCGCGCGGAGGCTCTCGTTTGGCACACGCGTGGCACGCAGCGCGAGTACGGCTGTGTAAAGCTATGCCTCGCATGTATTTACAAATAGAGCGGTGCGGTGGTCCCCGGGTTCGACTCCCGCCGCCTCCACTACGGGATCATGACCTGATTCCACTAAAATGGCCCAGTCATGCGGATAGCATGCCTGGGTCGTTTTGTTTGGTGGAGCCAGAACACACCAGAAGTGGCACCATGAGTGGCACCACTGACCGAGTTGGAGGCGGTGCTCACGCGGTGCGCACAAGCGCGCTGACGGGGTCCGTAACGGACACGGAAAAGGGCCGAGGTAGAGCGTTCCCCTCGGCCCTTTCCCAGCTTCCGGGAACCAGGCTTGCTACTCCTCGGTCAGCTCCGACATGTCGAACGGAACTAGTGTAGTGCGGCAAAAGTCCTATTTCCCTGATGCGGCCATGCCGCCATATTTGAGGCATGGCGATTCCTACACGAAAGACGCGACTGCGGCGGGGTGATCGAGAGGTACTGGAGGGGTGGCTCCGGACCCGGACGACGCCGCAGCGACAGGTGGAGCGGGCACAGATCGTCCTTGGATCGGCGGACGGGCTTTCCGGATACGAGCTGTCCGACAAGCTCGGGGTCTCCCGACCCACGGTGCAACGGTGGCTGGACCGATACAAGGCCCATGGGGTGGCTGGCCTTGAAGATCGACCCCGGTCTGGCCGACCGAAGCGCATCACGCCCGAGGTGGAGGCCGAAGTGATCCGGAAGACGCTGGAGGGAGCGGTTCCCGCCGGTACCCATTGGAGCACGCGGCTCATGGCGAAGGAGATGGGGCTTCACTCCACGCAGATCAGCCGGATCTGGAGAGCACATGGGCTCAAGCCGCACCGGGTGAAGACCTTCAAGCTCTCCCGGGACCCGCGGTTCGTGGAGAAGCTCCGCGACGTGTTGGGGCTCTATCTGGCTCCCCCGGAGCGTGCCATCGTCTTCTCCTTCGATGAAAAGAGCCAGATCCAGGCGTTGGATCGGACTCAGCCTGGCCTTCCCCTCAAGAAGGGACGGTCCGGCACGATGACCCATGACTACAAGCGGCACGGGACGACCACCCTCTTCGCCGCCCTGGACGTGGCCACCGGGAAGGTGATCCACGAGTGCATGCCCCGGCATCGTCATCAGGAGTTCCTCCGGTTCCTGAAGTCCGTCGAGAAGGGCGCCGATCCGAACCTGGAGCTCCACTTCATCCTCGACAACTACGCTACCCACAAGCACCCGAAGGTGAAGGCGTGGCTTGAGAAGAACCCCCGGGTGCACTTCCACTTCATCCCCACCTCCGCCTCCTGGATGAACCTGGTGGAACGCTTCTTCTCCGAGCTCACCCAGCGCCAGCTCAAGCGCCTGGCCGTGTCCAGCGTCGATCAGCTCGAGTCCGCCATCCATGCCTACATCGACGCTCGAAATGAGGACCCCACCCCCTTCGTCTGGACTGCCTCCGTCGAGCACATCATCGAGAAGGTTGATCGCGGAAATAAGACTTTAGCTGCAATACACTAGGTCGCGGACGTCCCCGTGGCCAGGTCGATTCTTCTCCCGGACAACCGCTTCGTGGAACGGGATCCTCTCGATCACCGCCAGCAGCATTCCTGGGGTAATCCTGGCGTACACGTCGTCGGCGATCGTTCGGACCATCGGCTTCCAGTCACCGGCGTACATGGAGGCCGAGGTGCGCTCCCACCCGAGCTTGTTGATCTCTGTCTTCCAAAGGCGCCGGAAGCCGTACCACTTGGTGCCCAGCGCTGGAGGGAGAACGGTGTCGGGGTTCTTCCCCACCTCGGCCACTCGCTGGCGAGCCACCTCTTCTCCCTTCTGGAAGAGGAGCCGCATGTCCGTGTCGGAAATGTGATTCGCAGGATTCCTGGGGCAGGGGTAGAGCCACGGTGACTCAGCTCCCAGCTCTGCCAGGTACTGATTTCGAAGCTCGAGATACCTCTTCAACTCGGTAGCAAAGGCCGCTGAGAGGGGGACGATGCGCTCGGTCTTGATCTTCGAGTGAGCCCGGCGGTAGACGATGGCACCATGCGCCCAGATCTCAGCCGCATCGACGGTGAAGCTGGGCTCGTTGTCCTGAAGGTTCAACGAGGTGATCAGCGCCGCCACATCGTCCGCTGCGAATGCGATGTCGGAAAGCCTGACTGCCTGCCAGGAAGCGGGTCGGGTCGTATGCGTGAACTGATGGTGTAGCGCCATGGCGAGGGTGCCCAGTGCGATGTTCTCGAGCTTCTTCACGGTTTCCCGGCGGCCAGTCTTGCGGTTTTCGATGAGCTCGTGGAGCTCCGCATGACGACACCCAGTCCGCAGTACGACCAGAACCCGCGCTTGTTCTGGAGCCGATACGGCGTCACCACGATGGGGAGCAGCTCCGCCGCGCGCACCGGCCCCAGGCCGGGACAGCTCCTCACGAGCCGGAACTCGGGATGCTTCTTCGCTTCGGCGAGCATCGCCTTCTTCGCCTCCCTCTTCAGCCCGTCCAGCGCATCCATCTGCTCGTACAGCAGCTCGGCCAGCGGCTGGGCCGACTTGGGAAGTCGACCCAGGTACTCCCCGCGCTTCGAGGCCGTGTAGACCCCGCGCCCGGCCACGGCCACCCCGCGCGAGCGGTACAGGGCCTTCAGTCGGTTCTTCACCCGCACCCCATCGCTCCGGATCCACCGGTACCCC
>REEG01000150.1 GCA_007695195.1 Gemmatimonadales bacterium | reverse complement strand
CCAGCAAGGCTCCACCCCGCCTTTTCCGCCCCTCTGGCGGGGCTGGCGGGGAATATCACCGCCTGAGGACCTGCCGAAACGGCAGGCCCCCAGGACCCCGGAGCCGAATCGGACAAGAAAGGACCCGACCACCTCGCCAGGGGCGACCGGGTCCCGAGCCCACAAAAGTGAACGACCTAAAAAAAACGACACACGAGAGAGGATAAAGCCATGGCAAGTCTGGATCGTTTGACAGTAAAGGCGGGGGAGGCGCTTCAGACCGCCGCCACCCGGGCCCGGGACAGCGGGCATCCGGAGGTGGGCGGGGCGCACCTCCTCCAGGCCCTTCTGGAGCAGGAGGGCGGGATCGTGGTGCCGGTGCTGGAGAAGGCCGAGGTGCGCCTGGGGCAGCTCCGCGATGCGGTGAGCGCCGCCGTGTCCCGCTACGGTCGGGTGGAGGGAGGAAGCGACCCCTCCCTCTCCCGCCCCCTCCGCGGGGTGCTTCAGGCCGCCGAGAAGGAGGCCCGGGAGCGGAAGGACGAGTACATCTCCACCGAGCACCTCCTCCTGGGCCTCACCGAGGAGAAGGATGACGCGGGCCGCGCCCTCCGCGACGCCGGGGCCACCCGCGCCGCGGTGGCGGCCGCCCTGGAGCAGGTCCGGGGCTCCCACCGGGTCACGGACCAGAACCCCGAGGACAAGTACCAGGCGCTGGAGAAGTACGGCCGCGACCTCACCGATCTGGCCCGGGAAGGGAAGCTCGACCCGGTCATCGGTCGGGACGAGGAGGTGCGCCGGGTGGTGAAGGTCCTGGGGCGCCGCACCAAGAACAACCCGGTCCTCATCGGCGAGCCCGGGGTGGGGAAGACGGCCATCGTGGAAGGGCTGGCCCAGCGCATGGTGGCCGGCGACATCCCGTCGTCGCTGGCCGACAAGCGCCTCATCCAGCTCGACATCTCGGCCATGCTGGCCGGGGCCAAGTTCCGCGGTGACTTCGAAGAGCGCATGAAGGCGGTGCTGAAGGAGATCACCGAGTCCGACGGGCGCTTCGTGGTCTTCATCGACGAGCTCCACACCATCGTGGGGGCCGGCGCCGCCGACGGCGCCGTGGACGCCGGGAACATGCTGAAGCCCATGCTGGCCCGGGGCGAACTCCGCCTGGTGGGCGCCACCACCCTGGACGAGTACCGGAAGCACATCGAGAAGGACCCGGCGCTGGAGCGGCGCTTCCAGCCCGTCTATGTGGCCCCGCCCTCGGTGGAAGACGCCGTGGCCATCCTCCGGGGCCTCAAGGAGCGCTACGAGGTGCACCACGGGGTCCGGATCCGCGACGACGCCCTCATCGCTGCGGCCCGGCTGTCGGACCGCTACATCGGCGGCCGCTTCCTCCCGGACAAGGCCATCGACCTCATCGACGAGGCCGGAAGCCGGCTGCGCATCGAGATCGACTCCCTTCCCCAGGAGATCGACGAGGTGGAGCGGCGGATCACCCAGCTCGAGATCGAGCGTCAGGCCCTCATGCCCGAGGAGGACCGCTCGGCGGTGGAGCGCCGCGAGGCCATCGAGGCCGAACTGGCCGAACTCCGCGAGAAGAGCTCGGGGATGAAGGCCGAGTGGCAGGCCGAGAAGGTGGCCATCACCCGCCTCCAGGACCTGAAGGAGCAGATCGACGAGCTCCGCCTCCAGGCCGAGCAGGCCACCCGCGCCGGCGACCTGCAGCGCGCCGCCGAACTCCAGTACGGCGAGATCCCCCGGGCCGAGGCCGATGTGGTCCGGGCCGAGGAGCGCCTCCAGGCCCTCCAGGCCCACGGGAAGTTCCTGAAGGAAGAGGTGGACGCCGACGACATCGCCCAGGTGGTGGGCGAGTGGACGGGGATCCCGGTGAGCCGGCTCCTGGAATCGGAGCGGGCCCGCCTCACCCACCTGGAAGAGCTCCTCTCGGAGCGGGTCATCGGCCAGCGCGAGGCGGTGGAGAGCGTGGCCAACGCCGTGCGCCGCGCCCGGGCCGGCCTCCAGGACCCGAACCGGCCGGTGGGTTCCTTCATCTTCCTGGGTCCCACCGGGGTGGGGAAGACCGAGACCGCCCGCGCCCTCTCCGAGTTCCTCTTCGACGACGAGCGGGCCATGGTCCGCATCGACATGTCCGAGTACATGGAGAAGCACGCCGTGGCGCGCCTCATCGGGGCGCCTCCCGGCTACGTGGGGTATGAAGAGGGCGGGCAGCTCACCGAGGCGGTGCGCCGGCGCCCCCACGCCGTCATCCTCTTCGACGAGATCGAGAAGGCCCACTCCGAGGTCTTCAACATCCTGTTGCAGATCCTGGACGACGGCCGCCTCACCGACGCCCAGGGCCGGACGGTGGACTTCCGGAACACCGTCATCATCATGACCTCCAACATCGGGAGCCAGTTCATCCTGGAGGAGGCGGAGACCGGCGACTGGAGCGCCGTGGACGAGCGGGTGCGCCGGGAGATGCACCGCCACTTCCGGCCCGAGTTCCTGAACCGCATCGACGACATCATCATCTACCGCCCCCTGGATCGGGGCGACCTCCGCCGCATCGTGGATCTGCAGCTCGACCGGGTCCGGGCGCTGGCGGCGGATCTGGACGTTTCCCTCGAAGTGGACGATACCGTCAAGGACCTCCTCGCCGCCGAGGGCTACGATCCGGTGTTCGGTGCCCGGCCCCTCAAGCGGGTGATCCAGAACCGGATCCAGAACCTCCTCGCCCTTCGCCTTCTGGAGACGGAGGTGGAGGAAGGCACCCGGGTGCAGGTGCTGCCCCCTGAGGTGGAGGGGGGCCCGGTGCGCTTCCGGTTCGAGGCGCCCGGGGAGGAGGAAGGGAGCGGCGCCTGATCCAGGGGCCATCCGCCCCCATCACGTTACGCGCCACGTCACGGTGCACGGGTGGGGTCCGGGGCACGCGGGTGTCGCCCCGGGGCCTACCCTCCGGAACGCGCTGGTCCCATCTTGAGGCTCACCTTGCCATGCTCCATGGCGGCGTCTGAGGGCGCGGCCCTGGAGCGCACGGGGTGACATACGTTCGTCCTGCTACACGGAGGTCCCTGTGGGGAAGCTCTTTCGACTGACCCGGCTCCTGACCGTGGCCGCCGCAGTGGCGGTCCTGGGGATGATGACTGCCGGGTGCGCCTCCAGCGGCGGCGGTCCCATGGCGGCCTCCCAGCCCCAGCTCTCGGTGGAGCGCTTCCTCCAGGCCGCCAACAGCCGGGACCTGGACGCCATGGCCCGGATCTTCGGCACCGAGGACGGCGCGGTGCTGGACACCACCGGGTCCACGCTGGGGTGCGCGTTCCGGCGGATGGGCTCGTGGATCCGGCTCTCGGATCGGTGTATCACCAGGGAAGAGATCGAACTCCGCATGGACGCCATCGCCTACATCCTCCGCCACGACCGGTACCGGATCGTATCCGAGGCCACGGTGGCGGGTCGCCGGGCGCCCACCACCCGCGTGGTGGTGGACCTGGAACGGGGCTCCGAGCGCTTCACCGATGTGCCCTTCGTGGCGGTGCGCGCTCCCGGCGGGAACTGGATGATCGAGGAGGTGGGGCTCGAGCGGATCACTGCCGGGAGGTGACGCTACTCCTCTTCCACCAGCTCCCAGAGGACCCCTCCGGTGCTCTCGGGGTGGAGGAAGGCGACCCGGTGCCCCCCGGCCCCGGCCCGCGGCGCTTCATCGATGAGGCGGAGACCCCGGGCCCTGGCGTCGGCCAGGGCGGCGGCGACGTCCGGTACCGAGAAGGCGACGTGGTGGAGGCCTGGCCCCCGGCGCTTCAGGAAGCGCGCCACGCCTCCTTCCGGATCCATGGGCTCGATGAGCTCCAGGGTGCCCACGAAGGCGACCCGGACGCCCTGCGCCGCCACCTCCTCCACCGGGGAACAAGTCTCGCCGGTGAGGAGTTCGAGGAGCGGAGCCGCCTCGCGGATGGAGGGGGTGGCGATGGCGACGTGATGGAGGGGATGGGAGGGCATGGACGCTCCGGATGGCTGGGGTGGCGCAGCGCGCGCCCCGGATCACCGGAGCGCCAACGAAGAGATTCTACACACGACCGGAGACCGGCCCAACCG
Source organism: Gemmatimonadales bacterium (assembly GCA_007695195.1). GTDB lineage: Bacteria > Gemmatimonadota > Gemmatimonadetes > Longimicrobiales > Gaopeijiaceae > PWLA01. The sequence continues at coordinate 5,944 of REEG01000150.1, read as the reverse complement.
ATGGGCCGCCCGTTGCACACTTGAGGAGACACTACATGGCCGATGGAAAGAACACGCTCAACGTGACCGACGATACCTTCACCGCCACCATCGAGGACGCCGAAGGCCTCGCGGTGGTGGACTTCTGGGCCGCCTGGTGCGGACCCTGCCGCATCGTGGGTCCCATCGTGGATGAGCTGGCCGGGGAGTACGCCGGGAAGGGCGTGACCGTAGGGAAGGTGGATGTGGACCAGAACCCCCGCACCGCCAGCCGGTTCGGCATCCGGTCCATCCCGTCCATCCTCTTCTTCAAGAACGGGAGCCATGTGGATACGGTGGTTGGAGCCGTCCCCAAGGCCCACCTGGAGAAGAAGATCCAGGAGCACCTCTGAGGGATCGCCGCCTGGGGGATTACCGCCTTATGGATCGCCGCCTGAGGGATCGCCGCCGCCTTCCCGGGGTGTGATCCCAGGGGCCGGGCGGTGGTGGCAGAAGGCATTTGGGGCTCGTCCTGCGCATGGCGCGGGGCGGGCCCCGGGTCGTTCCGGGGAAGATGCGCCCGGCTCTCGATGGCCCTTGCTGCCGGTGGCGCTTCCTGCGGTGGCCCACACACACATGCCCGGGTCCCATCGGGCCATCGCGCCCGCCCCTCCGGGCCGATAGGTTGATCCATGGGCACTCTCTATCTCATCAGCACCCCCATCGGAAACCTGGAAGACCTGACGTTTCGGGCTGCGCGGATCCTGGGCGAGGTGGACCTGGTTCTGGCCGAGGACACGCGCCGCACCCTCATCCTCCTGAACCACCTGGGGATCCGGGTGCCCCTGGAATCGCTCCACGAACACAACGAGGCCGCCCGTATCCCGTCGGTGCTGGAACGGCTCCGGGCGGGGGGGACGCTGGCCCTGGTCTCCGACGCCGGGACTCCCCTGGTCTCGGACCCCGGGGAGCGTCTCGTTCCCCAGGTCATGGACGACGGGCACCGCGTGGTGCCCATCCCCGGTCCCTCGGCGGTGCTGACGGCGTTGGTGGCGTCGGGACTCCCCTCCATCCCCTTCGCCTTCCTGGGGTTCGTGCCGCGGAAGGGGCGGGAGCGTCGGGAGATGCTGGAGCGGATCCGCACGGCTCCCGAGACCACGGTGGTCTTCGAGTCGCCGGAGCGCTGCCTGGAGCTGCTGGAGGCGCTGGAGCCGGAGTGGGCCGAGGGCCGAGAGGTTGCGGTGGCTCGTGAGCTCACCAAGCTCCACGAGGAGGTGCGCCGCGGAACCCCCTCCGCCCTGGCCGGCTACTATCGGGAGAACCCTCCCCGCGGCGAGGTGACGGTGGTGGTGGCGCCGGCGGGGACGTCCGGCGACGGCGCCGAGGCCGACGCCCAGGCGGTGCGGGCGTTGGCCCGGGCGCTCCTGGACCAGGGGCGCTCACCGAGTCGGGCTGCTCGGGAGGTGGCAGACCGCTTGCGCGTGCCCCGGAACCAGGCGTATTCCCTGGTTCAGGAGGTGGCAGCGGACCCGGAGTCCGACGGGTCCTGAAGCCTGACGGACCTGGAGTCGCCCCGCTCCCCAACCCTATCCATGGAGCCTCTGTGTTCGTCCCGGCCCTCCTCCTCGTCCTGCTTCCCCTGATCCCGGGCGGTGACCCGGCGGATGGGCTGCGCATGGGCGACCCGCGCGCGGCCGGGCCGGCCGCCACGGAGCTCACCATCGGACGCCTCCAGTACGGGGGTGGGGGCGACTGGTACGCGAACCCGTCCTCCCTGCCCAACCTCCTGGAGGCCATCCGGGAGCGTACCGGCATCCCCACCGCGCTCCGGGAAGCGGTGGTGACCCCCCTCGACCCCACCCTCCCCGACCATCCAGTCATCCACATGACCGGCCACGGGAATGTGGCCTTCACCCCCGAAGAGCGGGCGGCACTCCGTGGCTACCTGGAGGGGGGTGGACTTCTCCACGCCGACGACAACTACGGGATGGACGAGGCCTTTCGTCGGGAGATGGCGGCGCTCTACCCGGACCGTCCCCTGGTCGAACTTCCTCCCGATCACCCCATCTTCTCGGTGGTGTACGACTTCCCGGAAGGGCTCCCCAAGATCCACGAGCACGATGGGAAGCCGCCCCAGGCCTTCGGGATCTTCCATGAGGGACGGCTCATGGTCCTCTACACCTATGAGACGGACCTGGGCAACGGGTGGGAAGACGCCCATGTCCACGGGAACCCGCCGGAGCTTCGGGAAGAGGCGCTCCGCATGGGGGTGAACATCTTCGTCTACGCCCTGACCCGGACGGCCCCGTGAGCCCCGCGCCGAGCCCTGCCCGTGCCCTGGCCGCCGTGCGCCGCCACCTCCACCGCATGGGGGTGGGCGTGGCGGTGGCGGGAGGGCTTGGCCTGGTCGCCGCCGTCTTCCTGCTGGCGTGGATCCTGGTGGGGTCGGGATGGGCCGCCGGCTCTCCAGCCCCCCTGGTCCTGGTGGGGGCGGCGGGGGTGGTCCTGTTCGTAGGGGCCGCGGCCCTGGTGCGCTTCCTTCGTCAGTGGGGAAGTGACGAATGGCTTACCCGGGAGGTGGAACGGGAGGCCGGGCTCCCCCGAGGGGCGCTCCGGGCGCAACTGGAGCTGGACCGGTCGCCACCGGACGGGGTTTCCCCGGCCCTCATCCGGGCCGGATCGGCGACCCTCATGGCCCGGATCGCCGGGCCTCCGGCGCGCCTGGCGGGCCGCCCCGGCCAGGGGCTCAGGCGCCTCTTCCGGACCCTGGGCGGTGCCGGCGTGGTCCTGGTCCTTCTGGCGGCGGGGGCCATGGCCCTGGCCCCGGAACGGAGCCGGGCCGCCGCCATGGGGCTTCTTGAGCCCACCGCCGTCCTGGCGGGCCCCGTCCTCCCGCCGCTGGAACTCCTGGGGCCCGACATACCCATCGCCAGGGGTGACCGGCCCGAGGTTCGGATCTCGGCTCCTGAGCGCGGTCAGGTCACCCTCCACTGGCAGCTCCGGGGCGAGCCCGCTGAGCGCACGTCGGTGGAGGTCACGGAGGGGCTCGGTGCATTCCGACTCCCGCCCCTGGACGCGGGGGTCCGGGTCTGGGCCAGCGCCGCCGACGGCGCCCGGACCCCGGAGCTGATCCTGGAGCCCGCCGATGCCCTCCTCCTCACCGACCTCTCCGTGGAGCTCGAGTTCCCCTCCTACATGGACCGGGCCTCCGAGCGCCTCCGGGGCCTGCCCTCCGAGCTGGAGATCCCGGTGGGGACCCGGGTCACCCTGGAGGGTCGGGTATCGGGAGAGGGGGGCGATCTCCGTCTCGTGGACGAGGCCGGCGAGGTGGCGGTGAACCTGGACGAGGCGGGCGACGGCCAGGTGGCCGGGGTGTGGCGACCGACCCGGTCGGGCCGGCTCTCGTGGGAGGCCATGGGCGGCCGGGTGGATCCCCTCCGCCTTCCTCCCGACCTGCAGGTCACCCTGGTCCAAGATGCTCCGCCCACGGTGGCCCTCCCCCGGCCGGGAAGCGATACGGAGCTCCCGGCCTCCCTCCGCCTTCCCATCCTCCTGGAGGCCACCGACGACGTGGGGCTGGCCCGGGTCGAGCTCTGGGTGGCGCCGGTGGACGCCGACGGCCAGGTGGGGGAGCCGGAGGTGCAGGTCCTCCCCCTCGAAGGCCTCCGGGAGTTCCGGGTGGCGCCCACCCTGGAGCTGGCGGGTCGGATCCCGCCCGGGGGCGGCGAGGTGCTCCTCTGGGCTCGAGCCGTGGACATCTCCCCCGCCGGCCAGACCACGGACACCCCCCGCTACCGCCTCCGGGCTCCCTCGGAGGGTGCGGTTCGCCATGAGGCCCGCCGCCGCATCGGAGAGGCCCAGGAGCGGGTGGAGAGCCTGGTGAGCCGGTCCGAACGGGAGGCTCGCCGGCTTCGGGAGCAGGCAGCCGACGCCCGGGTGGGCCGGAGCGGGTCCGGGGGGGACTTCCAGGAGCGGGAGGCGGTTCGGGATGCGGCGCAGGGACAGGAGGCGCTGGGCGCCGAGGTGGACGCCATCCGGGATGAGTTGGCCGACGCCCGACGCTCCCTGGAAGCCCTTGGCGACGCCGAAGGCGGCCTGTCCGAACGCATCGCCGCCCTGGAAGAGCTCCTGGCCGAACTGGGCGGGGCCGAGGAGGCCCAGCGCCTCTCGGAACTCCTGGAGTCGCTGGAGTCCGGTCGCCGCATGGACGCCGGCGACGAGCTCCGGCGCCTGGCCGAGGCCCGCGAGACTCTCCAGGAGAAGCTGGAGGCGGCGCTGGAGCGGTTCCGCCGCGCGGCGCTGGAAGAGTCGTTTCTGGGGGCGGAGGAAGATCTCCGGGCCCTGGTGGAGCGCCAGGAAGAGCTGGCCCGGGCCCTGGCGGGAGAGGTCGGTGACGAGGATGGCGGAGATGGTGGGGATGGTGGGGATCCCGGGGAGCGGGGCGCCGTGGATTCCATCCCGGAGCCGACGCCAACGGAGCCTGCCACCGGCGCCGGCGATCCTTCCGAACCGGCAGTCCCGGACTCCGCAGTCATGTCCCCGGACGAGCCGGCCGCCGCCGCCGATCCGGCGTCGATCCAGGAAGACGTTCTCGCCGGGGTGGATCCGGTCCGCCAGCGGCTCCAGGAGCTGGAACGGCGTCTGGCACGGGAAGGGGACGAGGCTCCCTCCCAGGCCGCCGGCGAGGCCGCCCGGCAGCTCGAGCAGGCCAGGGAAGCCATGGAGCGGGCCGCCGACGCCGCCAGGGGCGGAGACTCCAGTGGCGCCGCCGGCGAGGCCGGCGAGGCCGGTGAGATGGCGCAGCGCGCGCTGGACGAGGTGGAGGAGGCCCGCCGCGACTGGATGGAGGCCTTCGAAGAGGCGCTCCGGGCGGCGCTTCGTCAGGGCGCCGAGGAGGCGCTGGCCCTGGCGCGCCGCCAGGACGACCTCCGGATGCAGATGGAGGGAACCGGGCGGGTGGAGCGAGGTGAGCTCCGCAGCGACGAGGCGGCGCTGGTGCAGGGGATCCGGAACCTGGCCAACCGGCTCGAAGGGGTGAACCGGCAACTTCCCGAGGTGGGTCGGGAGCTGGCGAGAGCGCTGGGCGACGCCCTGGCCGCCGGAGAGCGGACGGTGGACCAGCTCGGCCGCTCCGGTCTCTGGGGCGGCGGCCGCTTCGACGAGGCGGCGGCCCTCACCTCGGAGGCGCTGAATCGGGCGGCGGTGCTGGCCCTGGCCGGGATGGAGCAGGTGGGGCAGGGCGGCGAGGGGTCGGCCATGGACCAGCTCATGGAAGAGCTCGAGTCGCTGGCCCAGGGGCAGGAGGCGGCGAACCAGCAGTCCCAGTCGTCGGCGGGCGACGGGGCCGAGGAGGGGCAGGGAGCCAGTTCCATGGAAGAGGCCGCCGCCGCCCAGCGGGCCGTGGCGGACGCGGCGCGGAGCCTGGCCGATGGGGACACCGGCGAGTGGAATCCCGGTGATCTGGACGAGCTGGCTCGGGAGGCCGAGGCGCTGGCCGAGGCGCTGGAGTCGGGAACCCTGGACCGGGAGGTGATCCGGCGGCAGGAAGAGCTCCTGGAGCGCTTCCTGGGAGCCGGGCGTATGCTGGAGCGGGACGGTCCCACCGAAGAGCGGGAGGGCACTCCCGCCGGGGCGGTGGAGCGGCCCCTCATCCCGCCGCTGGATCCCGACCTTCTCCGGGATGGCCGGATCGCCCCCCCGTCTCCGGAGCAGCTCCGCCACCTCACGCCGGCGGAGCGCCGCCTGGTCCTTGAGTATTTCGAGGCCCTGAACCGGTCGGCGCCTCCCGCGGGCGCCGCCGGCACAGGCGGTGGGGGCGGCCTGTGAGGGGCCGACGGCGGCGGGTCAGGGAAGCGGTGGCCATGACTCTGGCGCCGGCGACGGGGATTGTGACGACAGCGACGGGGATTGTGACGACAGCGACGGGGATCTTGACGATGGCGGTTCTCATCCTGGTCCTTGGAGCTCCGGGCCTGGCCGCTCAGGC
>REEG01000221.1 GCA_007695195.1 Gemmatimonadales bacterium | reverse complement strand
AGGATGAGGTGGAGCGTGGGATGGTGCTGTCGAAGCCGGGCTCCATCAAGCCGCACACGAAGTTCAAGGCGGAGGTGTACGTCCTGACGAAGGAAGAGGGCGGGCGCCACACACCGTTCTTCGACGGGTACCGGCCGCAGTTCTACTTCCGGACGACGGACGTGACGGGCTCGGCGCACCTGCCGGACGGAGTGGAGATGGTGATGCCGGGAGACAACGTGCAGATGGAGGTGGAGCTGATCAGCCCCATCGCCATGGACACGGAGCTGCGGTTCGCCATCCGTGAGGGTGGCCGCACCGTGGGCGCCGGCGTCGTCACCGAGATCATCGAGTAACGAGGCGGGTCGCCGGGTCTGCCCCGGAATTCGCCGCCCTCTACAAGAAGGGCCGCGGGTTCCGGAGCAGGCCTTGCAGCCGCGGGGCTCCCCGCGGGATAGGGCCGGGCGATGGTTTCCGGCCGGACGGAGTTGGACTGAAGCAAGCAGGATCTCCCAAGTTTTTTGAGATGACGGGGCGGCTGCGGCCCCTGGACCCAAGAGGACGAGATGGCCGGAAGGATCCGTATTCGACTGAAGGCGTTCGATCACTGGGTGGTTGACCAGACGGCGTCCGATATTTGCCGCACCGCCGAAAAGACCGGCGCTACGGTGAAGGGCCCCATCCCACTGCCCACCCGCCGTGAGCGTTGGACGGTTCTCCGTTCTCCTCACATCGACAAGAAGAGTCGGGAGCAGTTTGAGCTCCGGACTCACAAGCGGCTGATCGATATCGTGGACAGCCGGCCGGCAACGGTCGACGCGCTCACGAAACTCGACCTGCCCGCCGGCGTGGACGTGGAGATCAAGGTCGACTGAACCACACCCACACATGGCCCCCGTGCATGACGGTGGCCTACTCACGGGATTGAGCAGAGGGAATTGGGACGATGCCAGGGATCATTGGAAAAAAGATCGGGATGACCCGGATCTTCAGCGACGAGGGCCACGCAGTACCGGTGACCGTCGTGGAAGCCGGACCGTGCCCGGTGGTTCAGGTCAAGACCGAGGAGCGGGACGGCTACCAGGCCATTCAGCTCGGCTTCGGTCGAAAGAAAGAGAAGCGAACACCGCGGCCGGAGGCTGGCCACGCCGCCCGCGTCGGGCTTGAGGCGGCTCCCGCCATCCTCCGCGAGTTCAAGCTCCCCGGTGCGGAGCTGCCCGACGAGGGGAGCGAGGTGACGGTGGAGCTCTTCGCCCAGGGCGACAAGGTGAAGGTGACCGGCACGTCCAAGGGGCGGGGGTTCCAGGGTGTGGTGAAGCGGCACGGCTTCAGTGGCCGTCCCGCGTCCCACGGGCATCCCATGTCCCGGAATCCGGGGTCCTTGGGGCCCGGCACCAATCCTTCCCGGGTCATCAAGGGGAAGAAGCTCCCCGGCCAGATGGGCGATGCCCGGGTGACGGTGCGGAATCTGGAGATCATGAAGGTGGATCCTGAGCGGAACCTCCTTTTCGTGAAGGGCGGACTGCCCGGATCGCGACACAGCTACGTCTTCATCTCGAAGTGACGGTCATGGTCAAGGCGCGCGTTTACATGAGCGACGGCAGCGAGGGCGGTACCCGGGAACTCCCGGACCACCTCTTCGACGGCGTCGTCAACGAATCGGTGATGCACCAGGTCGTGAAGGCCCACCTGGCAAACCAGAGGCAGGGCACCGCAGCGGGGAAGAACCGCTCCGCCGTGCGAGGCGGAAGCCGGAAGCCCTGGCGTCAGAAGGGGACGGGACGGGCCCGGCAGGGGACCATCCGTGCTCCCCAGTGGCGCGGGGGCGGCCTGGCCTTCCCGCCGCAGCCCCACAGTTGGCGCCAGCGGGTGCCCCGAAAGGTGCGGGCTCTGGCCCGTCGGTCGGCCTTCAACGCTCGGGCCATGGATGACCGGGTCGTGGTGGTGGAGTCGGCCTTCTTCCATGAGTGGTCCCAGCCGTCCACCCGACGCCTGGTGAAGGCCTTGGAGGGGATGGGCCTTGAGGGGCGCGTGTTGCTCCTCACGGATGGGGTCCGGGACAACGTGGTCCTGTCGGCCCGTAACGTGGAGGAGATCCGGGTCCTGCCCTTCGGGAATGAGTCGGTCTATGACGTCCTGCTGGCGCACACGGTCATCATCGAGAGCTCGGCTCTCGACGGGACAGATGGTGCCGGGCACGAGGAGGAATCGAACCATGCGTGACGTTTATGATGTGATCTGGGCCCCGGTCATTACCGAGAAGGCGACCCGCGCCCAGGACGAGCAGAACGTCTACACCTTCATCTGCGATCCGCGGGCCAACAAGGCCCAGATCCACGAGGCCGTGGAGGCTGCGTGGGACGTGGTTGTGGAGGAGGTCCGGACCGCCCGCTACGTGGGCAAGGCCCGCCGGTCGCTCATGGGCCGATTCAATCGGACGCGGAAGGTGGGACGCCGTCCCTCCTTCAAGAAGGCAATGGTTCGCCTCGCTGAAGGCGACCACATCGAGTTCTACGAACTGGGCTGAGTCTCATGGCGCTCAAGAAATTCAAGGCAATCACTCCGGGTACCCGCTTCCGGTCTATCACCGACTCGTCGGAGATCACCCGCCGGACACCGGAGAAGTCCCTCGTGGAGGGCAAGCAGCGGAGTGGTGGCCGCAATCACAAGGGCCGCATCACCATGCGGCGCCGTGGGGGTGGCCACAAGCGCCGGTACCGGCGGATCGACTTCCGACGCGACAAGTTCGGTGTACCCGGGCGGGTTGCTGAGATCGAGTACGATCCCAACCGCTCGGCGAACATTGCGCTGATCCACTACGCCGACGGAGAAAAGCGTTACATTCTCCATCCGCGCAATCTCCAGGTGGGCGACGAGATCGTTTCGGGCCCCGAGGCGGATATCCGCGAAGGCAACGCCACGCTACTGGCACGGATGCCTCTGGGAACCACGGTCCACAATGTGGAGATGAAGCCGGGCAAGGGCGGGCAGATCGCCCGCTCCGCCGGTGCCGGGGTGCAGGTGGTGGCGCGGGAGGGGGCCTACGTGTCCCTTCGCATGCCCTCCTCGGAAGTGCGCCGGATCCGGAAGGACTGCATGGCGACCGTGGGCCAGGTGGGCAACGTGGACCACGAGCTCCGTTCCCTCGGTAAGGCCGGGGCCACACGGTGGCGGGGTCGTCGTCCCAAGGTCCGGGGTGTGGCCATGAACCCGGTGGATCACCCTCTCGGTGGTGGGGAGGGACGCACCTCCGGAGGCCGTCCCCCGGTGACCCCTTGGGGCAAGCCCGAGGGGAAGAAGACCCGGCGCAAGAAGAAGCATTCCACCAAGTTGATCGTGCGGGGACGTCGTCGCGGCAAGGCGACGAAGTAAACGAGTCGCGACGGGCCTCGAGCCCGGTGAGTTCAAACCAGCGGGAAGGAAGATATGCCTCGGAGTGTCAGCAAGGGCCCCTTCATCGAGGAGAGTCTCCTCCGGAAAGTGGACGCCATGAACGAGAAGGGCGAGAAGCGGGTCATCCGCACCTGGTCCAGGGCCTCCACGATCTCTCCGGATTTCGTGGGCCACACCATAGCCGTGCACAACGGCAACAAGTTCGTCCCGGTGTACATCACCGAGAACATGGTGGGTCATAAGCTGGGCGAGTTCGCTCCGACCCGCCTCTTCCGGGGCCACGGCGGCAAGTTGGCCGACAAGCGTTCCCGGGCTCGCTGACCGCCCGGCGGTCCGGCAGTTCCCCCGAGTGGCCCCGAGTGAGGGCCTGGCAAGGCAAGACGAGGAATCATGGAAGCGAAGGCTGAAGCCAAATACGTGAGGATGAGCCCCCGAAAGGTGCGGCTCGTCGTGGACCAGATCCGGGGCGCGTCGGTGAATGACGCGTACGCTCTCTTGCAGTTCTCCAAGAAGGCGGCGGCGGAGCCCATTTCGAAGACGCTCCGTTCAGCCGTGGCCAACGCCCAGTACCGGGCCGAGGAGGAGGGGGACTACGTGGACGTGGACGACCTGGTCGTGTCCGCCGCCTACGTGAACGAAGGCCCGACGCTCAGGCGGTGGCGCGCGGCGGCCATGGGCCGGGCCGCCCCCATCCGGAAGCGGATGAGCCATATTACCATCGTCGTGGACACCAAGGAGTAAATCCGGATGGGACAGAAGACCAACCCCACGGGGTTCCGTATCGGCGTCATCAAGGACTGGAAGTCACGTTGGTACGCGGAGAAGGATTTTCCCCGCCTGCTGAAGGAAGACGAGACGATCCGGAACTATCTGGAGCGGCGACTCGCCCACGCGGCCATCTCCTCCATCGAGATCGAGCGGAAGCCCTCGAAGATCGTCGTCACCATCCATACTGCCCGTCCGGGCGTGGTGATCGGGAAGCGGGGCTCGGAGGTGGACAAGCTCCGCGATGAGCTCGGGGTGCTGACCAAGTCCGAGGTCTCCGTCAATGTGGAAGAGGTGAAGCGGCCGGAGATCGATGCCCGGCTGGTGGCCGAGAATGTGGCCCATCAGCTCCGGCAGCGGATCTCCTTCCGCCGGGCCATGAAGCGCGCCGTTCAGGCCGCTCAGCGCGCAGGAGCCGAGGGGATCCGGATCCAGTGCGCCGGCCGCCTCGGCGGCGCCGAAATCGCCCGGACCGAGGGGTACAATGAGGGCCGCGTGCCCCTGCACACCCTCCGCGCCGACATCGACTACGCCAACGTGGAAGCTCATACCACCTTCGGCGTGATCGGCGTGAAGTGCTGGATCTTCCTCGGCGAGGTGGTGGACGAGCGCCGGGGTCGGACGTACTCCACCGACACCTGAGAATAGGGAAGAACGACGATGCTCTCGCCAAAGCGAGTCAAACACAGGAAGACCCACAAGGGTCGGATGCGCGGGAGGGCCCAGCGCGGCAACCGGGTCTCCTTCGGGGAGTACGGCCTGCAGGCGCTCGAGCCCTCCTGGATCACCAACCGGCAGATCGAGGCGGCCCGTATCGCCATGACCCGTCACATCAAGCGTGGCGGGAAGGTGTGGATCCGGATCTTCCCCGACAAGCCCATCACCCAGAAGCCGGCCGAGACCCGGATGGGAAAGGGGAAGGGGAATCCGGAGAAGTGGGTGGCCGTGGTGAAGCCCGGCCGGGTCATGTTCGAGATGGAGGGCGTGGCGCCCGACGTTGCGGAGCGGGCCATGGAGCTGGCTGCTGCCAAGCTCCCCATCAAGACGCGGTTCGTGATTCGCGATCAGCAGCTGGGAGGGTGACGATATGGCGATGACGGCCGAGGACATCCGCGAGATGTCCAACGAACAGATCGAGGAGCGCATGCTGGAACTGCGGGAGGAGCTGTTCCGCCTCCGGTTCCGGGGCTCCATGATGCAGCTGGAAAATCCCCAGTTGCCCAAGCAGATCCGGCGGGAAATCGCCCGGATGAAGACCATTGTCCGGGAGCGCGAGCTTGCGGGAGGTGAATCGTGAGCGACAACGAGACGCAGGAAACGCAGGCGGGGGCCGTAGAGGTCGCCCGGAAATCCCGGAAGGTCCGCCAGGGAACGGTGGTAAGCGACCGGGGAGACAAGACGGTGGTGGTTCTGGTGGAACGGCGTCTGGCCCATCCCCTCTACGGGAAGTCCATGACGCGGTCCAAGAAGTACCACGCCCACGACGAGAACAACGAGTACCGGGTCGGGGACGTGGTCCGTATCCAGGAAACGCGCCCCCTGTCCAAACTGAAGCGCTGGCGCGTCCACTCGCTCATTGAGCGGCCTGAGCGCGTTTGACCCGGAATCCAGCTCCCCACCCCGGGACTGACGAGGAGATAGATCGATGATCCAGCAGGAATCGGTCCTGAAGATCGCGGACAACACAGGTGCCAAGAAGGCACTTTGCATCCGCGTTCTGGGCGGATCCCGGCGTCGCTACGGTCGCGTCGGAGACGTCATCGTGGCCACGGTGAAGGATGCCATCCCCAATGCGGGGGTGAAGAAGGGCGATGTGGTCCGGGCGGTGATCGTCCGTACCGCCAAGGAGATGCGCCGTCGCGACGGCTCGTACATCCGGTTCGATGAGAATGCAGCTGTGCTCATCAACCCCAATGGCGAGCCCAAGGGCACCCGTATCTTCGGCCCCGTGGGTCGGGAGCTCCGTGAGAAGCGGTACATGAAGATCGTATCCCTGGCTCCTGAGGTGCTGTGATGGCCACGAAGAAAGAGATGAAGCAGGCTCGGCGCGCGAAGGCCAAGAGCCACATTGTGAAGGGCGACCGGGTTCGTGTGATCCGCGGCAACTACCGCGAGATGGAGGGAACCGTCCGGCGGGTGAGTCCGTCCGAGGGGAGGGTGGTGGTGGAGGGCGTCAATATGCGCAAGCGGCATCAGCGCCCGACGCAGGATCAGCCGGAAGGGGGAATCATCTCCTTCGAGGCGGCCATCGACATCTCCAACGTCATGCTCATCGACCCGGCCACCGACGAAGCCACGCGGGTCCGGATCAAGATCGACGCCGACGGTACCAAGGAACGGATCGCGGTGAAGAGCGGCAATCCCATTCCCCGGCCCCGCTGACGCGGCCGGGAAGCGACGGAATCAGACAGATGGCACCCAGACTGCAGACACATTATCGGGAACGCGTCCGGCCCACACTCATGGCGGAGCTGAACCTGGAGAACGTTCATCAGATCCCCCGGGTCACCAAGGTGGTGGTCAACGTGGGGGTGGGCGAAGCGAGCCGAAACCAGAAGCTCCTGGACTCGGTGGTGGAAGAGGTACAGACCATCACCGGGCAGAAGCCGGTCATTACCCGGGCCCGCAAGTCCATCGCCGGCTTCTCCCTCCGGGAGGGGATGCCTGTGGGCGTCTCCGTGACCCTTCGCCGGACCCGGATGTACGAGTTCCTGGACCGTCTCATCGGGGTGGCGATTCCCCGGGTACGGGACTTCCGCGGGATTCCGAGCCGCTCGTTCGACGGGCGGGGCAACTACACGCTGGGCATCCGGGAGCAGATCATCTTCCCGGAGATCAGCTACGACGACGTTCAGAAGGTCCACGGGATGGACATCACGATCGTCACGTCCACGGACAAGGATGACGAAGCCTTCGCACTCCTCCGGGAGATGGGCTTCCCCTTCCGTGGCGCTACGCCGGTGCAGATCGGCGCCGAGGCGGCTGGGGCCGCCGCTGGTTGAACCGGGCTCATGGCCCAACTGACTGCTGACGAACCACACGGTTTCGGGGGATTGAATGGCTAGGAAGGCTCTCATTGAAAAGGCAAACCGCAAGTCCAAGTACGGCGTGCGTGCCTACAACCGGTGCCAGCGGTGCGGCCGCGCCCGGGGATACATCCGCAAGTTCGGCATCTGCAGGATCTGCTTCCGGCAGAAGGCCCTGAAGGGCGAGATTCCGGGCGTCCGCAAGGCCAGCTGGTAACCAAGGAGCAGAACCAGCCATGATGACCGATCCGATTGCAGATATGCTCACCCGGATTCGCAATGCCGGCCAGGCGGGACACCGCTGGGCCGACATGCCGATCTCCAAGGTGAAGATCCAGCTCGCCGAACTCCTCAAGAAGAACGCCTTCGTCTTCGACTACAAGGTCCTGGACGACGGGCACCACGGGGTTCTGCGGGTCTACCTCAAGTACCACGAGGGCCAGCCCATCATCCGGCACCTGGAGCGCGTCTCCTCGCCGGGGCGTCGCCAGTACGTGGGAGCCGCGGACATTCCCCGGGTCCGGAACGGACTGGGGATGGCCATCCTCTCCACCTCCAGCGGGATCCTGTCGGACCGTGAGGCGCGCAAGCACGGCGTCGGCGGCGAGCTCATGGCCCTGGTCTGGTAACGGCGGAGCGAGAAGAAGACCATGTCGAGAATTGGAAAGAAGCCGGTTGCCATCACGAAGGGTGTCGAGGTTCGTCTCCACGATGCCACCCTTCATGTGAAGGGGCCCAAGGGTGAGCTGAGCCTGGACGTGAATTCCGAGATGTCGATCTCCATCGACGACGCGGAGATCACGGTGACCCGTCCCTCTGACGCCCAGAAGCACAAGGCGCTTCACGGCCTGACCCGCTCCCTCATCGCCAATATGGTGGAGGGTGTGACGGAGGGATTCACCCGGGAGCTGGAGATCGTGGGTGTGGGGTACCGGGCCGAGAAGAAGGGCCCGGGGCTCACCCTTCATCTGGGCTACTCCCACACCATCGAATATCCGGCGCCGGAGGGGATCGAGCTCGAAACCCCCTCCCAGACCAAGATCGTGGTGAAGGGAACCGACAAGCAGAAGGTGGGACAGGTGGCCGCGGAACTCCGTGGATTCCGTCCCCCGGAACCGTACAAGGGCAAGGGCGTTCGCTACGCCGGCGAACAGATCCGGCGCAAGGCCGGTAAGACCGCCGGCAGCTAACGGCCGCGGAAACTCACGGAAGTCCGAAGGAGAGATCGGTGAAGAAGCTCAAGTATTCGAGGATCCGCAAGAGCCGTCGGCTGCAGCGAGAGCGGCGGCATCGCCGGGTCCGGAACAAGATCACAGGCTCGGCGGAACGGCCGCGTCTGGTCGTCTTCCGCTCTCTGCGGAACGTGGAGGGGCAGTTGGTGGACGACGTGGCCGGGGTTACCCTGGTGGGCGTCTCCACTCTCGCTCCTCAGCTCCGCGAGATCGAGCCCGAGGGGGAGCATCCCCAGGCGGCCCGGGCCCACGCGGCGGGGAAGCTCCTGGGCGAGCGGGCCCGAGAGGCAGGCATCGAGACCGTCGTGTTCGATCGCGGCGGCTACAAGTACCACGGTCGGGTCAAGGCCTTCGCTGAAGGCGCCCGCGAGGGAGGATTGAGGTTCTGATGTCCAGAGATCGCAAGAAGGGCCGGGGCCGGGAACAGTCCGATCTGGTCGAGACCGTCATCCACATCAACCGGGTCGCCAAGGTGGTGAAGGGCGGCCGCCGGTTCTCCTTTACCGCGCTGGTGGCGGTGGGGGACCAGAAGGGGAAGGTGGGGATCTACCACTCCAAGGCCAACGAAGTGGCCGAGGCCATCCGCAAGGCCATGGAACATGCCAAGCGGAATATGGTTGAAATCCCTGTGGTGAACGGCACCATCCCCCACGACATCGTGGGAGAGTGGGGCGCCGGTCGCGTCCTCCTCCGCCCGGCGGCGCCGGGTACCGGCGTGATCGCCGGGGGTCCGGTTCGCGCCATCGTGGAGGCTGTGGGGATCACCGACATCCTCACCAAGAGCCTGGGAACCAACAATCCCATCAACGTGGTGCGCGCCACCATGTGGGGGCTCCAGCACCTGGTCACGCCGCAGCAGGTAGCGCGGGAGCGGGGGATTTCGGTGGAATCGCTGGAGGTGTACGGTGTCTGAGTCCACATCCAAGCTCTCCATCAAGCAGGTCCGAAGCCTGAGCGGCCGCCCTGAGAAACACCGGCGGACCATGCGGGCCCTCGGATTCACGAAGAACCAGCAGACCCGGATCCATACCGACACGCCCGCGATCCGGGGTATGCTCGAGCAGGTGTCGCACCTCGTTGAGGTCCGACCCGTTGAGGAGCAGTAGAATCATGGCCGAACTTCACGATCTCTCGCCGTCCAGCGGATCCCACCGGAATCGCAAGCGCCTCGGTCGGGGCCCCGGCACCGGCCTGGGTAAGACCAGCGGGCGGGGGCACAAGGGGCAGAAGGCGCGCTCCGGTGCTTCCATTCCGGCCGGATTCGAAGGGGGGCAGATGCCCCTCCAGCGTCGGATCCCGAAGCGGGGGTTCACCCCCATCAATCGAGTGGAGTACCAGGTGGTCAATGTCCGTGCGCTGGAAGAGGTCCAGGGCGACGACATCGATCCGCAGGTGCTCAGCGACCAGGGTCTCATCGGATCGGCGAAGAAGCTGGTCAAGATCCTGGGCGACGGAGAGCTCACGCGCTCCCTCACCGTCCGGGCCCACGCCTTCAGCGGCTCGGCTCGCTCCAAGATCGAGGGCGCCGGCGGTTCCGTCGCCGTCATCGGCGAGTGACGGTCCCCCACCCCAGAGACGCCTGAGCCCACGGGACACGAGGCATGGCCAACCCGATTCCGAATCT
>REEG01000205.1 GCA_007695195.1 Gemmatimonadales bacterium | reverse complement strand
TTTCCGCAGAAACGTCCCGGAGACTCTGCTGTGATGCGGCGGTGGTGACGGCTGTACGTGGGAGCAAAGGGGAGGTGCTGGACATGGGCCGCCGGACCCGGACCATCCCTCCGGCCCTTCGCCGGGCCCTGGAGATCCGGGATGGGGGGTGCCGCTTTCCGGGGTGCGGCCTCCGGTTCACGGAGGGCCACCACATCGTCCACTGGTCCGATGGTGGGGAGACGAAGCTCTCCAACCTGGTGCTCCTCTGCCGCTTCCATCACCGGGCCGTTCACGAGGAGGGGTTCTCGGTGAAGATCCTCACCGGGCGCTTCGGTCCGCGGGGGAAGTCGGGCGCTGAGGCCGGGGACGGCGTCGGGGCCGGGGTCGGGGCCGGCTCAGGTCCCTCCGAACGAATCCGCTTCTTCGACCGCAACGGGTGGCCCCTCCCGGACGCGGCGCCCCCGCCTCCCCTCCCCGACCTCCGGGACCTCGTCCCCACCCTCCTGGCCACGCAGCGACGACGGGGAGTCCGCCCCAACGGAACCACCCCCTCCGCCCGGTGGAAGCGGTCCCGGGACATCCCGTGGGAGCTGGAGGCTCGCGCCCGCGAGGCCCTGGACAGCTAGCCGGACGGACGCTGGGGGCTCACAGGGACACTTGTGGGGACGCACAGGGACACTTGGAAGAGTCGGCCCCATGTCGCGGAGAGTCGGAAGCCCTGGACCTATTGAGATCCGGAGGACCGTGTGAATCCCATGAGCAGAGCGGCGACTCCGCCTCCCGCCAGCACCAGCGAGACCCACAGCGGAAGCCCCACCTCCTCCTCATCTTCCGCCGTGACCTCAAGCGGTCCCGCATCCAGGACCGTCTCTTCGGTCACGTACGAGATTCCCTCCAAAAAGAAGGTGGCAAGGCCTGCTGCAATGAGAACGACGCCGAGGATGAGCCAGACAGAACGATTCATGGGGTTCCTCTTGAGGGGCTTGTGGAGATGTGAAGGGGCGGGGTCTGGTGAGAGGGGCGGGTGTTGGCGAGGGTGGCGGGTTCTGGCGAGAGGGGCGGGGGCTGGCGAGAGGGGCGGGGGCCAGCGGATCAAAGGCGCTCAATGCCATCAATGCCGTTCCGGGCCATTCCGGCCACCTGCCAGTTTGTTGACATGTCAATATATTACATTGCGGGCTACCTGAGAGTTCCGATCCTGCGGTTCCCTGCAGATGCCCGCGCGACCAAGCGGATGCCCGCCCGACTAAGCGAATGCCCGCGCGACTACGCGACTAAACGGAACAGGACCAGACCCGAGCGGTGCCTCACCTTGCCCCCCTCGCCATGACCTGACAGGCTCAGAAAAGGCCTCTCCCCGAGCCCCCGCCCCGCCGTGCCCACCGATTCCGTCCTCTACGCCGTCCTCCTCATCGCCGGACTCATCCTCCTGGGGAAGTGGATCCGGCGCAGCTCCAGCCTCCTCAAGCGCCTCTACCTCCCCAGCGCCATCATCGCCGGGACGCTGGCCCTCCTGGCCGGTCCGCAGGGACTCGGCCAGATCGTTCCCGACGACCGCCTCCCCAACGGTCTCTGGAACGAGTCCGTCCTGGAGATCTGGTCCGCCATGCCGGGCCTCCTCATCAGCGTGGTCTTCGCCACCCTCTTCCTGGGCAAGACGGTCTCGCCCCCCCGGGAGATCTGGGAGAAGGCCGGGCCCATGGTGGTCCACGGCCAGACGCTGGCGTGGGGGCAGTATGTGGTGGGGCTCCTCCTGGTCATCTTCCTCCTGCGCCCCTGGACCGGGGTGGATCCCATGGCCGGCGCCCTCATCGAGATCGGCTTCGAAGGGGGGCACGGCACCGCCGCCGGTCTCGGCGACACCTTCCGCGAGCTCGGGTTCGAGAGCGGGGTGGACCTGGCGCTGGGGCTCGCCACGGTGGGGGTGGTGGCCGGTGTGCTCCTGGGAACGCTCCTCATCAATTGGGCGGTGTGGCGGGGCCACCTGGCGCCCCCCGACGAGCCCACCGATGAGGAAGCCGAGGCCATGAGCAGCCCGGAGCGGCTGGAAGAGGAGGCCCAGGGCCCCCAGATGTCCGATCAGGCCCTGGAGCCCCTCTCCGTCCACCTGGGGTTCGTGGCGGTGGCCATCGGTGTGGGCTGGCTCCTCCTGGAGGGGCTGGTCCTGGCCGAGCGACACCTTCTCCTTCCCCTGGGCTGGCCCGAACTCATGGAGCACATCCCCCTCTTCCCCCTGGCCATGATCGGAGGCGTCATGGTTCAGGTGGCCGGGATGAAGTGGGGCTTCGCCGGCCTCATGAACCGGGATCTCATGAACCGCATCGGCGGTGTGTCGCTGGATCTCCTCATCGTGGCGGCGCTGGGAACGCTCTCGCTGGGTGCCCTGGGCGAGAACCTCACGGTGCTTCTGGTCCTGGTGGTGGGGGGGATCGCCTGGAACCTCCTGGGCTTCGTGGTGCTGGCCCGGCTCCTCTTCCCCCAGAACTGGGTGGCCAACGGCCTGGCCAACTTCGGACAGGGGATGGGGATGACGGTGGTGGGCCTCCTCCTGGTTCGCATGGCCGATCCCCGGAACCGCACCGGAGCCATGGAAGCCTTCGGCTACAAGCAGCTCCTCTTCGAGCCTGTGGTGGGAGGCGGACTCTTCACCGCCGCCTCCCTTCCCCTCATCCATCAGTTCGGGCCCGTCCCCGTTCTGGTGGGCACCGCCATCCTCATGACGGGTTGGCTCGCCTTCGGCCTCTGGCGATTCGGGCCGCAGACCCGGTGAGGAGGGGATGGCGTAAGAGTTGCGCGGAGGCGTTGCCGACGGCCAGACTTGCTGGTGAGTTTATTCGTCAAGAAACACGTTCGGCACAGCCTGCCCTCCAGGAGACGAAGCATGCAGCCACGATTCCTCCCCTCCTCCCTCGGTCGCGTTGCGGCAGTCTTTCCTACGCCGATCCTGGCTCTGGTCGTGGCCACGCTGACGGTGCCCGGCACCTTCCCCCAGCACGCGGCGGGTCAGGGCATCACAGCGGAGCAGGTGGAGGCGGTGGACGCCGTCTTCGAGGCGTGGAGTGACCCCGCAGGTCCCGGCGCTGCCGTGGCGGTGACCCGGAACGGGCGGGTCGTGTACAGCCAGGGATATGGCTCGGCCCAGCTCGAGTACCGGATCCCGGTGACCCCCACCACGCCCTTCCATGTGGCGTCGGTCTCGAAGCAGTTCACCACCTTTGCCGTGGCTCTCCTGGCGCGGGACGGGCTCCTGTCGTGGGACGACGAAGTGCACCGGCACCTCCCGGAACTCCCTGATCTGGGGCGGCCCGTCACCCTCCGGCAACTGGGCCAGCACACCTCCGGCGTGCGCGATCAGTGGGAGCTCCTGATCCAGGCGGGGTGGCGCATCGACGACGTCATCACCCGCGATCAGATCATGGGGCTCATGCTGCGACAGCGGGAACTCAACTTCGAGCCCGGCTCGGAATACCTATATTCCAATATGGGCTACTCCCTCCTGGCGGAGGTGGTGGAGCGGGTGTCGGGGCAGGAGTTCGGCGAATTCCTGCGGGAGCGCGTCTTCCTTCCCCTGGGAATGCACCGGACCCATGTCCACTCGGACCACACCCGCATCGTGCCGGGACGGGCGTATTCATATGCCCCCAATGCCGGAGGCGGGTGGCGGAACGCCGTACTCAGCTACGCAAACCAGGGGGCTACGAGCCTCTTCACCACGGTGGAGGACCTGGGGCGCTGGATGGCCGAGATGGAGGCGCCGATGGTGGGCGATGCCGCCCTCTGGGCCGAGATGGCTGAGCCGGCGAGGCTGAACGGGGGCGACACGGCGCCATACGGGCTCGGGCTATCTGTGGGAAGCTACCGGGGGCTCCGAACCATGGGACACGGCGGAGCCGACGCCGGGTTCCGGACGAACCTCCTCTTCTTCCCCGAGGAAGGGATGGGCGTTGTGGTGTTCGGAAACGCCTCGTCCTTCAACGCCGGGAGGCTGGCGCGGGAGGTGGCCCAGGTTTTCCTGGACGACCGGATGGAGCCGGTGGAAGCCCCCGCCGACAATGCGGCCTCTGCCGGGTCGGAGGAAGATCCGGAAGAGACGGAAGAGCCCACCACCCTTCCGGCGGAGGTGTTGGCCCAGTACGAGGGGAGCTTCTACTCCCCCGAGTTGGATGTAGTGTACCGGGTCCGGGTCGAGGGAGACGACCTGGTAGTGGAGCGCCCCCGGCAGCCCGAGCAGACGCTGAGCGTGGTGGAGCGGGACCGATTCCGATCGTCCCAGTGGGGGATGAACTCGGTGGAGTTCGTCCGGAACGGCGAGGATGAAGTGGCGGAGATGCTGGTTTCCGGCGGGCGGGTGCGCAACGTCCGCTTCCACCGGGTGGAGCCATGGGGGTTCTGAGCGGGCGTGGACGACCAGTGGTCAGAGGGTCTTCACTTCCCGGATTTCGGGCCTTTGACCCAGCTCCATGACGATCCGGGAGACATCCCGATCCGAGGCTCGAATCCGGAGGGCAGAGGCGACTTTGCCCTCCCGGACGGACACCGGTTTCTGGAGTCGGACGGACACCTCCGGTGGAGTCAGGCCGTCCAAGGCGGCCACGGCGTCGTCCGGAGGTTCGGTCCAGGTGACCTCGATGGCTTGCCACTGGGGAAGGGCTTCAAACAAGTGGTCCAGGGAAGATAGGAAGCGAAGTGCCAGGAGCGAGATGATGGTCACGGCTACCGCTTGGCCGTAGGCCTCGAGGCCCACCGCCATCCCGATCATGGCCGCGACCCACAGCGTAGCCGCCGTGGTTAGCCCCCGGACCGAACCCCTGGACTGAATGATCACCCCGGCCCCGATGAAGCCGATCCCGCTCACCACCTGGGCGGCGATGCGCCCGGGATCGGCCGCCTCCCCGACTCCGTGGCCGGTCATCTCCAGGGAGAGGTATGTGGCCAGCGCAGCGCCCACGCCCACCAGAAGGTGGGTCCGGAGTCCCGCTGCCTTCCCCTCGCTCTCCCGTTCGAGCCCCAGCAGTGCGGACAGGAAGGCGGCCAGGAGAAGGGCAAGCAGCGTCGACATGCAGGGATTCCGTCAGCTATTCTCCCTGTCCCGGCACCCCATCAGGAGAACCACTCCCGCCACGGCGGCGCCTACGACAGTACCGACCACCGTGAGGAAACGTCCGCGGCCCGGATGGGTGGCCGCTCTCGCCGCCGCCCCACGTAGGCCCTGCTCCCGGAGGACCCGTTCGCTTCGGGAAATGGCCCTGGCCGTATCCCGACTGCGGTCCCGCATGGCCAGACCCGAGTTCATGGCGGCCTGGCCCGCCCGCTCCAGGGAATCCGACAGATGGGCCAGGGCCTGCGCCGTGCGGTGGGCGCCTCCATCGCCATCCCCGGCCTCTTTTGAGTTCCCATTGGTACGGGACAGAAGCTGAGATGAGGACCGGCGGATCTGCCGGGCGGTTTCATTGACCTGATCCACTGCGGAACGAAGACGGTCACTGCTGGGGGCGTCCTTCACGGTACCTCCTTGTATTGTGTTTGCATCTTGGAAATCACTTATCAATGCAATGCCACAATTACCATAACAGAAAATCAATTAATTGCAAAATCGTAGACTCCTACAAAAATTCAGGAAACCACATGGAATACCAGACGGAGCTGGCCAGAACCGGCCTGTCAGCGATTGTCCCATATCTCCAGTTCCGTATTCCTCTACGGCGCAATGGCCGCGTTGGACACCCGCACCCGGAAGAGCTGTCGGCCGGTGCGGGTGCCGGCGCTATAGACCTCCGCCGCCCACGTTCCATCGCCCGCGAACCCGGGTCCCGAGTACAAGATGGGAGAATGGTACTCGCTGGCCCCCCGAGGCTGCAGGTTCAACTGACCCATGAGCGTCCAGCCTCCCGAACCCCCGGAGTCCTGCCGCCAGATCCGGATCCCCAGGCTCTGGGCGTCGAGAGGGTGACCGAAGGATTCCAGGGGATCCACTCGCACGGCGATGGCGGATCCTGGATCTGAAGTGAACCCGAAGAAGCGTGAACGCCCGTCCTCGTCCAGGCGAGCCACCTCGGTCTCCAGGAGCACGGTCCCGTCATCGGCGGGAACGAGCGGCCCCCCCAGGGCGGCAACCCGGCTCAGGGAATCGTTGGTGGCGTAGGGGTCGCGCATGAGCGGGTAGGATCCCTGGACGGAGGCCGTCTCCCCCTCCGCGATCTCGATCTCCACCGTGGGAGGTGTGGTCCACCCGAGGATATCCAGCCAGGTCATGCGGTACCGTCCGCTCTGGAGACCCGAGAGGGTGGCCGTTCCCTCGCCGGTGGTGACCGACCCGAAGGGGTCCGTCAGCCGCCACGGCGCGGGAATGGCGGAGGGACGAAAGAAGATGCTCAGAGTAGCGGACCCGGCACGAAACGTCCCCGCAATGGTCTCGGTAGCCCCGGCGGCCAGGGTGAAGTCAACGGTGGCGGGGTCCGGCACCTCCCACCCCGGGGTAGCGAACCATCTCAGTGTGTAGGCGGCCGGCGGGAGCCCGGTGAAGGTGCGGGTTCCACGGCCGGAGTCCACGGTGCCGTCGGGCCCCTGGAGGACCCAGGCTCCCTCGGACTCCTCCGGCTCCACCGCGACCACCACCGTTCCGGTGCTGGCGGTGTAAGCCCCTTCCATGATCACCGAGCCCCCGGGAGGAAGGGTCCGATTGGTGGGGAAGGCCGGGGCAGTCCACCCTTCCACCTCTCCCCAAACCACCCGGTAGGGCCCGGTGTTGAGGCCGGTGAAGGTGCGGGTTCCTTCCCCTTCCGCCTCGAAGCCCGACGGGCCGGTGAGCACCCAGGGAGCGGCGAGGCCATCGGGCAGCACGCGTACCGTCAACTCACCCACGGCGCGCTCGTAGCGCCCTTCCAGGACCAGCGTCTCGTTCCTGCGCACCACGCCGGTCACCTGGGAGGGCTGCGGCGCGATCCAGCCATCGACGTGCCACCACCGAAGGGTGTACTCGCCCACCGGGATGGCCTCGTAGACCGATGATCCGACGCCGCTGCGGGCCGGCCCCTCCGGCCCCGTCAGGGTCCACTGACCCGGCATTTCTTCCGGCTCCACCCGGATCTCGACCCGCCCGGTCCAGCGCTCGTAGTTCCCGGCGAACTGGAGTTCACCACCGGGATCCAGAGTCCCGGTGACCTCTGCGGTACTCGGGGGGTCCCATCCCTCAAGGGGTCCCCAGGTGAGTGTGTAATCTCCGGTGGGCAGGTCGGAAAGGGACGCCTCTCCGGCACCTTCCGTGGTGAGTCCATCGGGTCCCGAGAGAACCCAGGGCGCCGGGAGGGTGTCAGGGGTGACCACAATGCGCACTTCCCCCGGCATCGGCGCATACCGCCCCTCCCACACCACCGTCTGGTTTCGCTCCACCGCACCCGTCGACGCCTGTGGATCGGGAGAGAACCACCCGTCCACCTCGCCCCATTGGAGGGTGTATTCCCCCACAGGAAGTTCGTCCAGCAAGGCCCGGCCCGTACCCTCCTGGACTGTGCCCTCGGGA
This sequence comes from Gemmatimonadales bacterium, assembly GCA_007695195.1. Lineage (GTDB taxonomy): Bacteria > Gemmatimonadota > Gemmatimonadetes > Longimicrobiales > Gaopeijiaceae > PWLA01. The sequence continues at coordinate 2,579 of REEG01000205.1, read as the reverse complement.
CCGGTCAGGACCCAGGGCGCCGGGATCTCTTCCGGCGCCACATCCACCTGCACGCGCCCGGTCCAGCGGCGGTAGCTCCCGGCAAAGGACACCGCTCCCCCTGACGAAAGTGTCCGGGTCTCCTGGGGGGGCGTCGGGGTGTCCCACCCCTCCAGTGGGAGCCAGATCAGGGAGTAGTCCCCGGCCGGAACCCCGTTCACAGAGGCCGCTCCGGTCCCTTCCTGTGACAATCCCCCCGGGCCGGTCAACCGCCACGGTGCCGCGAGTCCGGTGGGCTCGACGGAGATGGTCAGGGCACCGGGTTCAGGGGGCGGTGGGGGCGGGTCGGCCGGGCTCGCCGGGCTGCCGTCTCCCCCGCACGCCGCAAGCGAAAGTAGGGCCAGCACGACGGATAGGCGGGGGGCTGACCTCATGACGGCATTCTCGATTCTGGGGTGGATGCGGGGGCGAACAGTCCCCTCCTTCCCCCACTATCGGAATTGCCGACGACGACGGATCATCGGGTGCGGCGGTGCCACCCTCCACTTGCCTGGGATGATGGGCGGCACCACGTTCGGCATCGGTAACCACACCCGGCCACCGGCGACCTCCACCGACCTTCCACCCGGACTGCCTGAGCCTGCCATGCCCTGCCCACACCGCCTCGCCGACCTGCCCATGCTCGCCGCCTTCCTGGGCCTCCTCATCCTGCTTCCCGTCCTGACCGGCGCGCCGGGGCTGGATGCCCAGGAGCCCCCGGCGGCGCCCCCTGCCGACTGGGGCCCGGTCTCCATCACAATGGAAGAGGTCCCGTACCCGCACCCGGTCTCCCACATCGAGTTCTCCCTGTACGGCCAGGATCTGCGCATGGCCTTCATGGATGTAGCGCCCACCGGAGCGGCCAACGGGCGGACCGTGGTCCTCCTCCACGGCGGGAACTACTGGGCGGCGTCATGGGAGGGGGTCATCGATGACCTGGCGGAGGCGGGCTTTCGGGTGGTGGCCATGGACCAGATCGGGTACGGACGCTCGTCCAAGCCCATCCTCCCCTACTCCCTGGACATGCACGCCGGAAACATCGCCCGGGTGCTGGACCACCTGGGGATCGAGGGGGCGGCGTTGGTGGGGCACTCGTACGGCGGGATGAAGGCGAGCCGGTTCGCACTCCTCTACCCCGAGCGCACCACCCATGTGGGGCTGGTGAACGCCATCGGGCTGGCCGACGCCCGGGCGGGGCGCGGCTGGAGTGAGCCCCAGGCGGCGCCGGACCGGAGCTACGAGGCCGCCCTGGCCACCATCCGGGGGCATGTGGAGGCGTGGGACGACGCCTATCTGGAGTACGTCCGCGTCCACTACGGGTGGGGGCTCAGCGGCGACTGGCCCCGCCTGGCCATGGTCCGGGCCCTGAACAGCGATGTGATCCGCACCAGCACGGTGGTGCACGACTGGCCCCAGATCGAGGCCCCGGCGCTGGTCATCGGAGGCGAACTGGACGGCCCCCGCTTCCCGGAACTGGCCCGGGCCGCCGCCGACGCCTTCCCCAACGGCGAACTGGTCCTCTTCCCCGGCGTGGGCCACAACCCCCACTGGGAGGCTCGGGAACTCCTCTCGCCGGCCCTCATCGAGTTCCTGGGGCGGTAGGGGACGGGGCGATTACATCCCGCCGGCAGAGACCGCCTCCCGGAACCCCGCCTCTCCCCCCACCACCGGGAGGGTCAGCGACGTGCCCTCCAGCTCCACCGTGAGCTCGGCACCGGGCTCGGGCCAGAGGGTGTACTCCCGGTCGCTGGAGAACACCACGAGGGCGATGCGCCTCCCCACCGGGATCACCTGATCCGTGGGCTGCAAGGTGAAGCGCACATCCCGGAACTCACCCGGCACGATGGGATCGCTCTCGGTGAGGGAGCGGTGGTTCTTGGGGTCGGCCCAGCCCCGGGTGATGACGCTGAAGTTGGGCCTGCGGGCCTCCGCCTCCTCCCAGGGGAGCGCCACCAGCCAGACCGAGAGGTTCACCGCCGGGCGATCCGCCGTCATCCGGATGGTCACTTCCGGCCGCCCGGAGATATGCACCGGTCGGGTCAGCTCCCCGGTCTGGTAGAGGAGCCGATGGGGGGAGGATTCGGCCTGAGCCAGCTCGGCCCCGGTGAAGGACACATCATCCACCAGGGACTCCTGCCCGGTACCGGACGCGGTCTCCGAGGTCAGCCCTCCCGCCTCCCTTCCCCCCGTATCCAGACGGAGCGTTACCGGCGCCGCCCCCGGCACGGGCCAGTCCGCGTAGGGGGTGGGCTCCATCCGGTCGTCTTCTTCCCGAACGATCCAGGCCCGGGGATCGTCTTCCACCCCATTCTCCACTCCCAGCACGTACCGGGTGAACCACCGGTTCATCATCTCCGGCGGAGGCGCTCCGCCGTGGCCGCCCTGGTGGAAGTACATCTGCAGGGGCACGTCCCGCTCCCGGAGCCTGTCGATGACCCGCACCGAGTGCTCGGGCATGACATTCCAGTCGTTCCAGGCGTGGGCCATGAGGACGGCGGCCCGGAGTGAATCGAGCTGCAGGGCGTAGTCCCGCGAGGCCCAGAAGTCGCTCCAATTCCCGG
>REEG01000207.1 GCA_007695195.1 Gemmatimonadales bacterium | reverse complement strand
CAGCGGGACGCCAGGATCCAGAGGATGGAGAGGAAGATCCCGGCGATGGAGGTGGTGAAGGCAAAGAACATCCCGCCGAGGAGGGCATCGATCCCCCGACTCAGGGCGTCGGATGTGCCGGTCTCGAGACCCCCGATCCCCAAGGTGAGGCCCAGGAAGGTGAAGAGGATCCCCAGAGCCAGGAGAATGGGGGCCACCGGACGCACCAGCTCATGCCGGGTGCGGGCCAATTTCTCGTAGGCTTGGGAGGGATCCACGAAGTCCTCGAACCGTGCCGGGGAGAACCGCTCGCCCCCGACTTCCACGGCAGCGGCCTCCCAAGCGGCAAGGAACTCTCCGAAATCCTCCCCGAGGATACTCCTCACCTCCTCCGGATCGGCCTCAGCGTCCGTTCCGGCCTCTTCCAGTCGTTCCGCGATCCTGTCCAGGTGCGACCTGAACTGCCTCAGTGGCCAGAGGAGCCCCCCCGCGGATATGAGGGCCAGTCCAACCATCACCCCAACGAGGGCGTAGGCAACCTCCTCCGTTGGAATCAGCGAGATCAACAACAAATCAGGCATAGGAGACGCACCCATACGGGATGGGGAGCCAGCGGGACGAGACGCCGACCGGGTCACCAGCATCGGCCAGGATCCCGGACCAGTCAACTACGAGTTGGCAAGACAGATTCTCACTGAACCTGATACATTTGAGTAAGTGTCTTGGTCGATTAGTTGAAAGGAAATCTGCGCTTCAGAAGTATCCCTGCATAGGTACATTTACAACGTCCTGTACACAAGTGGTCAGGGTGAAAGGATCGGCGCTCTCGTCACTCCGACCCTTTCCGGATGCGATGGCCATCAGAGGCAAACCCGAACAACAACCAGAAGAACAGGAATTCCATGGGGTCCACTCCGTGGGGCTCGGGGGCTCGACGGGTGGGAATGTAGTGGGGGGCTGTGACGGCAAACCGTCCACGCGAGGCCCGGGCAGGGAAAAGCAGGAACGCCGCCGGCCACGATCCCACGAACAGCGTACTCCACAGGAGAAACAGGGACCGGCAGTGCCGCCAGTGGAAGGCGGAGGGGGGTCGGACATCATGGAGGCGAAGGTATCCTGGAACCGAAACAGACCATGACGGATTGCCGAGGTGGGAGCGTCGGCAATGGCTATGATCATGAGCCCCCGGTGTTTCCCGCTAACCGCCCTTCCCCACTACGGAGCCGCCCCATGACGCTGACCCCCCGACAACTTCAGGAGTGCGCCAACCATGACTGGGACTTCTCGGACCTGAGCGCCCTCTTCATCAACTGTACACTGAAACGCTCGCCCAATCCCTCCCACACGCAGGGCCTCATGGCCGTCTCCCAGGCCATCATGGATGCCAACGGCGTTGCGGTGGATGTGGTGCGTGCGGTGGACCTGGAGCTACCGCCGGGCGTGTACCCCGACATGACCGAGCACGGCTGGAAGCGGGATCCCTGGCCCGACCTCTTCCAAAAGGTCATGGCGGCGGACATCCTGATCCTTGGCACGCCCATCTGGCTCGGCGAGAAATCGTCGATTTGCCAGCAGGTCATCGAGCGCCTCTACGGCAACTCCGCCCTTCTCAATGAACAGGGCCAGTACGCCTACTACGGCCGGGTCGGCGGGTGCGTGGTCACCGGAAACGAGGACGGGATCAAGCACTGCGCCATGGGAATCCTCTACGCTCTCCAACATCTCGGGTACACCATCCCGCCCCAGGCCGACGCCGGATGGATCGGTCCGGCGGGCCCCGGCCCCTCCTACCTGGATGAAGGCTCCGGTGGCCCGGAGAACGAATTCACCCAACGAAACACCACCTTCATGACCTGGAACCTCCTCCACACGGCGCGGATGTTGAAGGACCGGGGTGGGATCCCGGCCCACGGCAACCAGCGCTCCACCTGGGATGCCGGCTGCCGTTTCGATCATCCCAACCCGGAGCATCGGTAGCGCCCGGGGGGGCGCTCAGTACCGATACCCGCCGATCTCACCCGGCGGCGCCTCGACCCCGAGCCCCTCGGCGATGCGGTTCACGAAGTTGAAGTAGCCGGTGATGAGGGTGGCCTGCAGGATCTCTTCGCATTCCAGTCCAACCGACCTCAGCGCCTCCACCCCGGCCCGTCCTGACGCCGAGGGCTCCCGGGTCAGTGTGCGCGCAAACCGGGCCAGCGCCGCTTCTCGCTCGGTCAGACCGGCGGAATCCGGATCTTCCCGCAACCGGGCGACCCGCTCCCGGTCCCGCCACCATGCTGCCAAGGCCTCGGCGTGGTGCTCTGTGCAATAGGCACATCCGTTCTCCACCGAGACCACCACGGCAATGAGTTCCCGCTCGGCCCTGGAGAGTCCCCCCCGGGCGAAGAGCAGCTCCATGTAGAGGTCCATGTGCGCCTTCATGGCCCCGGGTGCCAGACTCTGGGATCGCATGATGTTGGAGATCTTCCCTCGCCCCTCCTCGATCTCCCGGTAGATGCGGGCCAACTCGCCCTCGGCGGTGGTCTCGTCGATGGTTGTGATCCAGGTCATGATGCACGGGTTTCAAGAGGATGGCGACGGCTCGTCACATGTCGCTGGGGACAGAGGACCTTCCCCCTTCAGAATCCATCGGGACCCCACCCCGTTCCCGGACCTCGGGAACCCTCCCGGCGGGATACGGCTTCGGTGGGTGAAGACGGCGGCGTGACCTCACGCCCATCCATCCCACCCCGTCTCAGGCCACAGGCACCAGCCCGTGCCGAGACCATGGACATCTGAAGAGGAGTCCCGGACCATGTTCAAAATGCCTCAACATTCCCGATTTCCGAACCCTTCCCGATTCATGAACCCCCTCACCGCCCTTCTCTCTCGAAGCAGAGCGGCTGGGCGTTCCCTGGCTCCCCGGCTCACTCTGGCCCTTACGGCCACCGCCCTCCTGGTGGCCGTCCCCGCAGGGGCGCAGACCGCCTGGAACGTGGATAGCGCCCATACCGAGGTCAACTTCAAGGTAAATCACTTCTTCACCCCCGTTTCGGGCACCTTTCACGAGTACGAGATCGACCTGAACTACGACCCTGAGAACCCGGCCGCCTCCTCGGTGGACGTCCGGATCTCGGTTGCCAGCGTCGACACGGGGAACTCGGACCGCGACGAACATCTGCGCTCCGAGGACTTCTTCGAAGCGGATGCGCACCCGTACATGACCTTCCGGAGCACGTCGGTGCGTGATCTGGGCAACGGCAGCCTGATGGCCACGGGACCCCTCACCATGAAGGGCATCACCCAGGAAGTGGAGCTGCCCATCCGGGTCCTGGGCATGCAGGAACTGGACGCCGACATGCAGCAGATGCTCGGCGGGGTCCAGCGGGTGGCCGGATTCAGCGCTGAGACCCGCCTGCGTCGACAGGACTTCGGTGTGGGCGTGGGAAGCTGGGCCGCCACTCTGGTGGTAGGCGGGAACGTGGACGTGGAGATTCTCCTGGAGGCGAATCAGCGCTGATGGGGTGGCGCCGGGAGCCCATCAGCGACCCACCATGCCGCGATCCCAGCGAACGAAATACCCGACGCTCACCGCGGCCCCGGCCGGAAGATTCCGGCCGGCCACCGGCACCTCCAGGCCGAGCCGGACCGTCCCCGGCCCCAGTCCGACCCCAGCGTCCACCATGGCTTGTCGGAACCGCCGGCACGTGGAGGGTGGCCGGATCCCCCCCTCCAGCGTCCAGACTCCTCCCGACAGCCCCTCCAGTGACATTCGCCAGGCCACCGGTCCAGCCTCACCCCCCAGGCTCCACCACCAGAACCACTCGTCACCCGGAGTGCGCTGCGCCGCCGGATTGGCTTCCCGCCACCGATGTCCCACCCACCCCATTGTCCAGAGAGACCGAGGGTGGAAGGAGCGGCCCAGCTCCACCAGGAGCTCCCAGTCCCGCTGCCCCTCGCCGAGGGGGATCACCTCGGCGTCCACGTCGAAGTCACCGACATCCAGCTTGACCCCGCCCCGAAGCGCCACTGGCCACGGCGGCAGCCCCAGGAGTTCGGGGCCGGCCCGCAAGAAGATCCGGGGGTCGCCCACACCGGAACTCGCCCGCTCTCCGCCGGCATCATCGAAGCGGAGGCGGTGGACGGGGAGTTCAACCCACAGATCCGTACCTTGAAGGAGTCCCACATTGCCCGTGAGGAAGGCGGACCAGGTCACCGCCCGGCCCTCGGCGAAGATGTCCCGTCGCGTCCCGTCCAGGTCGAACCGCTCCCGGGTATCCTGATGCCGTAGCGTCAGGTCCACCCATCCCTCGCCTGGGGGCGAGATCCACTGGGCCGAGACCCCTCCTGCCGGAATCACCGACAGGAACACCAGGAGGCCGGCGAGGACGCAGGCGCCTGCCCATGATGGTGTCGGCACTCCCTTCTCTCGCCTCCGGGCCGGAGACCGCGATGCATCCCACCTCACCCGCCACCCTCCCAGATGCGGGACTCGGGGTAGAAGGCCCGCCAGGCGAACCAGAATGCCGTGAAGGCATCGGCCAGGGGCTCGAGACGGTCCCCGGCCAGGGGCCCAGCCACGGCCAGGCCGTCCAATCGCCAGGTGGAACCGGTTTCCTGGTCCCGAATCTCCCCATCCTCGACCTGGAAGGTGAGCCCCTGCCCGGCGGCCTGCGGTCGGTAGGCCATGGCTCCGCTCGCCCGGCTGTCCCAGAACACCACCACGTCGCCGCCTCGGGCCACATCCCGGACGACGCTCACCCCATCCGATTCCACCTCCCGGAGAGCCCCGAAGGGGAAGAGTACGCCGCCCCCGTCGTCTTCGGGGACTCCCAGCACGCGCTCCTTCACGAAGCGGGAGTCGTCGACGCCCGCGAAGTTGAAGAGGAGCTCGGAGCTCTGCTCGTAGTTGCCATAGGGATAGCGGGTGTAGTCCCGCCCCATCCCCAGATCTCCGGAGACCACCCGGGTATCGGGGTGCATCTCACGCCATGCGTCCCAGCGAAGGTCCCATGAAGCCACCATGGGAATGGGTGTTCCGCTGGCTGTCCCACACCGGGAACCTCGCGCCATCTGGAACCAGAGTGACCGGTCGTTGGTCCGGTCGAACATGATGAGGTTGTTCCGGAAGAGGAGTCCGGAAACTCCCAGGCTGGCCCCTCCCACGACCTGGCGATCGAAGGTGAGACTGGAACCGGTGAGGGGACAGTACGAAACAGCCAGATCCGGCCCCCCGGGCACCGCCATGTTCACGATCTCGTGCCACCAGCCCACGTTGTGGGGAACGGCCCAGGCCTGCCCGCCCAGGTAGAGGCCGATGACCCGGTCCTCATCCCGCAGATAATCCAGCGACGCATGGGAGGCTCCAACGAAGGGCGGATCCTCCAGGGAGGGGATCCCATCCGGGGGTACGCCCCCGGAGACGATCTCCCGGTCCGGTACGGTGCACTCGAGCTGGGTAAAGGGATTCTCCATTCCCCCGGGACCGGCCGGGTCCGAGCACCCGGCGAGAACCCCGACCACCCCCACCAGGACGAGACCCCCGGCCCAGGTGGCCAGCCGCCGAGCTGGAGTGGGAAAGGAGGCTGAAGGCGCTGAGGGTGGGAGCGGGGCCATGGGAATCTCCTGAAGGCAGGGACCGAACGACGATCCGGGGACCCTCCCTCCGGTGAACCAAGGGTCGAGGGCCCGGAAGTGCGATCTGGACTTGGATGGCGAAGACACCGACGGGCTCGACTTCATTCGCCGTCGAGGCGGTCCCGCCGTTCAGTTCTCCAATGCATGGACCGGTCGGTCCGGTTCCCCCGGTCTGGAACCTCCAGAACCAACAGCGGATTGGTCTCATGGGTGCCCCTCGCAGACGAAAGGTACTCGGCGGGATCACCGGCGGCCTCCTGTGGTCGATCTCTCGCTTCACCAAGCACCCATCCGCTTCACCAGGCACCCATCGTTTTTCCACCACCACCGGGGACACCTCGATGCCACCTTCCGACGCCGAACGTCCTGCCCTCCGCACTGAGCCGGCGGGCCGAGATTCCGACTCTACCCTCCACACCGATCCCACGGGCCTTCAGGCCGGCGCCCTCTTCTTCCTCCGAGCCTCCATTGCCCTCCTCGTCCTGGTGTGGGGCCTGGACAAGATCGTGGATCCCGGCCACGCCATGGCCGTCTCCGACCGCTTCTACTTTGGACTGCTCAGCCACCCGGCGCTCCTACCCATGGTGGGCGCCGCCCAGGTTGGCGTGGCGCTGCTCGGACTCGTCGGGCTGTTCCGGCGCTTCATCGACCCCGTCATCCTCCTCATCAACCTGGGATCGCTCCTGTCGGTCTGGCGATCCATCGTGGATCCGTGGGGGTGGGTCTTCGAAGGCACCAATGCCCTCTTCTTCCCCTCGCTCATCGTCCTGGCCGGCTGCATCCTCCTGCTGGCGTTCCGGGACTATGAGACGCTGACGCTGGACGTGCGTCTGGGCCGGAGAGGTGGCTGACGGTGGCCACAGGTGCTCACGGTCCCTGGACGAGATCGAGTCTTCTCCGGGGAGGAGCGAGCGCTGGTCCTGCGGAATGATCCCTGCTTCTAGACTTTCGATCACGACTGGACCCTGAATGATGTGCACGCCCAACCGGAGTAGGACTGAGGCCACTTGTCCCTATTGAACCCATCCGTCCCCCGACCCCGAGGCCCACATGCCCGCGTGCACCCCCACGAAGAGGATGGTGCCCAGCGCCCGGGTCGACGACCGGCTCCGGACCACGGCCGAGGGCGTCTGGGCTCTGGGGGACGTGGCCGGCTCGCCCCCCTTCACCCACATGGCCTACGACGACTTCCGCATCGTCCGGGCGAACCTCCTGGGGGACGGGGGACGGAGCACCGGGGGGCGCATCCCCACTTGGACGGTCTTCACCGATCCGCAGCTCGGTCGGGTGGGCCTCTCGGAGGAAGAGGCCCGAGCGAAGGGCCACAAGGTCCGGGTCGCAACCCTCCCCATGAGCCGCGTCGCTCGCGCCATCGAGACGGACGAAACCCGCGGGCTCATGAAGGCCGTGGTGGATGCAGGGGACGGCCGGATCCTCGGCGCGGCCATCCTGGGGATCCAGGGCGGGGAGATCGCCGCCGCCCTCCAGTTCGCCATGATGGGCGGGCTGCCCTGGACTGCACTCCGGGACGCCCCCATCGCCCACCCCACACTGGCCGAATCCCTGAACAACCTCTTTGCCACCCTGGACGGGTGAGCCCCCGCTCAGCGGCAGCCCGCCACCGGAACCGGCATTGCCTGCTCCAACTGGTCACGGAGGCGCCCCCTTCCTCTTGAGAGTCGACTGCGGACGGTCCCGACAGGAACCCCCAGAGCGGTGGCCACCTCACGGTAGGACATGCCCTGGAGGTCGGACAGTACCACGGCGTCCCGGTAGGTATCCGGCAGATCGGCCAGGGCCCGCCGCACAGGCGCCTCGATGAACCGGTGGAAGAAGTCCGCCTCCGGCCCCCTGAGAGGCTTGGGCAGCACATGACCACCAGTGGGCTCGGGCCCGGCCGTCGTCTCACGACGGATCAGATCCCGGTGACGGGCCCGGCGCTCCCTGGTCCTGAGAAAGTGGTTTCGACAGATGGTGAAGAGCCAGCTCCGGCAGCTCGTGCCCGGGGTGAACTGATGCCATGAACGCCAGGCCTTGAGGTACGTGTCCTGGGCGAGATCGTCCGCCTCCATCGGGTCGCCGGTGAGGCGCAGGGCGAAGGCCTGAAGCGCATCCCGATGGGGGAGGGCCTCCTCATGAAAGCGGTGTCGCGGATCCTCGGAGGCCGCAGCGGTTGGGGAAGAGGCCCGGCACGCGGGGGTGGGGGAAGAAGCCTGGAACATGGGTCCTCTGGGGTTGGATGTGGGCCATGGCGACGTCAGGCGATCCGGTCCCAGGTGTGGAGGGGATCCGGAGCCAACACCCTTGTATGGGGACAAGTCCCGTGCCACAGACAGCATGAGACACAAATCGTTTGGCGACATGGACTTAAGACATACACCCCCATGCACGTTACCACGACATCTCGTGGTATCCACGATATCTCGTGGTCGTGTGGCACGAAGCTTCGTGGCGACCTATTGTAGAAAAGCCGAAAGGTCCATCCCCCCCACCCCATCTCGCCGCCATGGCTAAGCCCGCCACCCGAGCCGATGTCCTCCTGGACATCAACAACCGACTGGTCTCGAGGCTGGAGCGAGTGGATCTGTTCCGCGGCATTGCGGAAACCCTGCGCCGGGTTCTCCCGGTGGATCGCATGAGCCTCCTCCTCCTCAATGCCTCAGGCGACGCGTTTTCCGTGATCACGCTCATGGGAGAGCCGGATTCCGCGGTCCTGGAAGCAACGGGCTCGGAGTTGCCGGTGGCCAACAGCGCCACTGGTGAGATCCTTCGGGAGGGTCGGGCGCACATCCGGAAGAACCTGGCCGTTTCCCCGTCCCGTTTCCCCGATGACCGGCTTCTCTTCGAGAAGGGCATCCGGTCCTACGTGTCGGCCCCCCTCCGCACCGCCGCGGCACCCATCGGCGTCCTTGCGGTGGGGAGCCGAACCCCGGACCGGTACGACGAAGCGGATGCGGCCTTCCTCGAGCGCGTGGCCGATCAGATCGCGCTCAGCGTGGACAACATGCTGGCCTTCGAGCGCCTGGACCGACTCCGTCGGGAGTTGAGCCGCGAGAACCAGGATCTACGAAGCCGGGTGAAGGAGGCGGAGGCACCTGGAGGAATTGTGGGAGACAGCGCACCCATCCTCCACCTCATGGAACAGCTGGCCCTGGTGGCCGGCACCGACGCCACCGTCCTCATCCAAGGAGAATCGGGAACCGGGAAGGAGCTGGTGGCCAAGGCCATCCACGACCAGAGTGATCGAAGCCAGGGTCCCTTGGTGAAGGTCAACTGCGCCGCGGTCCCGGCGAACCTCTGGGAGAGCGAGTTCTTCGGTCACACCCGTGGCGCCTTCTCCGGTGCCGTTCAGGCTCGTCCCGGCCGCTTCGAAGTGGCCGGCGGAGGGACCCTGTTCCTGGATGAGGTTGGCGAGCTCCCGCTGGAGCTACAGGGGAAGCTTCTGCGAGTGCTCCAGGACGGTAGCTATCAACGCGTGGGAGAGAACCGCGTCAGGACGGCGGACGTGAGGATCATCGCCGCCACCAATCAAGACCTGGCCACGGAAGTCCGTGCCGGTCGATTCCGGGAAGACCTCTACTACCGACTCTCCGTCTTCCCCCTGCGTACGCCCGCCCTCCGGGATCGAAGGGAAGACATCCCCCTCCTGGTGTACCACTTCATCCGGGAGATCAGTCTGGGCTGGGGCCGGAAGGATGAGGTGCGTCCCACGGTGGAGGGGCTCCTGCGCCTGCAGGCCTATCACTGGCCGGGGAATGTCAGGGAACTCCGCAATGTGGTGGCGCGGTCCCTCATCACCTGCTCCGGGAACCGCCTCGATTTCGAGGATCCGGGCGACATGGATAAGGCAGCTCCGTCCCCCCCGGTGGAGTCGGCGGACGACGCCCCACTCCGGCCGCCCGACGGTGGTCACGGTCCAACTCCGCCCGATGGCGGAGGCGAGAGGCGCACCCTTCCCCTGGGCGCCGATGTGCCGCTGGACTCGGTGCCGGTGCTCACCGACGAGGAGATGGAAGCGTTGACTCGGCGCAATATCCGGGCGGCCCTGGCTCGAACCGGCGGGCGGATCTGGGGATCGGAGGGCGCCGCCGCCCTGCTGGGAATCCCTCCCACGACCCTGGCCTCCCGGGTCCAGCGGCTGGGAATCGAGCGGACGAGGTAAGCCCGGGTCAGAGGTTGGGAAACGTAAATTGACCAAAGATCGGTCCTCTCAGTCTGAGCCCGTGCGTTTTCCGGAACCATCCAACGAGCTAGCCTCGGACACGATGTCTACTCGACCTTTGGATACGTCGACCACCAGCTGGCTGGTCCAGCGGGAGGTCCTGGCCGCCATGGATCCGTCCGCCCGGATCCGCGTCGCGATTGATCTCAGCGAGTCCGTGCGTGAGATCCAGATCGAGGGATTTCTATCGCTGATCGTCCGTTCCTTGCGAGAGGCAGACATCCCCTTCATGCTAACTGGCTCTCTCGCGGCGGCACATTACGGCGCCCCCCGCGCCACGCAAGATCTTGATCTGGTCGTCGAGGCCGAGCCGGAACGGATTCGACGCTTCGCCGACGCACTTCGCGCCGCAGGCGTCTATATAGACACGAATACTGCGATTGAGGCCCTGCGGACCGAGGGCGGGCCTCCGCGAACTTGAGGCGCTCCAAGGTTCGGGAGCAGACGCGGGGAGTAGAGTTGGTCTCGGCGCCGACGCCGTGGCGCCTCTTGAGGACATCGTCGCGGCCACTCGGGAGTCCCGAGAGCGCGATCCACGGTCGAGTTCG
>REEG01000118.1 GCA_007695195.1 Gemmatimonadales bacterium | reverse complement strand
GCGGTGCGGGCCTTCCTGGACCGGGTGGAGCGCTCGGGACCGGCAACGGCGCTGGAGACATTTCCGGAAGGACGGCGCATCACCTGGACCCACTGGGAGGAGCTCTCTCGCCGCTTCGCCGCCCGCCTCATGGCCCAGGGGGTTGGGCCCGGTGACCGCGTCGCCATCTGGGCCGGGAACCGTCCCCTCTGGCCGGTGGCGGATCTCGGTGCCCTCATGGCCGGCGCCGTTCCGGTGGGGATCTATCCGTCCAGTGCCCCGGCCCAGGTGGAGCGTCTCCTGGCCGATGCCGGGGCGGTGGTGGCGGTGGCCGACCTGCCGGGGCGTGTGGCGCTCCTGGCCGAGCTGGCCAGGCGTCTTCCGGATCTCCGTGTGGTGATGCCGGAAGAGGCTGTGGACCCTGGTGCAGCCGAAGACACCGGCGGGGCGTGGGCCCCGAATGGGGGTCACCCGGTCCCAGGCCACCTTCCCGGGGCCATGGCCGATCCGGATCAGGACGCCCTCCTCATCTACACCTCCGGCTCCACCGGCGAGGCCAAGGGGGCCCGCATCTCCCACCGCACCCTCATGGCGTCGGCGGCCTCCATCCGTGAGGCGCTGGGGCTCCGGGAGGGCGACCGGACCCTCTCCTTCCTCCCATACTGCCACGCGGCGGAGCGGATCTTCGGCCTCTACACCCGCATCCTGGCCGGCATGGAGACGATCCTGGTGGAAGACCACCGCCGGGTCTGGGACGCCGCCGGTGCCACCCACCCCACCCTCTTCGGCGGGCTCCCCCGCTTCTTCGAGAAGCTGGAGACGACGCTGCGCGTCCGAGGCGAAGCCGGGGGCGACCCGCTGCGGGCCCTCCGGGAACTCATGGGAGAGCGGGTTCGCCTGGTCACCTCCGGGGGCGCCACCCTCCAGGAGCACGTCTCCGCCGGACTGGCGCGATGGGGGATCGTGGTTCTCGGCGCCTACGGACTCACCGAGCACCTCTGCGCCGCCATGAACCGGCCTGATCGCCTGGACCCCGCCACCTCCGGACCGCCCATGCCCGGCACCGATCTGTGCATCGCCGATGACGGTGAGATCCTGCTGCGTCGTGGCCCCCTCACCTTCTCCGGGTACCTGGGGCGCGACGAGGAGACCCGGGCGGCCTTCACCCCCGACGGGGAGTGGCTCCGGACCGGCGACCTGGGCGCGGTGGACGAGCGCGGATTTCTCCGGATCACGGGGCGGAAGAAGGAGCTCATCGCCCTCTCCACCGGGAAGAAGGTGGCGCCGGTTCCCCTGGAGCACCGTCTCTCCGCTCACCCCTGGATTGCCCAGGCCATGTTGGTGGGTGAAGGGGAGCCCTTCGTGGGGGCCCTCATCGTGCCTGACCGTGATGCCGTGGAAGCATGGGCCCGGCGGCAGGAGGTCCGGCTGCGGTGGCGGGATGTGGAAGGGCCGGTGGTCTGGCCCGGGATCCTGGACGAGCCGGACGTCCAGGAGCGCATTGTGGAAGCGGTTCGGAGTGTGAACCGGGAGGTCTCCCGAACCGAGCGGGTGCGGCGCCTGGTCCTCCTCCACCAACCCTTCACCACCGAATCCGACGAGCTCACCCCCACCCTGAAGCTCCGGCGGGGTCGAGTGGTCGAGACCCGGGCCGATGCGGTGACGGCCCTCCATCACCCCGACCATCCACGGGCGGCGGCCTGGCGTGGACGAGCCGTGGAGGTGGAAGGGTGAAGCGCGGGGTTCTCCTGGCGGTGGTGGGTTCGGCCCTCCTCATCGGCGTGGCCTACGCGTCGGCCTTCCTCCCCGGGGGGACCCCGGAGTGGGCACCCTGGCTCTTCGTGGCGGGGATGTCGGTGATGATGGTCTCCACCATGGCGCTGGGGGCGGCTCGGGAAGGGAGCATCGGGCGCCTCTGGATCCCCTTCGGCCTGGTCCTGGTCATCCTCATGGGCGGCTTCGGGCTGGTCCTGGCGCTGCCTCCTGCGGATCCGCTGGACCCCGCCCTCTGGCTTGGCCTGCCGCCCCGGGCGGCCATCGTTCTCTACGGCATCGGCTTTCTCCCCTTCCTCCTGGTTCCGGTGGCGTATGCCGCCACCTTCCACGAGCAGACGCTGGGTCCCGGCGATCTGGAGCGGATCCGTGACGAGGCGCTGGCGGCACGGGGCGAGATGCCCCTGAGCCCGCCGGTGGGGTCGCCGGACCGCCGTGGGCGGGGAGGTGAACGGCCATGATGTTGCTTCCCGCTGCCATGGCCAGGATGACCCCCCAGGTGGGGGAGCTTCCCCATGTGGTGGAGCCCACCATCGTCTGGGTGGCGGTGGCGTACTTCGTGGTGGTCACCGCCATCGGAGCCTGGGCCACCCGGCAGACCCGCACCGCCGGGGACTTCTTCGCGGCGGGGAAGGGGATCGGCCTGGTGGCCCTCACCCTCTCGGTCATGTCGGCCACCCTCTCGGGGTTCGCCTTCATCGGTGGCCCGGGCCTGGTCTACTCCATCGGCCTGGGTGCCATGTTCATCGTCCTGCCGGCGGCCCTCACCAACGCCATGGGGGCGTGGGTGCTGGCCAAGCGCCTCCGCCTCATGGCGGAGGTCCGCCGGACCATCACCCTCCCCGACGTCATCGGCGCCCGCTACCGCTCGCCCCTGGCCCAGGGGCTGGCGGGGGTCTCCATCCTGGTGGCCGTCATCGGCTACATGGCCACCAACATCCTGGCGCTGGGGCTGGTCATCGACGCCGTCTTCGGGATCGGCCTGACGTGGGGGATCTGGCTGGGGATGGGGATCACCATGGCCTACGCCGTGGGCGGCGGAATCGTGGCGGGGATCTACACCGACGTCTTCCAGGGCTCCCTCATGGCGGTGGCCTCGGTGCTGGTCTTCCTCTTCACCCTCAAGGCGGGAGGGGGGCTCGGGGGCATCTCCACCACCATCCTGGAGGGGGATCCGGGCTTCCTGGGGCCGTGGGGACATCTGACCCCCATCGCCGCCCTCTCCTTCTTCTTCGTCTTCGGGATGGGGTCGCTGGGGCAGCCCCACGTGGTCCACAAGTTCTTCATGCTCCGGGATCCGCTGAAGCTCCGGTGGTATCCGCTCCTCACCACCACCGCCCTCATCGTGAGCATGCTCCTCTACTTTGGGGTGGGGGTGGCGGTGAAGTCGCTGGAACTCCAGGGCGAGATGGCGCCGCTGGTGAACCCCGACGACGCCACGCCCCTCTTCCTCCTGGGCTACACGCCGCTGATCCTGGCGGCGCTGGTCTTTTCGGGGGTGGCGGCGGCCATCATGAGCACGGTGAACTCGTTCATGAACATCGGCGCCGCAGCCATGATGCACGACGTTCCGGTGTCGCTGGGGCGGCGGGTGAAGAACGAGCTCCTCTGGGGCCGGATCTGCACCGTCATCATCTCGGTGGCGGCGGCGCTCCTGGCCCAGCACTCGGGGATGCTGGTAGCGCTCCTGGGCGTCTTCGGGTGGGGGCTCTTCGCCTCGACCCTGGTGCCGGCGGTGGCCATCGGGATGAACTGGGAGGGCGCCACCCGGGCCGGAGCCGTGGCCTCCATCTCCACCGGGCTCGCCATCACCCTGGTCTTCGAGACCCTGGCCTTCTTCGGCTTCTACTCCTTCCCGGTGGGGGTCACCGTCTCGGGGCTCTCCCTGGTGCTGAGCATCCTCGTCTTCTTCGCCGTGTCCCATCTGACCCGGGATACGGCCGAATCAACCCTGGACCCGGACATCCGGGTGGTGATGAAGGCCTGACCATGACCGACGTGCCCCGCCTCTCCCTGGACGACCTGCCTCCGGGCCGGTCCGCCTCCTTCTCCAAGACCCTCACCGAGAGCGATGTGGTCCTCTTCGCCGGGATCACCGGCGATCTGAACCCGGTGCATGTGGATGAGGTGACCGCGAGGGCGTCGCGCTTCGAAGGGCGAGTGGTCCACGGCATGCTCGCCGCCTCCCTCATCTCCACGGTGTTGGGGATGAAGCTCCCCGGCCCCGGCACCGTCTACCTGGGTCAGACGCTGCGCTTCACCCGGCCGGTGCGGATCGGGGACACGGTGAAGGCCACCGCCACGGTGGCGTCGGTGGACCGGGAGCGGCGCCGGGTGCGTCTGGAGACCGTGTGCACAAACCAGGTGGGAGAGGTGGTGGTGAAGGGCGAGGCGGAGGTGCTGGTATGACGGACCACCGTCGGGATCGCCCCCGGGATCCCCCCTGACCCCCGGGCGGGATGGAGGAGCCCGACGTTCGGAGGCCACCTCGCCCCGTTCATCCATCAACGCATCGAATCCCGCCAGAGGAGGGGAGTCGACACGCTGATCATACGTATGAATCCGCGCCGGGACTGCGCCCGGCCGGTCCGATCGATTGCACGCGAGAGGAGGTAACCATGGCGATTCGAATCAGGCTCCTGACCCGGGGGCTCGGCGTACTCTGTGCCCTGCTGCTTATGGCGGCCGCGCCTCCGGCGGTGGCGGCCCAGACGGGGACGGTGTCCGGAACCATCCAGGACGAGGCCGGGGCCGGCGTGGCCGGCGCTCAGGTGGTCCTGCAGGGCACGGGGCTCCAGGCCCTTACCGGAAGTGCCGGGACCTTCCAGATAACTGGCGTTCCCGCGGGAACGTACCAACTGCGCGTGGTGCAGCTCGGATTCCGGGAGGCCCGGCAGGAGGGCGTCCAGGTTCGGGGCGGAGAGACCACCCGGGTGGATGTGACGCTGGAATCCCTTCCCATTGCCCTCACCGGCGTGGTGGTGGCCGCCGGGCGGCGGGCCCAGCGCCAGACCGAGGCACCGGCCACCATTACACGTATCGACACCTCGGACCTGGGGAATCTCCCCGGCGGCAACTTCTCCAGCGCCCTGAAGCAGGTGAAGGGGCTCGACTTCATCCAGGTGGGGGTGAGCGGGGCGGCGGTGAATGCCCGGGGCTTCAACTCGTCGTTCAACAACCGCATGCTCATGGTGGAGGACAACCGCATCGCCGTGCTCCCGGAGAGCGGCCTTCCCCTGGGCCAGTTCACCCCCATTCCCCTCATCGACCTGGCGGGGGTGGAGGTCCTGGTGGGGCCCGGCGCCGCCCTCTACGGCCCCGACGCCTCCAGCGGGGTGATCAGCCTCACCTCCAAGGATCCCCGGGACTTCTCCGGGGCCTCCGCCATGATCACCGGTGGGTCGCGGAGCTACCTGAATGTGCAGGCCCGGCAGGCCGATATGCTCAATGACGACTGGGGCTACAAGGTCACCGGCGAATTCCACCGGGTGGACGACTTCGAGAACCGGCTGAACTACGGGACGGCTGACGCCCCCATCTGGGAGATGGGGACAGGTGGCCGGCCAGGCCTGGACGACGAGAGCGGGGTGAGCTGGGAGAATCAGGCCATCCGGGGCCAGGCCGGCCTGGTGCGCTACTTCGACGAGAGCCGTCTCGAATTCGGCGCCGGCGCCAGCAGGAACGATGGGGTGGGGCAGACCAATGTGGGCCGCAATCAGTTCGACGGCTGGACCTACAACTATCAGCAGGTCCGGTTCACCAGCCCTGGGTGGTTCGTGAACATGTACCGGGCCCAGTCCCAGGCCGGCGACTCCTACGCCCTGAACCGGTACTCCACCAACCGGGTTGCCAATCCGGATCTCACCGACGACCAGGTTCGGCGCATCTCGGACTGGCCCTCCGACGGTCGGATCCTGGCCGCCGAGATCCAGAACAACCTCACCGTGCCGGCGCTCTTCGGTTCCCAGGTCACCTGGGGTGTCCAGGCCCGGCGGGACGCCGTTTCGTCGGATCGCCGCTGGCTCACCGACCGCCTCACCGGCGAGGATGTGACCATCAGTCAGGTAGGAGCCTACGGCCAGGTGGAAACCCCCCTCCCCTCGAACCTGCGCCTGGTGCTGGCGGCCCGGGTCGACGAGCACGACAACTACGAGACCCAGTTCAGCCCCAAGGCCGGGCTCATATGGTCGCCGCAACCGGACCAGGCGCTTCGCTTCACCTTCAACCGGGCCTTCAAGTCGCCCACCATCCTCCAGACCAACTTCTGGATCCCCAACTTCGTGCCCCTGGTGGGCGTCTTCCACAACACCGAGGGCTTCATCATCCGGAACCTGGACGGCACCGAGGTGGGACGGCTGGATCCCCTGGTTCCCGAGTCCAACAATACCTGGGAGCTGGGCTACCGGGGGGTGCTGGGGAGCCGGTTCCTGGTGGATGTGGCCGGGTATGTCAGTGACTACACCGACTTCCTGAGCCCCCTCACCACCTTTGCCAACCCCTTCGGGCCCAGCCTCTTCAGCGCCGACCCCACGGCGGCCTTCTGGGCCTCCACCGGCGAGGCGGTGGTGGATGAGGACGGCGGACCCCAGATCCCCCTCACCTACTGGAATCTGGGTGAGGCGTCGGTGCGGGGGATGGACTTCGGCGCCACCTTCATCGCTAGCCCCAGGGTGGATGTCCGGGGGACCTTCTCCCACATCAAGCTCACCAGCGACCCCGCCGAGGCCGGCCCGGCCCAGGAGGCCACGGCGCTGAACTCGCCTGGCACCAAGTGGACGCTGGGGGTGGACGGTCGGGACTTCGGCGGCTTCGGGGGCGGCGCCACCCTCCGGTACGTGAACGGGTACCAGTTCACATCGGGAATCAACCGGGGGACCATCCCCACCCACGCCGGGCTGGACCTGTCGCTGCGGTACCGCCTGGCCGATACAGGGCTCGAACTCACGGCCACGGCCCAGAACCTCTTCGCCTGCGGAAGCGACACTCCCGGCGGCGACACATCATGCGGCTTCAACCAGGACCACATCCAGATGGTGAACATGCCCGCCATCGGATCCATCTTCCTGGTGGGGCTGCGCTGGGGGCTGTGATGGGCCCGAAGAGAGCCTGCATGGGCAGAGGTATACTCGGGAGAGGCGTATGACGATGGCTGCACTTCTTACCCTCGCGGGGCTCGTCGCCATGGGCGGCGGGCCCCCGGGGGCAGATCCCGGCGAGGTGATCCGGGACAGATACGTGGGACCGCACGGAGAGCGCGATTACCGGCTCTTCTTGCCACCCCGGCCCCCGGCCGAGCCACACGGCGCCGGCTCCGAGCCGGGCGAAGGGGGCACGACCCCTCTTCTGGTCATGCTCCACGGGTGCACCCAGGACGCCGACGATCTGGCCCGGGGCACCCGGATGGATGTGCTGGCCGGGGAGCGGGGGGTTGCCGTCCTCTACCCGGAGCAGGATCCGGCGGCGCATCCGCTGCGCTGCTGGAACTGGTACGAACCGGCGCATCAGAGCCGGGGGGGCGGTGAGCCCGCCCTCCTGGCGGCCATGATCCGGGAGGTGGCGTCGCGTCACGCCCTGGACGTGGGCCGGGAGGAAGCGGCTGTGGTGGTGGCCGGGATCTCGGCGGGAGGCGCCATGGCCACCATCCTGGGCCTCACCCACCCCGATCTGGTGCGGGGCGTGGCCAGTCATTCCGGGGTGGCGTTCGGGGTGGCCGAAGGGCTTCCCCAGGCGACGGCGGCGCTGGCGGGAACGCTGGAGCCGGATGAGGCTGCGTTGACCGCGACCGCGCTGGCCGCTCTCGGGGCTCCGGATGGCTGGGATCGGGGCGCTCGGCCGGGCGCGGCGACGGACCACGAACCCGGCACCCCACCCTTCCCCCGGCTCCTGGTGATCCATGGCGGTGCAGACGAGATGGTGGCGCCGGTGAATGCCGATTGGTTTCGCATGCAGTGGACGGGCCTGGTTGAGGCCCGCACCGGATCCCCTCCGGCTCTCCGCATTTCCACACCCGCCGGCCTGGAGGCGTGGGGCGTCCATGGGGAGGATCTTTTGACGGAGCGCGTCGACCCCGCCGCCCGCATCCTTCGCATCAGGGAACTGGGCCACGCCTGGTCCGGAGGGGATGAAGCCGGGAGCTACACCGATCCCCGGGGCCCGGACGCCTCCCGATGGATCCTGGACTTCTTCTTCCCCTCCCGGGATGGAGATGGGGAGGATGCACTCCCATGACGGACCGTGCGCCCGGGACCGGAACCCGCACCGCCCGCCGAGCGGTGGTGCAGGCGAGCCTCGCCTTCCTGGAGCGGGAGGCCGGGGAAGAGGCCGTGACGCGGGTGCTGGCGGCCATGGCCCCGGACCATGGGGAGTTGGCACTCCAGGGGGACGCCGAGGAGGTTTCCCTGGACCAGGTCTTCCGTCTGTGGCGCGTCATGGACCGGGAGTTGGAGCACCACGAGGGGTGGATGGAACGGGCCGGCGCCTTCTCCATCGAGTCCACCGGCCGGGACCAGTACGGCGGGATCGTGGGGAAGACCTCGCCCCTGGAGTTCCTCACTCAGCGCATCTCCCTCTTCCGTCTGTACTACCGATGCGGCCGGATGGAGGTGGTGCGGCACGGGGAGGGCGAGGCGGTCCTGCGCCTGGTGGACTTCGGACCGTCGGACCCACTCTTCTGCGCCCGCCAGACCGGGGGCCTGCAGCGCGCCCTGGCCCTGGCGCAGGGTGGGGAGCCCCAGGTGCGCCACGTGCGCTGCGCCCATGAGGGCGACGCGTTCTGCGAGTGGCGGCTCCGCTGGGGGGCGCCCGAGGGAGGCGGATCGGCTTCGGCAAGGGATTGAACGCAGGGGCAGGTAGAGTGTTCTTTGATAGGCACTTGACGCGCCCCACCCGTCCTCGCTGTCCATTCGGCCCCCAGCCTCTGCCATGGCTCCAGATGATCGCGCCCCCGACTCCGCCGGCGACTCCCCGAACGCGCCACCTCCTGGAGATTCCACCGAGCCGGAATCCGGCGGGATCTCCCGTCGCCGAGCGGTCCGCCTCCTGGGTGCCGGGGTCGGCGGCGCGGTGGTTGCCGGAGGCGGGGGGGTCTGGGGGTACCGCCGCAGCCTCCAAGCGTCGGCAGCGGACCAGGAGAGGGTCCGGCGAGCCGAGATCGTGGTGGCCGGTGGGAGTGTGGGCGGCCTCACGGTGGCGGCCCGGCTCCTCCGAGCTGTGCCCGATGCCCGCATCACCGTCATCGAGCCCCGGGAGGAGCATCACTACCAGCCCGGGTACACGCTGGTGGGGGCCGGGATCTACACTCGGGGCGACGTGCTCTGGGACCAGGGCGAGCTCATGCAGCCCGGCATGCGCTGGATCCGGGATTCAGTCCTGGCCTTCGAACCCGACCGGAACCGGGTCCGGCTGGAAGGGGGCGATGTCGTAGCCTACGACGCCCTGGTGGTGGCCCTGGGCGTGGTGAATCACGTGGATGCGGTGGAGGGGCTCCGGGAGGCGCTGGAGACGCCTCGCGTCGCCCACATCTACGACCTCTCATCGGGCGAGAAGTACTGGGGGTTGGCCTCTGGATTCCAGGAGGGACGAGCCGTGTTCACCTATCCGCCGGGGTATGTGAAGTGCGGAGGGGCACCGCAGAAGATCACCTGGCTCTCAGAGGATCTGTGGCGACGCGAGGGTCGCCGGGACCGCATCGAAGTCCACTTCCACACCTCCAGGCCCACCCTCTTCCCCGAGGTGCCCAGGGTCGACGAGGCCGTGACCCCTCTGGTGGAGGCCCGGGGCGTGCGGAACCACTACAGCTCGGTGCTCCGGGCCGTTTCCCCCTCCGACCGCCTCGCCATCTTCGAGGAGCAGCGGGAGAACGGCGAGACCCGGGAGGTGCGCCAGCGCTACGACCTTCTCCACGCCATGCCCCACGCCCGGACCCCTGCGCCCCTCCGGGAGGGACCCCTCACCCGGGAGGGGATCGGCGGGCAACTGGAGGTGGATCGCGAGACCCTTCAGCACCGCCGGTACCCCAACATCTTCGGGGTGGGCGACTGCGCCGCCACCGGTGCCGCCAAGACGGCGGCCACCATCCGGAAGCAGGCGCCGGTGCTGGTGCGCAACCTCACGGATTTTCTCTCGGACCGACCCCCTTCGGCCCGGTACGACGGAGCCTCCGGCTGCCCTCTCCTGACCCGCTACGGTCGGTGCATGATGTTCGAGTTCGACTTCGAGGGACGGCTGGTGAACGAGTGGCTCTACCAGTCCACCCGGGAGACGCGCCTCTGGTGGGAGTTCAAGGTCCACGGACTGAAGCGGCTCTACCGACACGTCATGCTGAATGGATACGTGTAAAGAGGGCTCTCCTAAAGAGGGCTCTCCGTCGATTTCCGTGCAGGACAGGACCGGGCTGGGCCGCCCTGGGGTGATCCGTATGGGCTGTAGAGGTGGCTATGAGGAGCCGGCTTCTCCCTATTGGGTGTCTCGGGGTATCCTGGTCCCGGGCCGCCGTCTCGCCGGCCTCACCCGCCCCGAAATGGACGGAGGGCCCGACAAGGAACGCAGCTCGGCCCGGGGAAGGGCTCGTCAGCGCGACACCAACTCCACCCTGCGGTTCAGCGCCCGCCCCTCT
>REEG01000200.1 GCA_007695195.1 Gemmatimonadales bacterium | reverse complement strand
AGGACGAATTAGCTGGTTGATGACCCGGGAGCAATCGTCGAAAATTCCCGGAGTGCCTTGGCCACACGCCCTAGTTTAGCGAATTCTTCATTCGCCTTCAAGTCCCCTGACTCACCAGCGTAGCCCGTAGGCCAATCCCAGCACCTCGACGCCGGGATTCCGTTGCGCCAGACCGGCGTTGGAAAGGTGATAGAGGAAGACACCGAGGCGGTGATCGCGCCAGACGGCCCGGTCCAGAAGGAGGCCGGACCGGAATTCCAATGGGCTTCCCAGATCCAGGCTCTCGCCCTGTTGATAGAGACCGGCGCTGAGAGATGGGCTTACCCTGAAGCCGGCCCCAAGCTCGAATTCGCGAGTCAATCCTCCATAGACGTAGAAGCCGCCATCTCCATTCCCCATGGCACCCAACTGAGGGCGGATCCCCAGGGGGAGTGCCCCTCCCGGTCGAAGGGAGAACTCCAGGCCCGGCGACGCCTGCTCCCCCTCCAGGTCGAACCAGGAAAGTCCCAGGCGGAACTCAGGAGGCGCTTCATCCGACTCCTGAGCCGCCAAGGGCAGCGGAAGCCCCATGGGGAACGCCAGGGCCGCCGTCAGGAGGAAGGCCGTGGGAAGGACAGTGCGGAAGACCGCGGGGCTGAGACGAAGCACGACTAATCATGGAGGATAGGAGTGAAGCCAGCGAGCCCGCCTTGAAACGCGGCATGGGGCATCCGGTTCCATCCGGCGTACCGATTTCCCTCGGTGCAATGCTTCCATCCGGAGTAGCAGACAGATATCGTGAGGGAATTCTGCGCTCTTTCCATCGCCCTTCTCCCCGCTCCATGCCCATCCCGACTCCTCGCACTCATCCCCGTCGTGGCCATCCCCATCGTGGCCATGGCATCTCCGGGAAGATTGCCTTCCTCCTGGCTCTCCTCGTCTTCCTCACCGGATGCCAGGATCTGGGCTTCCGTCTGCCCCCCTGCCCCGACCGCTCGGCGGAACCGGTCCACCTGGTCCCGTCGGGAGAAGGCGAACCCGGATTCAGGTCCACGGAAGTGCAAGGGGGATGGACGGAGGGTGGAGTGGAGCCCTGGGTCAGCGGAACCGGGTGGCATCTGGACGAGGCGGTCTACCGCGGCGAGTGCCTGGACCTGTCGGCGGAGACCCGCCATGCCCGGGACGTGGACTTCAGCCCCGACGGTAGCCACCTGTTCGTGGTGGCGCGGGACCGGGAGCGGGTGATCAGCTATCGCCTGGCGACGCCCTGGGTGCCCGACAGCGGCGTCGCCACCGGGTATCTGGAGCTGTCCGCCGAACTGAACTCCCGGGCCGATCACGGCGCCCGGGCCCACGGGATCTACCTCCGAAAGGACGACGGCCGTCGCCTCTGGATCTGGAATCGCACCGAGATCTGGGAGTATACCCTGGACATCCCGTGGGAGCTGGAAAGCGCCCGACCCACGGGATACAAGAGCTTCGAAGGCACCATCCTCCGCGGCCACGGGATCGACTTCCGCCCCGACGGTCGCCGCCTCTTCGTGGACGACCGGAATTTGGCGGCTGTCTTTCAATTCGTTCTGGACGAACCGTGGGACGTGACGTCGGCGGTTCTCGAAACCACCCTGGATATCTCGGATCAGGAGAAGGCCGTCCGAGGGATCCAGTTCCGACCCGACGGGGAACGCCTGTTCGTCATGGACACGCGCCGGAGGGAGATCCTGGAGTACGATCTCCACCACCCGTGGGAACTCAGGGATGCCCGCTTCATCCGGGCCCTCTCCGTGAGTGGGCAGACCCGGAATCCCCGCTCCATCACCTGGAGCGCCGATGGGAGCCGGTTCTTCGTCACGGAAGTGCCCAGGAGGTTGGCACTGGTGCGCCGCCCCGCCCTCTTCTCCTACGAGGTGGTGCAGACGCCCACCGAGGCGCCGGCGGCACCCGTCCCCTCAGTCCGCCGGGTCCCGCCAGAGGGGGTGGGTGAGGCAGTGGGGCCCGCCCCGAGCCCGTGAGAGCTCGTTGGAGGGGGTGAGGATGCAGACCTGTTCCCCGGCGTCCAACGAGACCTCCGCACCGCCCAGGAGGAGGTTGTCGGCATGGACGATGCGGAACCCCGCCTCGTCCAGCGCCTCGGCCGTGCGGACGTTCCGGTCGTAGAGAATGGCCACGCCCGGGGCCACCGCCAGGGCGTTGGCCCCATCGGTCCATTGCTCGCGTTGCTGCTCCACCGGATCCCGTCCCCCGCAGAACACCGGCCGGTAGCGGATCCCCCGACGTGCCAGCGCTCCCAGGAGATCCCCCGCATCCCGCGGCTGCGGATCCCGGGCATGGAGATCGTACTCCACTACACGGGCGCTCTCCGGGTAGCCCGGAAGGATCACCGGCGGATAGACCAGGCAGACATCGTGGCCCACCGGGGTGAAGAGGGTGTCCAGGTGCATGAAGGCCCTCTGCCGGGGCAGGCTCACCTGGAAGAGCCAACGCGGACGCTCCTCGGCGCGCCGGAGCTGTTCCATGAGGGTATCGAGCCCTCCCGCCGAGGTCCGCGCCGACTCTCCCACGGCCACCACATCGCGTGAGAGGACCAGGACATCTCCGCCCTCCAGCACCAGACGCTCGTCGTCCGTCCCTTCCTCCTCCATGATGGGGGTTCCGCGCAGGTCGGGGTGGAAGCGGAAGATGGTCCGGGCCAGCTCCGCTTCCCGTCGACGGGCCTCACTGGCCATGGACGAGATGTGCACCCGGTCGCCCAGCACCACCTGCGAGTCCCGCTGGAAGCACCAGTTGGGAAGGGGTCGGATCCCGAAGAGGTCGTCCAGGGTGACGGCGGTGGGGCCCCCCTTACGACGCACCCCGCCCACCAGAGCCCGGGAGGCCTCCCGGGGACCCATGCCCCGGAAGCGCTCCTGGAAGGGAGGATCAAGTTCGGGGAGCACCCGGGATTCCAGCCACTCCCGTCCGTCCCGGTCCGACAGGGCCCGGGTCAGGAGATCCTCGCTCTCCAGTACCTCCACCCCCAGAAGCTGCAGCACCCGACGGAAACGGCGATGCTCGTCCCGGGCGGCCGAGCCGAAGAGGATATCGTCGAAGAGAAGCTCCTCCATCATGCCCGGAACCATCTGATCCACCTCGGGCCCAGGCTCGTGGACCAGGACCCGACGGAGCCGGCCGATCTCGGAGTGGACGGAGACACCCGTTTCATGGAGGGACATAGACCGGATACCGGAAAGCGTGGACGGGTCGGCGGACACCCCCTCTGGAGCCCTCAGGAGCCATCCACCTCCGAGACCGAGAGCTCGTAATCCCCCACCTCATCGGGCACTGAGGTGCTCACCCAGATCAGTACATCGCCGGCCGGGAGCGTTCCCTCAAGAACCGCAGGCTCACCCTCGCCCGGACTCTCATTTTCGGCCAACTGGTTCAGGAACTCGTCGGTGAGGAGAAGATACGGGATGAAATCATCGCTTTCCAGTTCGATCCTGACCTCCACGGGCTCCGTGACCTCCAGGAGCCACGGATCGTAGAACCACTCATCGATGAAGCAGCTCTCCGAGGTCAGCTCGCCACTCACCGTATCGCCCACGGCCAGCTCGCCCACAGGCGAGTCGCATGGATTCTCCTGCACCTCCACCTCGAAGAACGCCGAGACATCATCCACCGCAGCGGTGATGGTGGCCGTCCCCACTCCCTCGGCGGTGAGGAACCCTCCCGGACTCACATCCACCACCTCTGGATCGGAGGTGGACCACTCAATGAGGGCGTCCTCGATGGGCAGGCCCTCCTCGTCCAGAGCCACGGCTTCGGCCTGGACCGTTTCTCCCTCCAGCATGGTCTCAGGCCCCTCCACCTCCAGTTCCGCCACGGGCTGGAGTGAAGTGGGACCTCCGTCGCTACAGGCCGGAATCAATGCAACGACAAGAAGGGCGAAGAACAGATACGATGTAGGAAAGGAACGGGTCATGGGCCTCGGGGTTTTTCATATACGTAAGGGCTCGTAGTTCTGTACACGAAGGCCGGCCCTCCGGTCCGGTGCTCCTTTTAGGCTTCCATACCCAACCATTCCCATGGCGCCCACCGTACATCGGGAAGACCCTCGACCTGAGTCGGAGTCGCACCCGGATGACGGAGACGCTCGGCGACGCCTTGTCGGTCTGATTCTGGGTCCACTCTTCCTGGTGCTGTCCCTCCTCCTGCCGACGCCAGGGGGGATGGAACCGGAGGCCTGGCGCGCGGCCGGATTGGCCCTCCTCATGGCCACCTGGTGGATCACCGAGGCCATCCCCATCCCGGCGACGGCCCTCCTCCCGCTGGTCCTGATCCCGGCGCTGGAACTGGGGAATATGGAAGAGGCGGCGGCTCCCTTCGCCAATCCCATCATCTTCCTCTTCATGGGCGGATTCCTCCTGGCCCAGGCCGTTCAGCGGTGTGGGCTGCACCGCCGAGCGGCGCTTCACCTCCTGGCGCAGGTGGGGTCCCAGCCTGCGCGGCTCGTGGGAGGGTTCATGCTGGTCACCGCCCTACTGAGCATGTGGCTCAGCAACACAGCCACCGCCGTTCTCATGCTTCCGGTGGGTCTGTCGGTGGTCGCGCTGATCATGAGAGAAGATCCCCGGGCTCCCGATGACCCCAGGGATCTCAACTTCGCCGTGGCCCTCATGCTGGGGATTGCCTACGGAGCCACCATCGGTGGAGCCGCCACCCTCATCGGGACCCCGCCCAATGCGATCCTGGCCGGGTTCATGGCCGACGAGTACGGGATCGACGTGGGATTCGCCCGCTGGATGCTCATCGGTGTCCCCCTCGCCGTGGTCATGCTGCCCCTCACCTGGGTCATCCTCACACGACTCCTCTTCCCGGTGGGGAACCGCCCCATACCAGACGCCGGGTCCATTATCCGGACGGAATTGGAGGGTCTTGAGGAACCATCCCGGGCCGAACGA
This sequence comes from Gemmatimonadales bacterium, assembly GCA_007695195.1. Lineage (GTDB taxonomy): Bacteria > Gemmatimonadota > Gemmatimonadetes > Longimicrobiales > Gaopeijiaceae > PWLA01. The sequence continues at coordinate 5,669 of REEG01000200.1, read as the reverse complement.
CGGGTGGCGGTGGTATTCGTCCTCACCGCTGTGGCATGGATTGCCCGTCCGGTGCTGGAACGGGGACTCCCGTGGCTCACGGACGAGGGGATCGCCATTGCCGCGGCCCTTGTGCTCTTCCTGCTCCCGGTGGACCGGGACCGGGAACGATTCGCTCTGGACTGGCCCACGGCCCGCAAGATCCCCTGGAACGTTCTCATCCTCTTCGGAGGTGGCCTGTCTCTGGCGGGCGCCATCACCCGGAGTGGATTGGCGGATTGGGTGGGGGGAGCCCTTTCCGGGATCGAGGCCCTCCCCCTGCTCTTCATCATGGGTGTGGTGACCCTGGTCATCATCTTCGTCACCGAACTCACCAGTAATACCGCGTCGGCGGCTGCGTTCCTCCCGGTGGTCGCCTCCCTGGCCGGAGAGCTGGGACAGGACCCTCTTGTCCTGGCGATCCCCGCCGCACTGGGGGCGAGCTGCGCGTTCATGCTCCCCGTAGCCACTCCCCCCAATGCCGTGGTGTTCGGGAGCCGGATGGTCCGGATCCCCCAGATGGCCCGGGCCGGGGTGGTGTTCAACCTCCTCTTTGCCCTGGCCATCCCGTTGCTGGCGTTCTTGCTGGTTGGCCGCGTCTTCCCGGGGTAGATGCGGGGGAAGCGGGCCATGAGCTAGCGGCCGATGCGGACCCATTGACACGACCCGGCCCTTGCATCGATCGTCCTTGAATACACTTACTGAAAAACAGGAAGCAATCCCCTTCCCCGGAGGAGGGCTCAGGACCTTCGGCCGTTCTCGGCCCGGCGGGCATTCCGTCGGGACATTCACCGCGATGGGATCGGAAATCCGGTGCGGAGCAGCTTTCCGCGAAGGGCATCCCGTCGCCTTCTGATCAGGAGAAAGTAGATGGGACGCAGACTCTTGTTCGGGGTCACATGCGGGCTCGCGCTGCTGCCGGCGGCGCTTCTCGCGGACCCACCTCCCACCGCATCCCCCGTCCCCGCCACAAACGCCACCGCCACTGCCGATTCCGAGGCGCGGCAGGGCACGATCCAGGGGCGGATCACCGATACCCAGACCGGCCAGCCCCTCTCCACCGCCCAGGTCTCGGTGGTAGGCACCGCGTTCGGCGCCCTCAGCGACCAGAACGGCAACTACTCCATCACCGGAGTCCCGTCCGGGCTCTACACGATTCAGGTCACGCGACTGGGTCACGCCCAGACGCAGCGGGAGAATGTCTCGGTCACCGATGGGGCCACCCTCACCATCGACTTCGAGATGCGCACCTCCGCCCTGGCACTGGAGGGCGTGGTGGTCACGGGGCTCGCCGATCCCATGTCGGCGCGGCGCGTCCCCTTCACCATCTCCCGGCTCGGTGAGGAGGCCCTGCAGGTAGCCCCCACCAACGCCATCAGCGCCCTCCAGGGGAAGGTGGCCGGGGCCAACATCACCTCCCCCGCCCAGCCCGGCGCCGGCATCAACATCGTGCTCCGGACGCCCACCTCCATCAACCGGACCAACGCACCCCTCATCGTGGTGGACGGGGTGGTCCTGGCCTCCACCTTCGCCCGCTCCACCGCCGACCTCTCGTCGCTGGACATCGAGAGCATCGAGGTGGTGAAGGGCGCCGCGGCCGCCTCCCTGTACGGCTCCCGGGCCTCCAACGGGGTGATCCAGATCCGGACCCGGCGGGGCGCAGGCCTGGAAAGCGGTGTCACTCGCTTCACCGCCCGCACCGAGCTGGGCGTCAACCAGCTCGGCCGGCGCATCGACCGTTCCCGGCACCACCACTACCGGGTAGATGCCCAGGGCAACTGGATCGACCTGCAAGGGAATGTGGTGGACCGGGACAATCGGGTGGAACGACCGGCGTCGGAGCGCTTCCTGGATCAGCCCTACCGGGACGGTGCCTTCGACCATGTGGATCAGTTCTTCGATCCCGGCCGCTTTTCCACCACGTCGGTGACCCTGGCCCGGAACAGCGACGACACCAACTTCTTCACCTCCTTTTCCAGCCAGCGCGTGGGCGGGGTGATCCTGGACCACGGTGGCTACGACCGGGAAGACCTCCGGTTCAACCTGGACCATCGCCTGGGGGCCAACCTCCAGTTCAGCTTCAGCGGCTCCCACATGCGCTCGACCCGGGAGAACCTTCCCGGCGGCACCTTCTTCAACCTGGTGCAGCAGGCGCCCGACGCCGATCTACGCCAGCCGGACCCGGACGGGACCCGCTACATCTACCAGCCGGATCCGGAAGGGGTGACACCGAACCCCCTCTACGAGCTGGTGCTCTCCACCGATGAGGAGCGGCGGATCCGGACGCTGGGAGCCACCGAGCTCCGGTGGACCCCGGTGGGCTGGCTGAGCTTCGACGGGAACCTGAGCTACGACCGCTCGGACCGGAACACCGAATTCTACTTCCCCCGGGGAGCCAAGACGGCGGTGGCCGCATGGACCGCCGGGATCACCGAGCGGGGCGCCGGGACCACCACCGCCATCAATGCTTCGGCATCGGCCCAGCTCCGGGGCCAGTGGCAGGACTTCAGCGGACGCCTGACCTTCCGCGCCCTCCAGGAGTCGGAGGAGACGGAGTTCTTCTCCGCCGAGTCCTCGGGGCTCTCCGTGGGCGGCGTGCCGGACCTGGACGCCGGTACGGTGGCGCGGGTCACCGGCTCCAGCCAGGAGATCAGCTCCCAGGGATTCTTCGCCATCACCAGCGTGGACTACCAGGGCCGCTACCTCTTCGACGGCCTCGTTCGCCGAGACGGAAGCTCGCTCTTCGGTCCGGAAGAGCGGTGGCACAACTACTTCCGGGCCTCCGGTGCCTGGCGCATGGCCGAGGAGGACTGGTGGGGCTGGCCCTCCATCAACGAGTTCAAGCTCCGCTATTCGGTAGGGACCGCCGGAGGGCGGCCCAACTTCTCCGACCGCTTCGAGACGTACAACTTCACCACCGGCGGAGGCCTCTCCAAGGCCACCCTGGGGAACCGGTTCCTCAAGCCCGAGCGGGCCATTGAGCAGGAATTCGGCGTGGACATGATCATCCGCGACCGCTTCTCGGTCCAGCTCTCCCACGCCCGGAACCGGACCGAGGACCAGCTCATCGCCATTCCGCTCCCCGGCGCCTTCGGCTTCAACTCCCAGTGGCAGAACGCCGGGACGGTGGAAGGCACCACCTGGGAGCTCACCCTCGAGGCCTCGCTCCTGGAGCGGAGCAATCTCAACTGGCGTATGGGGCTCGTGGCCGACCGGTCGCAGAACGAGATCACCGAGTTCAACCGGGCCTGCTTCCGGACCGGTCCCTCTTCCCTCTTCTTCCGGTGTGAGGGCGAGACTGTGGGCACCATGTACGGCTCACGCTTCCTCAGCGGGATGAACGAGGTACCGGCGGGCCTTCCCTCCGACCAGTTCCAGGTGAACGACGACGGGCTCCTGGTCTGGGTCGGCGAGGGCGGCGACTGGCGGAACCACCAGTGGGGCACCTCCACCACCCTGGACGGCCGGAGCTTTGGATGGGGTCTGCCGATCCTGGAACTGGACGAGGAAGGCAACTCCGCCATCCGCAAGATCGGCGACTCGAACCCCGACCTGAATCTGGGCATCTCGTCCAGCGTGGCCTGGGGCAACTTGAACTTCTACGGTCTTCTGAGCGCCCAGATCGGCGGAGACATCTACAACCGGACCAATCAGCGGATGTACCAGTACTTCCGCTCCGGTGACGCGGACCAGACCGGGCGGCCCGAGGAGCGGAAGAAGACGACGGACTACTACACGTCGCTCTACGCCGCCAACCTCATCAACGAGTGGTTCGTGGAAGACGCCACGCACTTCAAGCTGCGGGAGCTCTCGGTCCGCTACCGCCTGCCCCGGGTTGCCGGAACGTTCCTGGAGGGAACCGGGCTGGACAACCTCACCCTCTTCCTGGTGGGCCGGAATCTCTTCACCATCTCCGACTACAAGGGCTACGACCCGGAGGTGGGAACACCGCTGCAGCGGATCGATGACTTCATCTATCCCCAGTTCCGGACCGTCACGGCCGGGGTGGAGGTGCGCTTCTGATGGAAATCCCAACCATGAAACTGCTCAAGATCCTCCCCGTCACCGCGGCGCTCTTCCTGGCCTCGGCGTGCGTGGACCTGGACGTCACCAACCCCAACAACCCGGACCGGGAGCGGGTGCTGTCGGACCCGGGGGACGTGGAGTCCCTCATCTCCACCTCGTTCCGGGCCTACTACAACAACTCGGCACAGACGAACCCCAACCTTCCCACCTCCGCCATGGCGGAGAGTCTCACCGGTGGGTTCTTCGACTTCGCCGTGCACGACCTCACCACCATCCCCCGTGTCCAGTGGGACAACAGCCCGCTGAATACCCGCGGGGGTACGGCCCGCTTCTCCTGGGACCGCCTGTACACGGTGATCTCCAGTGTGAACGACGGCCTGCAGGCCATCGAGGGCGGTCTGCGCATCGTGGACTCCAGCGGGAACGACAACACCCCACGGGCCCTGGCCTTCGGGAAGTTCGTGCAGGGGATCTCCCACGGCTTCATCGGGAAGTACACGGACCAGGCGCTCATCGTGGATGAGGACACGGACCTGGAGCTGCTGGATCCCACCGGGTTCGTCCCGTGGCAGGAGGTGATCGCGGCGGCGCTGGAGCAGTTGGACGAGGCCCGTTCCATCGCGCAGGCCAACACCTTCCAGATCCCCGGATCGTCGGACTGGATCAACGGGGTTCCCCTGTCGAGCCAGGACCTGATCCGCCTCATCAATACCTTCGAGGCGCGGATCCTGGCCTACTCTCCGCGAACGGTGGAAGGGCGGGACCAGGTGGACTGGGACCGGGTGATCACCCTGCTGGAGAACGGAATCCAGCAGGACTTCGGGCCCAATGGCCTCCTGGGGGTGTGGGAGAACAACATGGCGCGCCTGACGGCCCGGGTGCGGGTCGCCACCAGGCCGGGCGACCACGTGCGCATGAACTACATGGCGGTCGGTCCAGGGGACACCTCGGGCGGGTTCCAGGAGTGGTTCAACACACCGACCGATGACCGACGGCCCTTCGTCATTGACTCACCGGACCGACGGATCCAGGGGCCCGGAGGACCCGAGGACCGCGGCAGCTACTTCGGGTACTCGCCGGACAACATCTGGCCGGCGGCGCGGGGAACGTACCGGTGGTCCCACTACTTCTTCCACCGGTTCGGACTCCAGGACACCTGGAACACCGGACCGCAGGTCATGATCGCCAAGGCCGAGGTGGACCTGCTCCTGGCCGAGGCGCTCATCCGCCGGGGGCGGGCGGCGGACGCGGTTCCCCTCATCAACAACAGTCGGGTGGCCAACGGTCAGCTTCCGCCTGTGACCATCGACGGACCGCCGGAGGCGGCGGACTGCGTGCCGCAGAAGTTCGCGACGCGCACCTGCGGAAGCCTCTGGGACGCGCTTCAGCATGAGCGCAACATGGAGCTGGCCGTCACCGAAGGGGTCATGATGTGGTGGCATGCCCGGGGTGTGGGAACGCTCCGGGAAGGCACGCTCCTCCACTTCCCGGTGAACGGGATCGAGCTTGAGAACCTGGGCCTGCCGCTCTACAGCTTCGGCGGTGTGGGTGGCCAGGGTGCGGCCCCGGCTCCCCAGTACCACCGCTGCCCGCCGGGTTCGGCGCTGGCGCGGTGCGGGCCGTGA
>REEG01000220.1 GCA_007695195.1 Gemmatimonadales bacterium | reverse complement strand
GTCCGGCGCCCAGCGCCACCACCCTCCGCCCCTCGGCCACCAGGCGTGGCTCCCACTCTCCGGCCACGGCCAGGAGATTGGGTGGGGAGTCCTTCTCGGTGGTGGGGGCCATGATGGAGATGGCCACCGTCGCCTCGACGCCCGGGGTCTCCTGGGCAAACCGGACGAGGATGTTGGTGGCCATGGAGTGACCCACCACGGCGAGCCCGCCGTCGGCACCGGGAAGCTCCCGGGCCCACGCCACCACCTCTCCGACCTGTCCCATGAGGACGGTGGGCGTACCGGCCTGATCTCCCAGGTCCCCGGTCAGCGGGCGGGGGTGTCGACCGTGTCCCAGGAAGTCGAAGGCCACCGCCGTATAGCCGGCCCTCGCCAGACTCAGGGAAAAGGCGTCCATGAGTCGCCGCGACCCAGCGAACCCGTGGGCCACCAGGACCACCGGTCCCGGCTCCCCACCCTCGGCGGTGAAGACCGTGACCGGTGTGTCGCCGGCCACGGCCTCCACCCGCTGGATTCCACTTTCCTGGCTAACCAGCTGCCAGAGGGCCAGGAGGATGGCCGCAACAGCCACTGCCGCTGCCCACGGCCGGAGCCGCTTCACTGGAGCCCGTACTGCTCTCGCGCCAGATCGCCGAGCCCTACCCGATCCAATCGCGCCAGGGGTGCCAGGAAGGTGACCTGGATCACACCGGGGTTGCGCCCGATCTCGATCCCACCGGTGATGGTAGCCCGGTTGCGCACCTCGGCCACAGACATATCCAGCAGTTCGGCCGCTCTACGGAGCCCATTTTCGGTGGCTGCGTTCAGATCCGGACCGGTGCCCACCACCGAGATGGGGGCCAGGACCTCCAACTGGATGCCCCGGGAGGCGGCCAGGGTCTCGGCTCGGGCCTGTTCCCGCGCCGTCAGGGGTCGAGCCAGGGGCGGGAGGTCCTCAGCCAACGGGAAGAGAATGGGACCCTCTACAGTCAACCCCTTTAGCACGCCTACCTCCAGCGTCACCGATCCGGACACGTCGGCGGTGTGTCCAGCGATCTCTCCGTCGCCCTGAAGAGCGTGCATGTCGCCCATGTAGATTCCAGCGCCCCGCACCCGCACCGGCGCTACCACGATGACCCCCTCCCGGACCGCGTCGATGTCCATGTGACCATCGGTCCGGTGGATCAACTCCTCGGCGGTGATCCCGTATTCGTGGGGGGCGTCGATCAGGGCCGAACCGAAGTCTCCGGCGTTGTGGGAGTCGGGAAACGGACGAGAGGGCGTGGTGCCGAGCTGGCCCAGGAAGGGCCGGAGGCGAACGGGAACCCCCACCAGGTCGTGGGGCGCCCACACGAGGATGGAGTGCTGTACTGAAGCGTCCGGGAGGGCGGCCCACCGCTCCGCTTCACGTCCCAGGATCCGCGCCGTGTCCCCATCCACTGTGATCCCGACCTCGCGCCCCTCGTCGAAGAGGAGGGTGTAGCCATGGACCATTCTGAAGGGCGTGACCGGATCGCCGGTCTCCACATCCCGAACGGCATCCTGACCGAGTCCTTCAACTCGGGTTTCCGGGCGGAGCACCCCGGTCTTTGGGTTTCGAGCCGCCACGTAGGGATCGCCCAAAAAATGGCCGTCCACGAATTCGTCGTGTCCCGACGCTGTGGCCATGGAGGTCACCGTGATGTCCCGGATCCGGATCACCACGGCGTCACCGGGCTCGGCGCCCTCCACGGCCACGGGCTCGGTTACCTCGTGCCCGCCATGGAGTCGCGGAGTGATCATGGGGCCCCAGCATCCGGGGGCGGTGTTGGCGATGATGGTGCCGCCATCCCTGACTGGCCCCAGCATGGGTTTGGCCGGATCCAGGATGCCGTTGGTGAACGATGAGACGACGACAGTTCGACGTGCTTGGCTCACGAGAGTCTCCTTACGGGGAGGGGAGAGGGAGGGGAGAGATGGGAAGCGGGCTCGCGATAGGGCACCGGCACGCCCACGGCCGGCAAGCAGGCGGCCGGTGCGCCCGGGCCCGGTACGCGCTGGGTCGGCGCCATGGGGCCGGGGCCATGCGTCCCCGACGGAGCCCGTCACCCGCCGGAGACCGGTGGCACGAGGGAAATCCTCCGATCCCTGGGCACCACCTCGTCCACACCCAGGATCCGGTCGCCGGCCACCACCAGCGCCCGGTGGACCAGGGGATCGGCCGTGGGCACCTGTTGGGCCACTCGCCGTCGCAACTCGGCGGCGGTCAACGCCTCGCGGGGTTCCAGCACCTGAACACGGTTCCGGCCGGCCTGGCGGGATAGGTCTCCGGAGAGATGCACCACGTAGGCAGCGGAGAGAGACATGGGGATGGGAGTATCGGGCGAATGGACAGCCCCGGCTGAGGGAGGCTACGAAGGTCCATGTCGTACCAGCGAATCGCCCGGAGGGTTCAGGGCGACGTCGCCCTGAGGTAGTGCTCGAGAACCCGTTTCAGGTCGTCCACCACCAGGGGCTTGGACAGGAAGTCGTCCATACCCGCCGCCATGCAGCGCTCCCGTTCTTCGGACAGGGCACCGGCGGTGAGGGCCACCACGGGAATGCGTTCACCGTCCACTTCCCGCTCCCGGAGGCGTCGGGTGGCGGTGAGCCCATCCATCCCGGGCATCTGCACATCCATGAGCACCAACTCCACCGGGTGCCGCTCAAGCACCTCCAGGGCCTCACTTCCGTTGTGGGCCTCCAGGATCCGGACGTCCGGCATGAGCTTCCCCACCAGCGCCTTCGCCAGGAACAGATTGACCTGTATGTCCTCCACGATGAGTACCACAGGAGTCGAGGTGGCCCCCTCATCGGTCGGAGCCTGCTGATCCCAGCCCGCCGGAGCTGCCATAGCGGAGGCCAATGCGGCGCTCCCCGGCTCCAGGTCCGGCGCGGAGGGGTCCTCCGAGGGAGTACCAAGTCCGAACAGCAGGCCCCCCAGATCGTCGAGGGATGAGTCCGGCCCAGACACCGTGACCAGCTCCTCGTCGGGGACTTCCCCAAGGGGGGCCTCGTTCGCCACCTCCACCTCGATCTCCACGGAAAAGGTACTTCCGACGCCGGGTTCACTCTCCATCTCGATCCGGCTGCCCATCTTGTCGGCAAGCAGGCCCGAAATGACCAGCCCGAGGCCCGTCCCCCCGAATCTCCGCGTCACCGATGCATCGGCCTGGGAGAAGGCCTTGAAGAGGCGCCCCCGCTGCTCCTCGCTGATCCCCATTCCCGTATCCCGCACGTCGAAGCGGATCCGTCCTCGATTGGCCTCGGGCAGAGGAGAGAAGCTCATGGATAGCTCCACCATTCCCCGGGAGGTGAACTTCACGGCATTCCCCAGGAGGTTCATGAGGATCTGCTTCACCCGGACCGGGTCCACCACGGCGTAGCGGGGGACCCGGGGGTGAATCCGGAGGAGGAAATCCAGGTTCTTCTTGGAGGCCTGATACTTGACGATGTCCGCGACCGTCCGTGCCAGCGCCATGAGGTCGGTGCGTACCAGGTCAAGTTCCAGTCGTCCGGCTTCGATCTTGGAGAGATCCAGGACATTGTTGATGATGTCCAGGAGCGCACGGCCGGCGGTATGGATGCTCGAGACATACTGCCCCTGGATGGGGCTCAACGGGGTGTCCCGGAGGAGATCGGTGAAGCCGATGACCCCGTTCAGGGGAGTCCGGAGTTCGTGGCTCATGTTGGCCAGGAACTCGGTCTTGGCCTGGTTCGCCCGTTCGGCGGCCGCCTTGGCGTCTCGCAGCACCTTCTCCTGCTCCTTCTGGGCGGTCAGATCCCGGGCGATGATGTACGCGCCGCGAAACCTTCCACCCGCGTCGTACAGGAAGGAGGCCGAGTCTTCCCGCCACACCCAGCGGCCATCACGGGTCCGGAACCGGTAGGCGTAGACGGTGCCGCCTAGCCGGTCCCGGATCGCGTCGAACACGTGGCGGCGGGTGTTCTCCCGATCCTCCGGGTGGATCATTTCGAACACGTCGTTCAGCGTCAGACCTTGAAGATACTCAGGGCTGTAGCCGAACAGGCGCTTGTGCGCCGCCGAGGCATGCGTGATGCAGTAGTCGTGATCGAAGACCACGATGGCGTCGGAGGTATGCTTCGAGATGAGGCGGAATCGCTCCTCGCTGCGCCCAAGAGCTTCGTCGGTGGCCCTCCGGGTGGTGACATCCACCGCTCGTCCCACGTTGGCGGCGTTTCCATCCGCTCCGGATCGGGCGGGATAGCTCTGGGCCTCGATCCACCGCACCCCCCCGTCCGGACGGACGATGCGGTATGCCATATGGAATTCGCCGGTCTCCAGGTAGCCCCGGAACCCTTCCGTCACAGCCTCCCGATCCTCGGGATGGACCGAGTCCAGGAAGGAGGAAGGATTCTGGTACAGGCTCTCACAGGAACGACCCCACACCCGCTCGTACGCCTGGTTCACATAGAGAATCCGTCGATTGTCCCCGCTCCTGAGCCACACCACCTCCCGCATGTTCTCGGTGAGCCGGCGAAGTCGGTCCTCGCTGGCCTCCAGCGCCTCCTGGATCTCCCGTCGATCGGTGACGTCGGTGATGTACCCATGCCAGATGACACTTCCGTCGGGTTGTGCCTCCGGCTGCGCCTTTCCCCATAACCAACGGAGGCCGCGCTCCGGGAGCCTCACCCTGTACTCATCTTCCCAGACGGTACCGGTCTCGGCGGATTGCCGGATTGTCTCCACGACCCGGTCGAAATCGGCCTCGTGCACCCGCGCCAGGACCGACGAGGCATCGGTGCGCACGTCTCCCGGCTCCACCTCATAGATGGAGCGGATGTTATCTGACGCGTAGGGGAAGCAGGAGCGCCCGTCGGGAAAAAGCTGATACTGATAAATCATTCCCGGGGCGTTGAAACAGAGATTCCGGACGCGGTTCAGCCAGAGATCCACCTCCTGGGCGGACGGCGGTTTCAGTAAGGTGCCTGAAGTCGCCTGCGGATCCGGTTGTCCTGCGGTCTCCGGACTCTTGTCGCTCATGAGTTTCGGGGGTTGATCGCGTGCGGGCTGCGGAGGAATTCGGACACGGCCCCGCCTGTACGGGGGACCCCTGGAAGGATCGCCCGCTGTTACCGGAAACTTGACCACCGCCCCGGGCGTTCGGGACGAGTGGGAATCCGGGTACGGTAGTAGGCAACGGTCCTGTGACAATCCCGCCCATAGGTTGAATGGCCCGGCACTTTTTGTAAGGATGAGGGGTGCTTCTGCTCCACCTCGGTGGATTCTTGGTCTTCGACCGCCGAAGTCCTCACCGGAAACCGCCGGCACCGGCGGCTGGTCCAGTGTTGTTTCCACCGCTTCAAATCTCCAATTGGCGACTGCCCATGTCTCGTTCTTTTCCCTGTCTACCTGGCCTGGGGACCGGCGCCGTCCGGAAAGCCGCAGGTTCCGTTCTCCTCTTCAGTCTCCTGGTCGGCGCCGCCGCCTGCAGCGATCCGGCGATTCCCGAGGGCACGCCGGGTGACATCGAGGCACGGGTCTTCGTGGATGTGAATGCCACCGGTTCCTTCGTCGCCGGAGACGATGAGCCGGTGGCCGGAGTGGGGGTGGAACTCCTCACGCCCACCGGGGACCTGGTGGATTCCGGGACCACCGATCCGGACGGCCTCGTCCGCTTCAATGGCCTGCGACCATCCGGCTACGAACTCCGCCAGGTTGGGTCGGGGCCTGAAGGAGCGGTGCTGGCCACGTCCAGGACTCCCTCGGTCCGGGTGCCGGCGCAAGGCGGCGTGCAGGAGGTGGACTTCAGATACGTCTTCAACCCCGGCAGCGCTGCGGGGGTGGTGTTCAGAGATGACACGGGAACCGGTTCCTTCGATCCGGACGGGGACTTCCCCGGCGAGGGCACCCGCCTTCTCCTCTATCGCGGCGCCTCGGCCACCGGCGAGGCGGACCTGGAAGCGGTGACGGACGCGTCGGGGGCATTCGCCTTCCCCCGGCTCAGGCCCGGTCCCTGGACCCTTCGAATCGAGCTTCCCCCGCCCCTCGAGTTGGTAGGCGACCCGGTACGAAGCTTCACCGTGAACCCCATGGCCGAGACGCGCCTCGAGATCCTCTTCGAGGGCGATCAGGTCATCGACATCGCCGAGGCCCGGACGCTGGACCTCGGGACGATTGTGACGGTGCAGGGGGTGGTGACGGTGGATCGGGGCAACTTCGGGAACCTCGATGTCCACGTCCAGGATGGCACCGGGGGGATCGACGTCTTCCTGGGAGGCACGTCCGGTGTGCCTGCTCTGGTGGCCGGCGACAGCGTCGAGGTCACCGGAGCGCTCGGGGACTTCAACGACGCCCTGCAGATCCGCAGTCCATCCTCCGTTGAGGTGCTGGGGACCGGAGAGCTTCCGGACCCCAGGGCTGTGACCGGTCAGGAAGTGGAGGCCCGGACCTTCGAAGGGCTGGTGGCGACCCTGGGGGTGGTCACGGTGGAGGACATCGAGGTCCAGAACTTCGACAACCACAACCTGCAGGTCCGGACGGCGGACGGAATGCTGGTAGAGGTCCGGGTTGATAGCCGGACGGGGCTCTCCTCCAGCGACTGGGAGGTCGGCGGGTCCTACGAGATTGTGGGAATCCTGAGGGTTCGGAACGGAGTGCCCCGCCTCCAGCCCCGGAGTCCCGCCGACCGGATCATCCCGGCTGAGCCCGTGGCCATCGCAGATGCCCGGGCCGCCGAGGACGGGGAGACGGTAACGGTGGTCGGAGTGGTGGTCGTGGATCAGGGGATCTACGACTTCAACAAACGGGACACCTACATACAGGATTCCTCCGGCGGCCTCAGGCTCTGGGAGCTCGACTCCGCTCTGGAGCTCCGGGAGGGGGAGGAGGTCCGGGTCAGCGGGACCATGAGTACCTTCCGGCAGGAGCGGCAGCTCGATGCTTCTTCGGTGCTGCGTGTGGGGACGGCGGAGGTTCCCGAGCCCCGGGAGGTGACCGGCGCCGGGGTTTTCGGCCTCGAGTTCGATGGCGAACTGGCCCGGGTCATCGGGCCCGTGACGGTGGTCTCGGTGCAGGTGTTCGGGTTCGACGCCCACAACGTGACGGTGGTGGCTGAGGATGGAGCCGAATTCGTGGTCCGCATGGACAGCCCCAATGAGATCCCCTCCGACTACTGGGAGGAGGGCGCACAGTACCAGGTGACGGGCGTCCTGGCCCGCTTCAACCAGGTGGGTCAGATCAAGCCCCGAGGCTTCAGGGATGTGATCGAGCCATGAGACGCCAGACGCTTTTCCCTTCCGAAACTGATACGACCGCCACAGCGGAGATGGTGATGCAATCCACGAGGAAATCCCGAGTGCTTCCGGCCGTGGCCGGACTGGGTGCACTCCTGCTCCTGTCCGGATGCCTGGACGATCCTGCCCCCCCCTTCGAGATCACCGGCGAGGGATCGGTGGACGGGGTCGCCTACTTCGACGCCGAGCGGACGGGAGTCTTCGACCCGTCGGGCGGCGACGCCTTGCTGGACGGAATCAGGGTCGAGATCCGGGATCGGGGCACACCGCGAGCCTTCCCTGGCTCCCAGGTCGAGACCGGGCCGGACGGGCGTTTCCTGGTGGAAGGTCTTCCCCCCGGGACCCACCACGTCTGGGTAGATGAGACCTCCCTCCCTGAAGGGGTGCTGCTCTGTCAGAACCCCCGTTCCGTCTCCGTCTACCGGCTGCAGGCGGCTGCCATGGAGATCATCGGCGAGCCGGTGTGTCTGATCTCCATCCAGGAGGCCAAGGACGCCGGAGTCGGGGCCTTCGTGAACATCCAGGGGATCGTCACCGCCACCCCAGGCGATATCCGCTCCGACTATACGTACGTCCAGGATGGGTCGACAGGGATCCGGGTCTTCGGGTCCCTGGGCTCGGTGGGGAGTGAGCTGCAGCGCGGGGACCGGGTCACCCTCACAGGCGAGATCGGGATCTTCAACAACGATCTGCAGCTCACAGCACCGGGTGTGGATGAGGTGGAGCCTGGGGTGGGCGAGATTGCACCCCGGGCCGTGACTACGAGTACGATCGCCGAGGTGGGCGCGGAGAACCGCGATCCACTGCAGGGGAGCTTGGTCGTGGTCCGGAGGGCACAGCTCGTGGATGGCTTCGATGGCCGGAACGCCCCCATCGATGACGGATCAGGCGCCACCGAGGTCCGCATCGAGACCGCGATCTCCGGGGGCGGTGACGAAACCATCCGGGAGAACCTGGGCCTGCAGGTGGGCGCCTGTTACGACATCACCGGGGTGATCGGAAACTTCCGGGGCACCGGCCAGCTCTTCCCCCGGGACGGCGCTGACTTCGTGGAGGTGGCCTGCAATGACTGATCGTACACACGGCAAGATAAATTCCATGACAAGACTTCTGTCCTTTCTTCGAGCCCCGGCCTGCCCGGCCCCCCTCCAGGGGAGTGGCCGCGCCCCCATCATGTTCGCCGTCCTGCTGATGGCAGGATTCGTCGCCCTTCCCGGCGGTGAACTGCTCGCCCAGGCCGGAACCACCACCGGGAGCATCGCGGTGCGGACGACGGACACGGCGGGCGAGCCGCTTGCCGCCGCCCAGGTGGTGGCCCGGAACCAGGATACGGGCTTCGAGCGAGGCGGCCTCACCGATGGGTCCGGTCGGGTGACTCTCCGGCTCCTTCCCCCCGGCGTCTACGATGTGACGGTGCAGCTCCTGGGATACCGCCAGGAAGAGCTCACCGGGGTGCAGGTCACCGTGGGGTCCGCCACGTCCGTGAACTTCGAGCTTGCCGATGCCGCCATCGAACTGGAGGGGATCGTGGTGTCGGGTCGGGCTCAGGTCATCAATACCCGGGACGGGTCGGTGCGTCAGAGCGTGTCCCAGGATGAGATCACCGCGCTTCCGGCGCTGGGGCGGGACTTCACCGACTTCATCGCCCTTTCCGGCCTCGTCGCCCCCATTCCGGAAGAGACCACGGGTGGGCAGTTCGCCCTGGGCGGTCAGCGTCCGTCCCAGACCAACCTCCAGATCGACGGGGCCGACGCCAACAACTCCTTCTTCGGCGAGAATCGGGGCGGATCGCGGGTGCCCTTCACCTTCTCCCTGGAATCCATCCGGGAGTTCGAGATCATCACCAACGGGTTCGACGTGGAGTTCGGGAATTACTCCGGCGGGATCATCAATGTGGTGACCCGGGGAGGCACGAACCGGTTCGAGGGGAACGTCTACACCAACTTCCGGAATGACGATCTTACTGCCAACGACTTCCTGGGGCGTCCGGTGGACGAGTACCGGGTGAACCAGTTCGCCGGCCGCGTGTCCGGGCCCATTGTAGAGGACCGGGCCTTCTTCCTCTTCTCCATGGACGGACAGGTGCGGCGGGAGCCCCGCCAGCCCCTGAGCCGAGCCAGCTTCCTGGAGGGCGATTCCCCCGATGAGCTCGGGGCCCAGGACTTCGACCGGTTCCTGGATGCGCTGGAGAATCAGTACGGGATCGAGAACCCCGAGGAAGGCTTCCTTCCCTTCCAGACCCGCGCCGACCAGATCACCCTCTTCGGGCGGGTGGACTGGACGCTCAGCGACGTGCACCGCCTGTCGGCCCGTCACAACTGGGCCGCCTTCACCAACGCCGACCTGGGGGGTTCGAATCTGGGCGGACGCTCGGCGGCGGAGCGGCTTGAGTCCAACTCCCACTCCTTCGTCACCGAACTCCAGTCGGTGTTCGGCCCCGGGACCTTCAATGTGGCCCGGCTCCAGATCGCCAGTGAGCGGCGGCCCCGGGACGGCAACGAGGTTCGGCCCCGCCTCATCGTGGACAACCTGGGGGCCAGCAACCAGCAGGTGCAGTTCGGCGGGACCAACTTCGCCTTCCAGAACCGGCTGGAAGAGGACAAGATCGAGTTCTCCAACACCCTGAACCACGTCCTCGGCGACCACACCCTGAAGGTGGGGGGCTCCCTCCAGTATACGGGGATCACCAACCAGTTCATCGCCTTTGGAGCCGGCCAGTACCGGTTCCGGACCGTGGAGGATCTGGCGGCCTTCCAGCCCTACCAGTACACCAGGAACCAGCGGGCCGACGGGCAGCTTCCGGTGGCCGACTTCAATGTGCTGGAGTGGGCCCTCTATCTGCAGGACGAGTGGAGCATCACGGACCGGCTCACCGGGACCTTCGGGCTCCGGTACGATCAGCAGGACTTCCGGGACCGTCCGTCCCGGGTGGTTGACCTGGAAGAGGCCTTCGGCGTCACCACCGGTGTAGCGCCCTTCAGCTCGGGGAATTTCTCGCCCCGGGTGAACTTCGCCTTCGACCGGCACGGCGACGGCTCGTCCGTGCTCCGGGCCGGTGTCGGGTATTACTTCGGACGCCTCCCCTACGTCCTGGGGGGGAATGTGGAGCAGACGGAGCTTCCGGTGCTGGCGCTGGAGTGTCTGGGCTCCATCGCCGATGGGGACCCCGACGCGCCGCCGAGTCCGGCGGGCTACCGCGACTGGAACCGGGACGGGTCCAACAACCCGGCCGGGTGCGCCGACACCGGGTCCCTCCGGGGGATCCCCACCTACGCCCTCTGGCAGGAAGACTTCAAGTACCCGGAGACGCTGAAGGCCAGCCTGGGCTTCGAGCAGCTCTTCGGTGATCGGACCCGGGCGGCGGTGGACTTCATCTTCACCGATAGCCGGAATCTGTACACGGTGCGGAACCTGAACCTCAGGGATGCCCAGTTCACCATCGCCGGCGAGGGTGGACGCC
>REEG01000218.1 GCA_007695195.1 Gemmatimonadales bacterium | reverse complement strand
GCCCCGTACGGGACCCAGATGTTCTTCACCCTCGTCGAGTGCTCGATGAAGCGCTCGTCCTGGGCACGATCAGGCCTACTCCAGACCACCGGCGGTTCGGCGCCGCCCACGGGGGCCCAGGTGCGCTTGAGGTTCCCCACCGAGCGGAGCTCCATCTCCCGGGCCTCGTCGGAGTCGCCGAAGCTCCAGACCCCGTCCACGCCGTCGTGGTCGGCCAGCACCGGCACCAGTTCGCTGCGCAGGCCGGTGACGATATTCACCACGCCGGCCGGGAGGTCCGAGGTGTCCAGGACCTGGTAGAGGTCGGTGGCGGCCAGGGGGAAGGGCGCCGAGGGGACCGCCACCACCGTGTTCCCCAGGGCGATGGCCGGCGCCACCGCCGACACGAGCCCCAGGAGGGGGTGGGAGTCGGGTGCGGCGATCCCCAGGATCCCCACCGGCTCCACCATGGCCAGCGTCACATTGCGGAAAGGTGTGGCGTGGACCCGGCCATCCACCTTGTCGGCCCAGGCGCCCCAGGTGAAGAGGCGATCCACGGAGAGGGCGACCTCCCAGGCCGCCGCGCCCGGCTCGAGCCCGGCCTCCTCCCGGAGGCGCGCCTCGAACTCCCCGGACCGGGCTGCCAGGTTCTCGGCCATGAAGTGGAGGATCTGGGCCCGGAGATGGGCGGTGGCGCCGGACCACCCTGGGAAGGCCTTCCGCGCCGCCTCCACGGCGTTTCGGATGTCCTTCCGGTTCCCCCGACCCACCACGCCGAGGAGGGCACCACCCTCCCGGGCCACCACGCCGAGGCTGGTGCCTCCGTCGGGGCGGACCTGCTTGCGGCCGATGTAGAGCTTGGGGGTGCGGTCGAGGATGAGGGACGATCCCTCGAACCCGGACGCGATGGGGCGGGAGGGCAGAGCCGCATCGTCCGGCCCCGAGGCTGGAGCGGGGGATGAGCCCGGGGTCGCGGATGAACCCTCTGCGTGCGACGACCCCAGGGCAGGGGAGGTGCGGACCTCGGTGGCGGGGGTGTGGACGTCCGTCTCCCCGGGAGCATGGGTGCCCGCCTCTACTGCGGCATCCGCCTCAGCCGGTCGCCGGGGCCGGAGATAGGCCAGAAGCCCCTCCCGGCCTCCCTCCCTCCCGAAGCCGCTCTCCCGGACTCCGCCGAACCCGGACGCGGCGTCGAAGACGTTGGTGCAGTTGATCCAGACGGTCCCCGCCTCCAGGCGAGGCGCCACGTCCAGCGCCAGGTTCACATTCTCGGTCCATACCGAGGCGGCGAGCCCGTAGCGGGTGTTGTTGGCCAGCGCTACCGACTCGTCGTGGGTCCGGAAGGTCATGAGCACGACCACGGGACCGAAGATCTCCACCTGCGCCAGCGTCCCCGCCGGCTCCACATCGGTGCAGAGGGTGGGAGGGAAGAAGGCACCCTCATCCCCGTCACCGAGCCGGCCGGCTCCCCCGTCTCCGGTCGCCTCATGGCCGTCCCTGCCCGCCTCGTCGCCGTTCCCGGCCCAGGAGGGCTGCCACACCCGGGCCCCTTCCTCCCGACCCCGGGCCACCAACTCCCGGATCCGGTCGAGTTGCACCCGGTGCACCACGGCGCCCATGTCCACGCCCTTGTCCAGCGGATCGCCCAGGCGGAGGGTCTCCATCCGGGCCCGGAGCTTGGCCACCAGCCGCTCCGCCACCGACTCCTGCACCAGGATGCGGGAGCCGGCGCAGCACACCTCGCCCTGGTTGAACCAGATGGCGTCCACCACCCCTTCCACCACCGAATCCAGATCGGCGTCGTCGTAGACCAGGAAGGGCGACTTACCGCCCAGCTCCAGGGTGAGGGCCTTGCCGGTACCCGCCGTCTCGCGACGGAGGATCCGCCCCACCTCGGTGGAGCCGGTGAAGGCCACCTTCCCGATGTCCGGGTGCGCCGCCACCGCCGCCCCGGTGCGCCCATCGCCGGTGACGATGTTCACCACCCCGGGCGGGACCCCGGCCTCGCGGCAGAGGTCGGCGAAGCAGAGGGCGGTGAGGGGGGTGTACTCGGCGGGCTTCAGTACCACCGTGTTCCCGCACGCCAGCGCCGGCGCCACCTTCCAGGCCAGCATGAGGAGGGGGAAGTTCCAGGGGATGATCTGCCCTACCACCCCGTGGGGCTCCCGGTGCGGAAACTCCTCCTCCACCAGCGCCGCCCACCCGGCGTGGTGGTGGAAGTGGCGGGCCACCAGGGGGATGTCCAGATCCCGGCTCTCCCGGATGGGCTTCCCGTTGTCCAGGGATTCCAGGACGGCGAAGAGGCGGCTGTGCTTCTGGATCCCCCGGGCCAGAGCGTAGAGGATCCGAGCCCTCCCCTGACCGCCCAGCGCCTGCCAGCCCGGCAGGGCGTCCCGGGCGGCGGCCACCGCCGCGGCCACATGGGCCTCCGTGCCCTGCGTCACCTGAGCCAGAAGCTCGCCGGTGGCCGGGTTCCGGGTCTCGAAGGTGCCGGCGGGGTCACCGCCGGTCTTCCCCGCCGACCCGCTCTCAGCCTCGTCCGGGGAAGGGAACCCGGTCCACTCCCCGGCGATGAAGTGACCGAAGCTGCGATTGTGGGCCTCGAGCCAGTCCAGGGCCGGCGCGGGGCTCTCCGGGGCGGGACCGTACTCGGGGGTGCGGAAGATATCGGCGACGGAAGGCATGACGGATGGAGTTGGATGGGAAGGCGACGAGCGGGTCCGGGGGCCTGAGGTCAGGCCATGGGGTGGCGGTAGTGGGCCGAGTAGCGTCCGGTGGCCTGATGCTCGAGCTGGCGCTCGATGTCGGCCAGGAGCGACGACGCGCCGAAACGGAAGAGGTGGGGATCCAGCCAGCGATTCCCCAGCTCTTCCTTCATGAGGATCATCCAGGCCAGCGCATCCTTGGCCGAGCGGATTCCGCCGGCGGGCTTGAACCCGACCTCGTGGCCCGTCCGCTCAAGGTAGTCCCGGATGGTGCGGGCCATGACCAGGCCCACGGGGAGCACGGCGTTCACCGATTCCTTTCCGGTGGAGGTCTTCACGAAGTCGGCTCCCGCCATCATGGCCACCAGGCTGGCCCGGGCCACATTGGTGAGGGTCGAGAGCTCTCCGGTGGCCAGGATCGCCTTCAGGTGGGCCTCACCAGACGCTTCCCGGAAGCGGCGCACCTCGTCAAAGAGCGCCTCCCAGTCCCCGCCCAGGGCATGGGCCCGGGTGATGACGATGTCGATCTCCCGGGCGCCCGCCGCCACCGACGCCTCGATCTCGGCCAGGCGCTGGGGGAAGGGCGAGAGGCCGTGGGGGAAGCCGGTGGAGACGGCGGCCACCGGGATCCCGCTGCCCTCCAGCGCCTCCACGGCGGTGGGTACCCAGTGGTGGTACACGCACACGGCGGCGGTGCGGATGGGGAGGTCGGCGGCTCCAAGCGCCTCCAGCAGGTCCGGGCGGACAGGGCTCCGGGCTTTGGCCGAGAGCCGCCGCACATTGGACGCCGTGTCGTCGCCGGCCAGGGTGGTGAGGTCCATGAGGGTGATGGCCCTCAGGAGCCACGCCGCCTGCCACTCCTTCTTCACGCTTCGTCGCGCGGTGAGACTCGCCGCCCGGCGCTCCACGGCGCTCCGGTTCACCTGGAGACTCCGGACCCAGTCCAGGTCCAGGGGGATCCCCGGATTGCGTTCGGGAGGGTGGGGGGCCAGCCGGGCAGGGCGATCCGGCGAGATGGACAGGGCAGCGGAGGGCGAGTCGAGCGGAGCCATGGCGGATGAGGGCAAGCCGGAAAGGAAGGACCGGAGTGACGGGGGAGCGGCCGGCGAGACCGCCCGGACACGAGCCCCGATCCCCATGCGGATAACTGTGGCCGCACGTCAGGGACAACAGTGGTCGAGCGTGGTGGGAAAGCTAAGCAGGACTACTCGGGGGATCCACCGTCCAGGAGGAGGGGAGGGGTCCACGCCGCAGGGGAAAACGCAGAAGCCCTCCCCACGGTTCACGTCCCGTGGGGAGGGCCTCGCTTGCCGGCGGCAACTCAATCCCGGGCGGGGGTGCCCGCCGGAGCGATGGGCTCCGCCGGCGGCTGCTCCACGGGGTGGGCCTCCAGCGTTTCCAGGAGCTCCCGAATGGCCCGCTGGAGCTGGGCGTCCTCGCCCCGCCAGGTGGCGTGGGGGAGGTTGTCCACCCGGATATCCGGCTCCACCCCGAACCCTTCGATGATCCACCGCCCGTCGGCGCCGAACTGGGGCGTCTGCGGGGACCGGGAGATCCCCCGATCCACCAGGAGGTTGTTGTTGCTGAGCCAGACACCGGCCCCGGAGGTCCGCTCGCCCACCAGCGGGCCCAGCTCAAGCGCCTTCACCCCCGCCGAGAAGGTCTCCCCGTCGGAGTAGGTGAGGGGGTCCATGAGGACCACCAGGTGCCCCCGGAAGGTCTGCTGCATGTTCCAGTACGGGTCCTGGCCGGGCGGCTCCCAGAACGACCAGGCCCGCCGCAGGAGCTTCTCGATGATCCACGAGTCGATATTTCCGCCCCGGTTCCGGCGGACGTCGATGATGAGCCCCTCCCGGTCGATGTTGGCGTAGAACTCCCGGGCGAAGTCGGCCATGTCCCCGGCGCCCATGGCCCGGAGGTGGAGGTAGCCGATGCGCCCGTCTGCCGCAGCGTCCACCGCCTCCCGGCGGCCCATGACCCAGTCGCTGTAGCGGAGAGCGGCGTCGCGCCCTCCGGCCACCGGGTGGGTCACCACGCTCCCTTCCTCCCCGTCCCGGATGTAGTCCAGGCGCACCTGTTCGCCGGCCTGGTGGGAGAGGGCGCGTTCCATATCGGCGGCGCTCCGAATGGCCCGGCCGTTGATGGCGGTGATGACGTCGCCGGCCCTGAGCTCCACCCCTGGCCGGGCCAGCGGTGAGCGCTCCGACGGGAGTTCGGGATCGGTGCGGTAGATGTGCTCGATGCGCGCTCCCCCTTCCTCCCACGTGAAGGTGCCGCCCAGGAAGGACGGGCGCCCCTCCTCGGGGTTCGACGTGTAGTCACCGCCCCGGACCTGGGAGTGGAGCACACTGAGCTCGGCCACCATCTGTGCCAGGACGTCGTCCAGCTCCCGGCGGTCCCCGATGCGGTCCACCATGAAGGCGTACTTGTCCCGGACCGCCTCCCAGTCCTGCCCCCGCATCTCCGGGTCGAAGAGGAAGTCCCGCTGCATCCGCCAGGCGTCCACATACATCTGGCGCCACTCCTGGCGCGGGTCCACGGCCAGCCGCCAGCCGCCCAGGCGCACCCGGGCTTCCCGAAGCTCCGAGGGGAGCTGCGCCCCGGCGGGGACGATGAGGAGCTCGCCGCCCTGACTGCGGCGCACCAGGAGGCGCGACCGGTCGCCGGAGAGCTGGGCCTGGGTGATCCCCTCGGCGAAGGTCTCGACCCGGGGGGTGTCGGGCCCGAAGTCCACCCGCTGGAGCGACGGCGGGCCGGCCTGCCCCGTCACCCGATCGAAGAAGTACAGGCGGGACCCGGTGGCCAGGAGCCCCGAGTAGTTTCCAGGCGCCACGGGCACCTCATGGAGGCGCTCCGCCAGACCGGAGTAGACGATGGCCGGGAGGTCATTCCCGCCCGACCCGTTCCCTCCTCCGGCGACGTCACCGTCCACCGCTCCACTGGCCCCCGGGTTCCCACCGCCACCCGGACCCGGCGAACCACTCTCCCTGGCCTCTCCGCCCCGTGGCGTCAGCTCGGTGCGGGGCGTCAGGGGGAAGGAGGCATCGGGCTGAAGCGCCAGCCCGTAGATCCGGGTGCGGCGGTCGAAGAGGGGGCCCAGGTTCCGGTCGCCCCAGGGGCCACCGGGGGTGGGAGAGAAGTGCCGGTCCGAGAGGAAGAAGAGCCAGCGGCCGTCGGGGGTGAAGGCCGGCGAATAGCTCTCATACCGGTCGGAGGTGAGGGTGTGGGCCTCGCCGCTCTCCAGCTCCAGAAGCACGAGCTGGGGGCGCCGCATGGGAGAGTCTGGGCGGACCACCGCCAGGGCCCGGGAGTCCGGTGACCACACCACATCCCGGTACGACATCCCCCGGGCTCCATCGATGCGCCGGTTCTCCCGGCTCTCCAGATCCAGGAGCCAGAGGTTGCCCCGCCGGTCGGTGTGGGCGATCCGTTGGCCGTCGGGGGAGACGTACATTCCGGTGCGGTGGCCGGCGCCGTCGCTGGTGAGCGCCTCGCCGGAGCCGCGTCCGTCGGCGGGGAAGCGCCAGATCTCCTGCTCGCCCTCGGCGTCCACGAAGGCGTAGACCCAGTCTCCGTCCGGCGAGACCACGGCCTCCCGGGCCCGGCTCGCCTCCGGCAGGGGGATCTCGATGCGGCGGATCTCCCCGGTCCCCGCCAGTGCCAGGTGTCCCCGAGCTGTCAGGGCAACCCGCTGGGCGTCAGGGGAGAGGGAGGAGGAGTCCAGGTAGTCCAGCGGCGAATCGAGCCACCGGATGCGGGTGCGGCTCCGGTCCGACCCCAGTTCGATGGACACCACCCGATCCGTACCGGTGGCGATGTCGTAGATGCGGAGGTCGGCGCCGTGCTGGTAGGTGATGCGCCCATCGGCGGAGAGGGTGGCGCCGCGCACCTCGAAGTCCCGGTGCTCCGTGAGAGGCTCGGCCCCGCTCCCGTCGGGGTTCATGCGCCAGAGGTTGAAGAGGCCGTCCTCGTCGCTCACCAGGTAGAGGTGCCCATCCCAGTACATGGGGCGCGTGAGGTTCGCCTCCCGGTCCGCCGCGAGCCGGATCGCCTCGCTTCCCCCCTCCAGATCGAAGCGCCAGAGCTGGGCCATGGTCCCGCCCCGGTACTCCCGGGCGTTATCGCCGGTGAGGTCCAACCCGAAGCGGGTGAAGAAGAGGGTGCCGGCCCCGTCGAACGCTCCCTGCCGAGCGTCGGCCAGGGGGATCTCGGTGATGGCCCCCGTCTCCGGGTCCACGGTGCGGAGGAGGCGGAACCAGCTCGGTCCCACCGCCGCCCCGGTGGCGTAGACGACCTCCCCGTCAGGCGTCCACCCCT
The DNA here is from genome assembly GCA_007695195.1 of Gemmatimonadales bacterium. Classification (GTDB taxonomy): domain Bacteria; phylum Gemmatimonadota; class Gemmatimonadetes; order Longimicrobiales; family Gaopeijiaceae; genus PWLA01. The sequence continues at coordinate 3,723 of REEG01000218.1, read as the reverse complement.
GCACCTCCACCCCATCGCCTTCCCAGGTCAGACGCTGGGCCGGCCCTCCTTCCAGGGGCATGACCCAGACATCGGGAGCACCGTCATAGCGTGCCGTGAAGGCCACCGTCTGTCCGTCCGGCGAGAGATGGGGCTCGGACTCGGCGGTGGCGTGGCTCGTGAGACGTCGCGCCGTTCCGCCCGAGGCGGAAACCGCCCACAGGTCGCCCTCCGACACGAAGACCAGCGTCTCGCCGTGAAGTGTTGGGGAGTGGTAGTACCCCACCCGGTCCGGGTCGTCAGTGGCCGGGGCAGCCCCCAGGGCTGTGCCCGGTACCCCGAAGGAGGCCACCAGGGGAAGAAGGAGGAAGGCGAGAAGGGGCAGGGCACGACGGGGATTCATCCGATGACTCCTGGCAAGGGGTTCCGCATCCAGAGCGAGGACGGTGAATCGCACCCTTCACCGTCCTTGAGGCGTTCCAATCTCGGCGCACCGGGAGGGCGATGCAATTCCGACTCAACGGTGCGCACCCCTGGGATTGCACCCCTAGGCGTTTGTTCTTGCACCGTGTTGGGGGGTGGTCGCATGGGAGTGGCACCTTCCAGGAGCTTCATGCTTCCCCAACAGCATCCAAGTGCGAACGCTGAGGGGCGGCTGGAGGCACCATCAACCCCGGGCGTCGGTGCCGAGGAGACCGTGGGATGGGCTCGCCGTGGGGAGCGTGCGTGGGGAGCGTGCGTGGGGAGCATGCGTGGGGGGGCGTGCGTGGGCAGGGGGGCGGAGATATGCTTGCTTCCTTTCATTCACCGTCTACCTGCTCCGACGCCGAGATCCCATGTCCCGCCAGATCCGCATCCTCCATGTCCCGGAGATTCTGAAGGAGTCCGGAGCCCGCTACAAGACCGCCGTCACGACCCTCATTGTGGTGACGAGTCTCTTCGGGATCCCCCTTCTTCCTCTCATCTATCCCTTCACCCGCTGGTACCAGAAGAAGTTCTACGACAGTCTGGAAGTGATCCTCACCCGTCGGGATCTGGTGGTTCGCCTGGGCGTCTGGAATCGGCAGGAGAAGTCCATTCCCCTGGAGAAGATCACCGATGTGGCGCTCCTGGAAGGTCCCATCATGCGGAGGTATGGGGTGAAGGGGCTCCGGGTGGAGACCGCCGGTCAGGTATCCGGGGCCATGGGGCTCGTCAATCTGGTGGGGGTCGGCGACCCTGACGGTTTCCGCGACCGGATCCTGGAGCAGCGAGACCGGATCTCCGATGGAGACTCAGGGGCCGGTACCCTCCCGGCGGCGGTGGACGGTGGCCAGGAGGCGGCGGCAGGGAGGGCCGGGGGCCGGGAAGGGGTGGGACCGGCCCCCTCAGCCATAGGGGGCTCGGGCCTCGGAAGCGGCGCGGCGGCCGCCGACCCTGAGGTGCTGGCGCTCCTCCGGGAGATCCGCGATCACCTGGCGCGACTGGAGCGTTAGCCCGAAGCGACTCCGCCTCCGGACTGGCTCAGCCTCTCTCCCACCGGGCGGTGTGCCCCAGCCTCCGGTCCCCGACCGTTCCCCCGCGCCGGCCCCACCGCCCCCGCAAGGTCGGCTCCGGTGGGCTTCTGGAACACCCGGAGTCCGAACTCGGGGATGGTGGCCAGGATGTGGTCGAAGATGTCGCCCTGGATGCCCTCGTACATGACCCAGCGCACGTCGTTGCTGAATCCGTAGATCTCCATGGGGATGCCGTCGGGGCCCGGGGGCATCTGTCGCACCATATGCGGAAGGTCCGGGTGGATGTTGGGGTGGGTGCGGATGTACTCGGTGAGGTAGGCCCGGAAGGTCCCGAGGTTGGTGAGGCGGCGGCGGTGGGGGATGAGTCCTTCCCGTTCCGGATGCGCTCGGTTGAAGGCCTCGACCTCCTGACGCTTCCGTTCCATGTAGTCCTTCAGGAGGGACCAATTCCCAAGCCGTTCGATCTCCTCGTCGGTGAGGAAGCGCACACTATTCTGGTCCAGGTAGATGGAGCGCTTGATGCGGCGTCCCCCGGACTGGGTCATCCCACGCCAGTTCCGGAACGAGTGCTCCAGGAACTTGTGGGTGGGGATGTAGGTGAGGGTCCGGTCCCAGTTCTGTACCGTGATGGTGTTCAGGGCGATGTCCACCACGTCGCCGTCGGCCTGGAACTGGGGCATCTCGATCCAGTCGCCGGTTCGGAGCGTATCGTTGGTGGTGATCTGGATTCCGGCCACCAGCGAGAGGAGAGTGTCGCGGAAGACCAGGAGGAGGACCGCCGTCATGGCCCCGAGCCCGCCCAGGAAGATGGCAGGATTCCGGTCCATGAGGATGGACACGATGATGATGATCCCCGCCAGATGGGCCACCACATTGGCCAGTTGCAGGAAGCCCTTGATGGGCCGCTCCCGGGCCCGGGGATTCTGGATGTAGATCCGGTTGACGCCGTCCAGGAAGGCATCGAAGGCGCGGATCACCACCAGGATCATGCTGGCCAGAAACACGCGCCGGAGAATGTCCAGCGGGGTCTCGGGCAGGTAGGGGACCACCAGCAGTCCGAAGTACCACACCAGGAGCGGCAGCCCCCACGAAAGCCGCTGGGGGAAGCGGGCATCGAAGAGGGCCTGATCCCACTGGGCCGGTGTCTGCCGCGCCACATACTCCACGAAGCGCAGGATGTAGTGCTGCACCACCCGGAGAAGGACCACTCCGGCCAGGAAGACGCCCAGGAGGGCCAGCCCGGTAGCCCATCCGGGGTTGGCCTGGCCCCAGAGTTGGAGGCTCTCGACCCACGGAGCCCACGGTTCGAAGGCGGGGGCGGGGTCGCTCATTACCTGCCGCCACTCCCCTTCCGCCCTGTCCGTAGTTTCGGCGCGTTCCATCACGGTCACGTTGCACTCTCCCATACTGATTGGTGGCCTCCGGGTCCAGCCAAGCCCCGAGGAGCCTGAGCAAGCCCATAAAGGTCCGCCTCAGGTACGGGGGGGCAAGTGCCCGGGGGGGAGAATATCCAGGCCGCCTCTGCGGGCTACACGTGCGTTCCGCTGCGAATTACTGCGATGGCTGCTTCACCATGAGGAGATTCCACCTGGCATCTTCGCCTCCGGTACCGAAGTCGTAGAAACTGTCGGCTCCCCTGAGGCTGAGGACGTTGTCCCTGTAGCGCATGTCGAACTCGTTCACCCCTCCACCCCCCACTGTGTACTCAAGGCGGAGTACGTCCCAGTCGTCGATCCAGATGCCCTCCCTGCGCCAGGGTGCCGGCGCTCCTGGGGCCGTGAGGTCCAGGGCGAAGGTTCCGTCGGGGCGAAGAAAGAGTAGGACCGACCCACCAAGGGATACGATCTCCACCGTCCGGGCCGGTGGGCTGCGGCTCACGAACTCGGATTCGGTGGCGACCCAGATCCCGGGGAGTTCCTGAGGCGGAGGGCCAGGGCGCTCGTCGTCGCCGCATGCGGAGAGGGAGGGGAGCAGAAGGAGAACCGCCAGAAGTATCAGAGGACGGACCAGCCAGGTTGCCGACCCGGGCCCATGGCGAGGCATGGGAGCTCCCTCCTGGACGGAGGATGTGGTACCCCGGTGCCCGGCGGGTGACCGGAGTACGGACCGAGCTCCATCCATTCCCGACCCGTATCTGGAAAATAATCCAGGGGGCCGTGAAAATCAGGTGGAGGGGTCCGTACTCCGGGTGCGGTCAGTTCCCCTCCACCAGCGTCCGGATGGGGGCCGGGAGTTCGAAGTGCGAAGC
>REEG01000210.1 GCA_007695195.1 Gemmatimonadales bacterium | reverse complement strand
AGACGCCGGGATGCTCAAGATGGACTTCCTGGGCCTCAAGACCCTCACCGTCATCGCCGACGCGGTGGAGATGGTCCGGGCCCGGGTGGGTGAACTCCGCCACCCCCGCACCGGGAAGGTCTACGCGTCCATGGACGACGTGCCCATGGACGACCCGGAGGTCTACCGGATGCTGGCCCGGGGCGGCACCTCCGGCGTCTTCCAGTTCGAGTCCAATCTGGCCACCGAGAAGCTTCGGGCCATGCGCTGCGACCGCTTCGAGGACCTGGTGGCCACCAATGCCCTCATCCGGCCGGGGCCATTGGACTCAGGGATGACCGACGTGTACATCCGCCGGAAGCTGGGGAAGGAATCGGTCACCTACCCCCACACCGACCTGGAGCAGACCCTGGAGCCCACCTACGGGGTCATCGTCTACCAGGAGCAGGTGATGCGCATCGCCAACATCCTGGCGGGCTTCTCCCTGGCCGAAGCCGACGTGCTCCGGAAGGCGGTGGGAAAGAAGATCGCCGAGCTCATCAAGAAGGAGCTGGGGCGCTTCGTGGAGCGGTCGGTGGAGCGGGGGGTGGACCGGCGCCTGGCCGAGGACCTGGCGGAGCAGATCGAGACCTTCGGTCGGTACGGCTTCAACCGCTCCCACTCCGCCGCCTACTCCCTCCTCTCGTACCACACCGCCTGGCTCAAGACCCACTACCCGGCCGAGTTCATGGCGGCCCTCCTGTCTTCGGTGCTGGACAAGACCGACGACGTGGTGAAGTACATCGGCGAGTGCCGGGACCTGCCCCGCCACCTCCCCCACCTGGAGGAGGAGGTGGTGGTCCTTCCGCCCCATGTGAACGAATCGGGGTGGAAGTTCACCGTCACCGACGGCCGCCGGATCCGCTTCGGGCTCGGTGCCGTGCGGGGCGTGGGGGCCGGCGCCGTCCACTCCATCCTGGAGGCGCGGGAGGAAGGGGGGCCCTTCACCACCCTCTTCGACTTCCTGGAGCGCATCGACCTCCGGGCCCTGAACAAGCGGGCGTGCGAGGCCCTCATCACCGCCGGCGCCCTGGACGGGTTCGGCCACCGGGCCCAGCTCCTGGCCGGACTCGACACGGCCTACGGTGAGGTGCAGGCCCGAGCCGCCGAGCTTGCCGCAGGCCAGGCCTCCCTCTTCGACGCGGCGCTGGGCGGGGTGGAGCGCCCGGACCCCACCCTCCCCGAAGTGCCTGAGTGGCCTGAGCAGGACCGCCTCACCCGGGAGAAGGAGGCGCTGGGATTCTTCATCTCCGGCCACCCCCTGGATCGGCACCAGGAGCTGGTCCGGGCCTTTGGACCGGCCAACTCGGCCAACCTCGCCGAGTTCGCCGGAGAGGATGTGGAGTTCGCCTGCGTCGTCACCAAGGTGGCCCGGCAGCTCTCCCGCCGGGACAATACGGAGTGGGGGAAGATCACCGTGGAGGACTTCCACGGCACCGCCACCATCCTGGCCTTCCGCGACACCTGGCAGCGCTGCAAGGAGGTGCTGGAGCAGGACGCCGTGGTCCTGATCCGGGGGAAGGTCTCGGGACGGGAACGGGACGAGGAGGATCCCCCCATCTTCCTGGACGACACCGAGACGCTGGAATCGGTGGCCCGGAGCGGTCGGGTGGCGCTGGCCATCGCCGTGGACCCGGGCGAAGGGTTCTCCGACGAAGAGGTACAGCGAGCCCGGAAGGTCATGGAGAACAACCTGGGCCGGGCGCCGCTGGAGGTGCATCTGGCCAATGGGGGTGGGCTCGAGGCGCGCCTCCGCTCCCGCTCCCTCACGGTGGATCCTTCCCCCCGCCTCCTGGGTGAACTGAAGGAAGTCCTGGGTCCCGGCCGGATCCGGATGACCCGGAGTTGAGCCATCGAACCGAAGTCCACACGGCGCCGGCGGCCCCGCGGTGCTGAATCCACGAGGAAGATCATGACAGGCACCCCCGACACTCCCGACGCCCGCTCGGGCCCCGATGCGGCCTCGGGTCCCGACGCCCGGAATCGCGAGGGCGGCGAGCACGCTCCACCGGCCGTCGCCACCCTGGGCGGCGGATGCTTCTGGTGCCTGGAGGCGGTCTTCCAGCGGATCCGCGGCGTCCACGATGTGGTCTCGGGGTACGCAGGGGGCCATCACCCGCGGCCCACGTACCGGGAGGTCTGCCGGGGCACCACCGGCCACGCCGAGGTGGTGCAGATCACCTTCGACCCGCAGGTCGTCACCTTCCGGCAGCTCCTGGAGGTGTTCTTCGCCATCCACGATCCCACGACCCCGAACCGTCAGGGGGCCGATGTGGGTCCCCAGTACCGCTCCATCATCCTCCACCACGACCGAGCCCAGGCCGACACCGCCCGGGAGGTCATGGCCGAGGAGGCCGAAGGGTGGAGCGCCCCCATCGTGACGGAGCTGGTCCCCTTCGAGGTCTTCCACCCGGCGGAGCGGGAGCACCACCGCTACTATGACCGGAATCCCCGGCAGGCCTACTGCCGGCTGGTGGTGGACCCGAAGGTGCAGACCGCCCGCCGCCGCTTCAGCCACCTCCTGGCCGAATCCTGAACCTTCTCTCCGGCGCCATGACCACCACCGACACGCACACCGATCCCAACCCCCTCCTGGATGCGTCCTTCCGCATCCCCTTCCACCGCATCACGGCGGACCATGTGGTCCCGGGCATCCGAGCACTCATCCGGGTGGCGGAGGAAGAGGTCGACGCCCTGGCTGCGGACACGTCCCCCCCGAGCTGGGAGAATACCCTGGGGCGCCTGGACGAACTCACCCGGCGGGTGGCGGAGGGGACGACCCCCGTCCACCACCTCCTGGCGGTGAAGGAAAGCCCCGAGCTCCGGGAGGCATGGAGCGAGGTGCTCCCCGAGGTTTCCAGCTTCTGGACGCGGATCTTCCTCCACGAGGGGCTCTGGGCCCGCCTCCGGGCCTACGCTGATGTGGTGGAGGCGGCCCGGGAGGCCGGCGACGACGGACTCGACGATCTGGCCCGGCGGCACCTCACCAAGACGATCCGGGACTTCCAGCGAGCCGGAGCCGACCTCCCGCCTGAAGGGCGGGAGCGGCTGGAGGCCATTCAGGTGGAGCTGGCCCAGATCCAGCAGCGCTTCAGCGAGAACGTCCTGGACGCCACCGCCGCGTGGTCCCATCACGTCACCGATGAGGCCGAGATGGCGGGGATCCCCGCCGACGCCCTGGAGCGCTTCCAGCGCGCCGCCCGGGACAAGGAGCTGGACGGGTGGCTCCTCACCCTGGACGCCCCGGCGGTGCAGGCGGTGCTGAAGCACGCGCGATCCCGGGAGCTCCGGCACCACGTCCATGAAGCCTACCTGGCCCGGGGCCGGGAAGAACCCTGGGACAACCGTCCACTCATCCCCCGCATCCTGGAGCTCCGGCAGGAGAAGGCGCGCCTCCTGGGCTACCCGGACTTCCCCGACTTCCGCCTGGAAGAGCAGATGGCCCGGACCGGGGAGGGCGCCCGGAGCTTCGTCGCCGGGATGATGGAGCGCACCCGCCCCTACTGGGAGCGGGACCTGGAGATCCTGCGGGAGGCGGGGGAGGAGCGGGAGTTGGACGCCCTGCGCCCTTGGGACGTGTCGTTCCTGGCCGAGGAGCTCCGCAAGGAGCGCTACGAGCTGGACGAGGAAGAGCTCCGTCCCTACTTCCCCCTGGAACGGGTGGTGGAGGGGATGTTCGCCCTCACCACCCGCCTCTTCGGGCTCCAGGTGACGGCGGTGGAGCGCGACGAGGTCTGGCACCCCGACGTGCGCTACTACGAGATCCGCGGCGAGGACGACGGCCTGGTGGGCGCCTTCTACGCCGACTTCTTCCCCCGGCCGGAGAAGCGCCAGGGGGCGTGGATGAACGACTTCATCCACGGACTGCCGGACCGGGAGGGTCGGCTCTCTCCCCATCTGGGGGTGATCTGCGCCAACTTCCCGCCTCCCACCGGAGGCCGGCCCGCGCTCCTCACCCACCGGGATGTGGAGACCCTCTTCCACGAGTTCGGCCACCTCCTGCACCACTGCACCTCCCGGGTCCCCATCCCCTCCCGGGGCGGGATCCACGTGGCCTGGGACTGGGTGGAAGTGCCCTCGCAGCTCATGGAGAACTGGACGTGGGAGCGGGAGGCGCTGGATCTCATCTCGGGGCACTGGGAAACGGGCGAGCCACTCCCCGACCAGCTCCACACCCGCATGGTCCGGGCCCGGCGCTTCCTGGGGGGATGGGCCCAGATGCGTCAGCTCACCTTCGGACTCCTGGACCTGGCGCTCCACACCTCCTTCGATGTGGAAGAGGACGGGGATCCGGTGGACTGGGTGACGGAGCTCCTCCTCCCCTATTCGCCGGACGAGGAATTTGCCGCCGCCCACCCGCTTCCCTCGTTCCTCCACCTCTTCTCGGGTGGGTATGCCGCCTCGTACTATTCGTACCTGTGGTCCGAGGTCATGGAGGCGGACCTGTTCACCCGCTTCCTGGAGCGGGGTCTCTTCGACCGGGAGACCGGCACCCGCTTGCTGGAGACCATCCTTTCGGCCGGGGACCGGGACGAGCCCGACGCCCTCTTCCGTGCCTTCATGGGCCGGGAACCGGACCCCGAAGCCCTCATCCGTCGGAATCTGGGAGAAGCGGCATGAATCGCTCTGGAATGTGGCTCGGTCGAGCCCTGACTCTTCTTCTCATGGCCCCGGTGGCCCTGGCTCTGACGGGGTGCGAGGACCCGGACGACATGGACCGGTTGAGTCCCGCCGGCGAGCCGGCCGCCGAGGGCCAGGCGGCGGTGCCCAACGGGATCGATCCCCTCTCCGCTCCCACCTTCGCCGAGGCGCGGGATGCGGGCGAAGCGGAGATCCAGGTCCTCTATGTGGCCTCCGGCGGGTTCGCCGGGACCGACGAGGACGGCCGCCTCACCGGGGTGACGGTGGAGCTTCTCCGGGAGTTCGGGCGCTTTCTGGAGGCGGAGTACGGCATTGCCGCCACGGTCCGGTTCCAGGAGGAAGGACACTGGCCCACCTTCTACCAACGGGTCCGGTACTCGGAGGGCGGGGTGTTCGGGATCGGAAACGTGACCATCACCGAGCCCCGACGCGGGGAACTGAACTTCTCCCCGCCCTATCTGGACAATGTGGCCATCCTCATGACCCACGAGGACGTGCCGGAGCTCGAAGCCATGGAGGAGATTTCCGAGGCCTTTGGTGAGCTCACCGGCCTCATGTACACCGGCACCCTCCACGAAGTCCGGATGGAAGACGTCCGGGACCGCCACTTCCCCGATATGCCCACCATGACCATCTCCACCAACGATCAACTTGTGGGGGCCGTGGCCTCCGGCGATGGGTACTTCGGCTACATCGACGTCTACAACTACTGGCGGGCGGTGGAAGAGGGGGCACCCCTCCGCCGTCACGCGGTGGGGGATGACGCCTCGGAGCAGTTCGGCGTCATCATGCCCCACTCCTCCGACTGGTCTGAGCCCATGGAGGCCTTCTTCCAGCGCGACGGCGGGCTCACCGATTCGGAGTGGTACCGAGAGCTCATGCGTGAGCACCTGGGCGAGGCGCTGGCCGGCCTCCTGCAGGGAGACGATGCATGAGGGCCGTCCTGGCGGTCTTCGCTGCGGCACTCCTGTTGGCGCCCCCGGCGGAGGCCCAGTCGCCTGCCGCCCCGTACTTCCCACCGGCCGGCGCGTGGGAGGTGGTGGACCCGGCCACGGTGGGGATGAGCGCCGAGCGGCTGGAAGAGGCCCGGCGCATCCACCTGGAGGGGCAGAGCACGGCGCCCCGCGACCTCTCCCTGGCCCACCAGCGGAGCTTCGCCCGGGAGCCCTTCGGTGAGCAGGTGGGCGCCTTCATGACCCGGGGTGAGCCCACCGCCGTGGTGGTCCGGAACGGCTACATCGTGGCCGAATGGGGTGAGCCGCACCGGGTGGACAACACCTTCAGCGTCACCAAGAGCTTCCTCAGCGCCGCGGTGGGGCTGGCCTGGGATCGGGGGCTGATCCCGGACCTCCACGAACCGGTGGCCCGCCTCATGGGGCCCATCGAGGTGGACCGGCCCGAGTGCGTGGCGCCCCGGCAGCCCCAGGAGGCCTTCCCCGCCGTTCCGGCGCCCTTCGAGCCCTTCGCCGGGGAGCATGCGTCGAGGATCACCTGGGATCACCTCCTTCGCCAGACGTCGGACTGGGAGGGGATGCTCTGGTGCAAACCCGACTGGGCCGACCGTCCCTCCCAGGATCCGGACAGTTGGCTCACCCGGGAGCGCCACGAGCCCGGCACCGTCTACGAGTACAACGACGTACGGGTGAACCTGTTGGCGCTGGCGGCCCTCAACGTCTGGCGGGAACCCCTTCCCCGGATCATGCGGGAGCACCTCATGGATCCCATCGGGGCCTCGCCCACCTGGCGCTGGACGGGATACGAGAACTCCTGGGTGCAACTGGACGGAGCCCGGGTGCAGTCGGTGAGCGGAGGCGCCCACTGGGGCGGCGGAATGTTCATCAGCGCCCGGGACATGGCCCGCTTCGGCCTCCTCCACCTCCGGAACGGCGAGTGGGCCGGCGAGCGGATCCTCTCGGAGGCGTGGCTCGAGCAGGCCCGGACGCCCGGTGAGGCGAACCCCCGCTACGGGTTCATGAACTACTTCCTGAACCTGGACGGGGAAGATCTCCCCGCCGCCCCCACCTCGGCGCACCGCCATGTGGGCGCCGGGAACAACATCGTCTACGTGGACCCGGACAACGACCTGGTGGTGGTGGTTCGCTGGATCCAGGGTCGGCCCCTCAACGACTTCATCGCGGCGGTTATCGCGGCCATCGAGGAGTGACGGGGCGGCCATGACGACCCCGGGGCCGTGGGCGGGAATGCTGGTGGCGGCGGCCCTGGGGGCGGGGACAGCCCTGGGCCTTCCCCCGGGGGCTGCGGCGCAGGGGGCGCCCGGGGCCGGCGCCGGGACGCCCGCCGCGGCGGAGTCCTTCCCCTGCGACCTGGACCGGCGGGAGCACGCCCTCCAGGGGCTCCCCTCGCCGGAGGATCGGTGCATCCGTCTGTACCCGGGAACGGCGGCCCCCGAAGCCTCCGGGTGGGTCCGCCTCCTCCCGGCCCCCACTCCCTTCGGCACCGCCGTGGACCGGAACGGCGTGCATCTCTTCCGCTTCGAGGTGGAGGCGGAGGGGCTGCCGGACCCGGGTGAACTGGGGCCCTACACCCGGTATGTGGCGTGGATCACGCCCCCCACCCTGTCGCCCATGGTGGCGCTGGGAGAGGTGGAGGAAGGCCGGAGTCGGCTGGACGTGGGTGGCTTCAACACCTTCCTCTTCCTTGTGTCGGCGGAGGGGCCCGCTCCGGTGGATGAACGCACCGGCCCTCTGATGCTTCGCGGCATCTCGCCGGCCATGATCCTCCGTCCTCACGACATCCCGGTGATCCTGGCGGAGATGACGCCGGGGGAGGGGCATGGGGATCTCCACGGGCACCACCACCACCCAGCGACTCCGCAGGACCAGGCGCATCGGCACGATCCGGACCGAGCCCACGACCCGGACCCTGCCCGGGCCCACCCCCACCAGCATGATGTGACCCGGACCCACCTCCACGACCCGGCGGCTCACCCCCACCATGTTCCCGCCGAGGCCCTCCCGGCGGGGCTCGTCTCGCAGTGGCGGGCTCCGGCCATGCACCCGCAGGTCTCCATGCCCCACGAGATCATGCGGCTCCGGCCCCGAGTCTCGCCCTTCCTCCCCGGCGAGTTGGGAGCGCCGTCGGCCCGGGCGTCGGAAGTGGTCCGCGTCGCCGACGGGGACACGCTGGTCCTGGAGGCCGGTCCCGTCACCCGCACGGTGGATGGGAGCCCCGAGCCGGGCTGGGCCTTCAACGGCCAGATCCCCGGACCCCGCATCGAGGCGGACCAGGGGAGCACCCTTCACGTGGTCTTCCGCAACCACACGCCCCTCCCGGCGGCGGTCCACTGGCACGGTCTCCGGCTGGACTGGCGCTCCGACGGGGTGCCGGGGGTGACCCAGGATCCCGTCCCGCCGGGCGAGAGCTTCTACTACGACCTGCACTTCCCAGACGAGGGCGTCTTCTGGTACCACCCCCATCTGCGGGAAGATGTGATGCAGGACATGGGGATGGCCGGCACCATCCTGGTGCGCCCCCCGACCCCGGACGCCGCAGACCGGGAGGTGGTCCTGGTGCTGGATGATCACCTGGTGGGCCCGGAGGGTCCGGTCCCGTACGGCAGGGAGGCCCCCATCCACGCCATCATGGGGCGATTCGGGAATGTGCTCACCGTGAATGGTGCCCCCCGGTGGGAGGTCACCGCCCGGGCCGGTGAGACCCTCCGCCTCCACCTGCAGAACGTGAGCTCCACCCGGAGCTACAACCTCTCGGCGGGGGGGCCCGCGGCCCCCCTTCCCCTCCGGCTCGTGGGGTCCGACGTGGGAGTGCTCCCCCGGAGCGTCCATGTGGAGAGTGCGGTGGTGGCGCCGGCCGAGCGATGGACGGTGGAGCTGCACCTGCCCCGGGAGGGGACGGTGGTGCTGGAGAACCGGGTGCAGGGGCTCGATCACCTGGGGGCCCGCTTCTTTCCCCGGGTAGACACCCTGGGGGTCATTCGGGTGGAAGGGCCGCCGGTGGCGCAGGCGGCGGAGCGGGAACGGGAGTTTGCCGCACCCCGGAGCGACGCCGGCCTGGTGGCGGAGGTGGAAGCGCTGGCCCGGCGTCACCGGGCGCGCCCGCCGGACCACACCCTGATCCTGGAGTTGGAGGTGGGAGATCTCCCCTTCCCCCTGGATCCCCTCCTGGGGTGGGAGGCCACCTACCGGCCCCCGGTGGAGTGGGAGGGCACCATGCCGGACATGGACTGGCTCGTGAGCGGGGACATGGCCCGATGGGGCCTTCGGGATGCGGTGACCGGGCACCGGAACATGGAGATCGACTGGCGCTTCCAGGTGGGAGAGGAGGTGAAGCTCCGGCTGGTGAACGACCGGAACGGGCTCCACCCCATGCATCATCCCATCCACCTCCACGGGCAGCGGTTCCTGGTGACGGCGGTGGACGGGGAGGAGGTGGAGCACCTGGCCTGGAAGGACACGGTACTGGTGCCGGTGGGCTCCACGGTGGATCTTGTGGTTGAGATGACCAACCCCGGGCCGTGGATGATCCACTGCCACATCTCGGAGCACCTGGAAGCCGGGATGATGGCGGTCTTCCATGTGGGCGATGTCCATCTGGGAGGTGAGGACGCGGCGGACTCCCACGGGGAGCACGCCCACGTGGGAGCGTCCTCCGTCCATGCACCGTCGGACCCGGAGTGAGCCCGAACCGCTGCGACTGAGTCGTTGACCCTGAGCACCCCAGCCTCCCCTCCAGCCGGAAAGCCCCCATGATTCCAACCATCCCAGGTGACCGCTCACCCCGCGCCGCCCGGGCCGGCATCCTTGCGGTTGTCCCACTCCTTCTCCTGGCGGCGATAGCGTCGGTGCTGGCCCCCCAGCCCCTTCTGGCGCAGCGAGCCCAGGAGATGTCCCAGGAGGTGCGGCAGTTCGTGGTGGCCGACGCTCCCGTCATCGCCCTTCGCGGTGTCACGGTGGTGGACGGTACCGGAGCCGATCCTGTGGCGGATCGGACCGTTCTGATCCGGGACGGGCGCATTGCCGCCGTGGGGGCAGTGGGAGAGGTGGACGTTCCGGAGGGGGCGGAGATCCACGACCTCCCCGGCCATACGGTGATCCCCGGGATCATCGGGATGCACAACCACACGTTCTACACCACCGCGGGCCGGAGCGTCCAGCTCGACTTCTCGGCTCCCCGCCTCTACCTGGGGAGCGGAGTCACCACCATCCGTACCACCGGGGCCGCCTCGCCCTACAGCGAGATCAGCATGATGCGGGGCATCGACGAAGGGCGGATCCCCGGTCCCCGCATGCACATCACCGGGCCGTACCTCACCGGTGTGGGCGGGACGGGGCACATGCTGGGGGTCGAGACCGCCGAGGACGCCCGTCGGGTGGTGGCGTACTGGGCCGAGGAGGGGGCCACCTGGTTCAAGGCCTACACCCGCATTTCCGGGGAGGCGCTGGGTGCCGCCATCCAGGAGGCCCACAGCCGGGGGCTCGGGTTTACAGGGCACCTCTGTTCGGTCTCGTACCGGGAGGCGGTGGCGCTGGGGATCGATAATCTGGAGCACGGGCTCTTCACCAACTCGGACTTCGTACCGGGTCGGGAGCCGGACGAGTGCCCCACCGGGCTCCGGGACTCGCTCCGGGATCTGGAGATGGACTCCCCCGAAGTACAGACCACCATCCGCGAGATGGTGGAGAATGGGGTGGCCATGACCTCCACCCTGGCGGTGTATGAGCTCACCGTTCCGGGCCGCCCGCCGCTGGAAGAGCGCACCGAGCGGATCCTGGCCCCTGAAGCGTTCGCCGAGTACATGAACACCCGGAGGGCCATCGAGGCCAACGCCGACCGGTCCATCATGCCCGAGGTGTTCCGGAGGGCTCAGGACTTCGAGGTGGCCTTCGTCCAGGCGGGCGGACTTCTGGCCGCCGGGGTGGATGCCACCGGCAACGGAGGGGCGCTCCCCGGGTTCGGCGACCAGCGCAACCACGAGCTCCTCATCGAGGCCGGGTTCTCGCCGGTGGAGTCCCTTCAGATCATGACGCTGAACGGCGCCCGGATCCTGGGGAACGACCACGAGCTGGGTTCGGTGGAGCCCGGGAAGATCGCCGACCTGGT